>NZ_JBICYT010000017.1:0-171798 GCF_043201215.1 Streptomyces sp. NPDC048331 | reverse complement strand
CCCCGGCGGCGGGGGGGGGGGGGGGGGGGGGGGGCCGGGCCGGGGGGGGGGGGGGGGGGGGGGCGGCCCCCCGGGCCCCCCCCCCCCCCCCCCCGGCGGGGCGGGCGCCCCCGCCCGGGCCCGGACCCGGCGCGGACCGGGCTCCGACCAACTCCGCGAAGGCGGCCGCGGCACCGGTCAGCGGGACCCGGGAGAAGACGGCCAGCGGGCGGTGCCACGGCGGGTCGAGGGAGAGCAGTACGCAGTCCTCGCCGACGGCGCCGTGGACCATGTGGGCCGGGGCCATGACGAGGCCCACCCCGGCGGCCGCCATCCGCACCGCCGTCGAGGTGTGCTCCGTACGCAGCACCGTGTGCGGGGTGAAGCCGAGCGCCCCGCACGCCCGGTCGAGGACGAGGACACCGTCCACCAGGGGTTCCATCGCGCAGCGGATCCAGTCGCGGTGGGCGAGTTCGGTGAGGGTGACGGCCGTGCGGCTGGCCAGCGGATCGTCGAAGGGGACCACGACGACCAGTTCCTCCCGACCGATCCGCAGCAGCGGCCCCGACCAACCCGGGGGCTCCGGGCCCACCGCGAGGTCCGCCACACCCCGCTCCAGCTGCTCCTCCAGCGCCTCGGTGCTGCCGTACTCCCGTAGCACCAGGGAGACCCCCGGGTACAGGGACCGCCAGCGGGCGGCGACGCCCGGGAGCAGACCGACGGCCAGCGCGTGCACGGTGGCGATGTGCAGTTCGCCGCCCGCCACTCCGGCGGCGGCGCGGGCGGCCCGTTCGGCCTGACGGGCGCTACGGACGGCGAGTTGGGCGTGCGGGAGGAAGGCGCGGCCCATGGGGGTGAGCCGCACCCCGCGGGGCATCCGCTCCAGCAGCGCGCCGCCCACCGACCGCTCCAGGGCCTTGACCTGGTGGGACAGGGCGGGCTGCGTGACGTGCAGACCGTCCGCGGCACGGGTGAAGGATGACTCCTCCACGACGGCCAGGAAGTACTCCATCTGGCGCAGGCTCATGACCGCGAAGCATAAAGATCCTGCATGACCTTCAGAAGATCATTTCCTTGGACTTGACCCGACGGGAGGGACAGGCTGGCCGCATGACCGACGACAGCGCAGTGGATGTGATCGTGATCGGCGGCGGTACGGGCGGCTACAGCACCGCCCTGCGCGCCTCGGCCCTGGGCCTGAGCGTCCTGCTCGCGGAACGGGACAAGGTCGGCGGGACCTGCCTGCACCGGGGCTGCATCCCCAGCAAGGCCATGCTGCACGCGGCGGAACTCGTCGACGGCGTGGCCGAGGCGCGGGAGCGCTGGGGGGTCCGGGCGCGCGTGGAGTCGATCGACTGGTCGGCCCTGACCGCCACCCGCGACGACATCGTCTCCCGCAACCACCGGGGCGTGGAGGGGCACTTGAAGCACGCCGGGGTACGGGTGGTGCGCAGCGGAGCCCGGTTGACGGGTCCCCGCTCGGTGCGGACCGAGGACGGGCGGGAGTTCACCGCCGGCCGCGGGATCGTGCTGGCCACCGGATCCCGGCCGCGGACGCCGCCCGGCCTGGAGCCGGACGGCCGCACGGTGGTCACCAGTGACGACGCCCTGTTCGCGCCCGGTCTGCCGGCTTCGGTGCTGGTGCTGGGCGGCGGGGCGATCGGGGTGGAGTACGCGTCGTTCCACCGTTCCATGGGCGCGGAGGTGACCTTGGTCGAGGCCGCGGACCGGCTGGTCCCGCTGGAGGACGCGGACGTGTCCCGGCATCTGGCGCGTGGCTTGAGGAAGCGCGGGATCGACGTGCGGACCGGGGCCCGGCTGGAGGGGGTCGAGCGGCTCGCCTCCGGGGGCGTCCGGGCCACCGTGCGCACCTCGCAGGGGGAGCTTCGGGAGATCGGGGCGGAGCGGCTGCTGGTGGCCGTCGGCCGGGTCCCGGTGACCGACGGGCTGGACCTCGCGGCGGGCGGACCGGCCACCGACGAAAGGGGGTTCGTGGCGCCGGCCGACTGGTCCCGGCTGGAGACCACCGTCCCGGGGATCCATGTGGTGGGCGACCTGCTGCCGCCGCCCTCGCTCGGGCTGGCGCACGCCTCCTTCGCGGAGGGCCTGCTGGTGGCGGAGACCCTGGCCGGGGTGGCGAGCGCGCCGGTGGACTACGCGGCGGTACCGCGGGTGACCTACTCGGCCCCGCAGACCGCCGCCGTCGGGCTGACGGAGGCGCAGGCGCGGGAGGCCGCGTACGACGTGGTGGTGAACACGATGCCGCTGACCGCCGTGGCCAAGGGCATGGTGCACGGGCAGGGCGGCATGGTGAAGGTGGTCGCGGAGCGGGCCGGGCGGGTGCTCGGTGTGCACCTGGTGGGGCCGCACGTGTCGGAGATGATCGCGGAGAACCAGCTCGTCGTGGGCTGGGAGGCGGAGCCGGCCGATGTGGCGCGGCACATCCACGCCCACCCGACGCTGTCGGAGGCGGTCGGGGAGGCCTTCCTCGGCCTGGCGGGTCGCGGCCTGCACCAGCGGTAGGCCGGGGCTATCCCGTCGGCGGCGCCGTCCCCGACCGGTCGGGGACGCAGGCCTTGGCCAGGGGTTTTCTCGCCGATCGGGGGAACTGCGGAGCCCTGGGAGCAGTAGGCGGCGGGCCCTGCGGGCATGGCATCCCTTGTGACTCTCCTCCGTGACATGTGCTACCCCACACCGCGGGAACTCGGGCTCGCCGCCCGCGCTCTGGCGGACGAACACCCCGACGAGGTCCGGCTCCGCCAGGCGGGCACCTCCCGGGCCGGGCAGCCGCTCTGGGTGCTGTCCGTCGCCGCGACGGGCGGCGCCCCGCGCGCGGCCGACCGCAGCGTCCTCGTCGTCGCCGGGGCACACGCCAACGAGCCGGTCGGCGGCGCCACCGCCCTCTCGCTCGCCCGGCGCGTCCTCGACGACCCGGCGCCGCGGGCCGGCTGCGGCTGGCACTTCCTGCTCTGCGCCGACCCCGACGGCGCGAACCTGCACCGCACCCCCCTGCCCCACTCGCTGCTGGACTACCACCGGAACTTCTTCCGGCCGCCCGGCCCCGAACAGCCCGAGTGGGCGCCGTCCTTACTGCCCCCGGACCGGCTGCCGCCCGAGACCCTGGCCCTGACCGCGCTCATCGACGAGCTCCGGCCCGTCCTCCAGGTCTCCCTGCACGCCACCGACCTCGGCGGTTCCTGGGTACAGCTCACCCGCGACATACCTGGCCTCGCCGAGCCGTTCGCCGAATCGGCCGCGGACCTGCGCATCCCGGTGGAGAACGGGGCCTCGGACGCGGCCGGCTGGCCCTCCCCCGGCCCCGGGATCTTCGTGATCCCTCAACCGGGCAGCGAGGCCGCCGGGGCCTTCCACCAGGAGGACACCCGGCTGAGCACCTGGTACCACGCCCACCGGTACGCCGGCACGACCGCCGTCGTCGAAGTCCCCATGTGGGCCTCCGACCTGGTGGACGATCCGACCCCGCACCCGGACCCGCGCGGCGCCCTGCGGATGCTGGCCGAGCGGCTGACCACCGACGCCGCGCTCGTCGCCGGGGTCCGGGGCGGCGCCCGCGTACCGGAGGACCCGCGCCCGTACAACGCCCCCTACGAGGACCCGGACGCGGCTCCGCTGCTGCGCGCGGTGGACTGGACGCTCGCCCTGATCCCCCGGGTCGCGGCCGAGTGGACGGCCGTGGCCCCGGCCGAGGCCACGGCGGCGTACGTCGCCAGCATCGACGCCTTCGGGCGCCGGCTGTCGCTGCGCGCCGCCGCGATGCTCCTGCGGGTGCTGCGCGCCCAGGGGCATCCGTCCGCGCCCGGGCTGGACCGGCTGGTCACCGGATGGTGCGAGGACTTCGCGGCCCGGTTCGGGGCCCGCTGGGTCCCGGTGGCGACCCAGGTGGAACACCAGTCCCGGACCGTCCTGGCCGCCTACGACCGTCTCGTGGCGGCGGGTCGGCAGAGCCGACCTGGGGCGGCTCCTCCCCCCTAGGTCGACCCTTTCGGACGGCTCAGCGCCTCAGGCGGGTGTCGGGGCCGGGCGGCGGCAGGGTCACCGGCCTGGCACCGTCGTGGTCCTCGGCGGCCTCGTGGAGCGGGCGGGTGCCTTCGGCGGCGTCCGCCAGCCACCGCCAGACGTCCGGCCCGTGGGCGTCCGGGACCGCGGTGCTCTCCTCACCGGAGATCCAGGTCGTGAGGGTGAACCGGTGGTCGGCGAAAAGCCCGCTCGGGCAGGTGGACGGCACCACCTCGTGGAAGGCCCCGGAGGGGAAGAAGACGATGGTGTCGTGCTCGGGCTCGACGGTGCGGTAGGACTCCCCCGGTCGCGCCCGGCCGTCGGCCACCACGGTGTCGTACAGCCGGAGTTGGCCACCTCCGAAGCCTCGGGGGGTGCGGTGCAGGTAGTACACCGCGGACAGCGCCTGGCTCACGTCCCGCACGCGTGAGGCGTCCGTGTGGATGCCGAAGTGGCCGCCTTCGCCGTGTGCCGTCAGGACGGTCAACGACTGTGCGAGAGCGGCCCGGTGACCGAGGACCTCTTGGACGAGCGGCAGACAGTCCGCCAGGTGCGCGCTGAACACCTCGCTGGTCACGGGCAGGACCAGCGAGTCCCGTCCCTTGCGGGACACCTGTCCGGTCAGGGGGTCGAGGACGGTCCCCGCCGTGAAGTCCTCCTCCCGCGCCGTCGCGTACTCCAGCAGGGCCGCGGCGCGCTCCGCCCCCAGGAAGTTCTCGAAACGGCAGACCGGTGCCGGTACCGCGAGCGCGGGGGACCACCGGTCGGAGGGCGGCAGTACGCGGGGGCCGATTTCCATCGGCGTGGCCGGTTCCATCGTGTATCCGCTCATAGCCCGGAACCGTACGGCGGTGGCCCTCCGCGCCGAAGGAGCACAAGGGGGCGCACGGAAGTGCACGGTGCGCGCCCGCGCCCACCGTCCGACGCGTCGCGGCCGGCGGGAAACCGTCGGGAAGCGGAACGGCCGCGGAACGCCACGGAACCGGACACGGGTGGCTCCACCGCGAGCCCGCGCGTGCGGCTCTTGACCCTCACGTGGCGTCAGGCGGCACAGTCGGGGCCATGGACGATCACTGGACCGTGGGACGCGTGGCCGAACTGGCCGACGTGAGCGTCCGCACGCTGCATCACTACGACGCCATCGGGCTCGTCCGGCCGTCGGCACGGACCGCGACCGGGTACCGGGCCTACTCGGTCGACGACATGGAGCGGCTGCGGGAGGTACTGGCCTACCGGCGGTTGGGCTTCGGACTGCGGGAGGTCGCCGAACTGGTCGGCGACCCGTCCGCCGACGCGGCGGCGCACCTGCGCCGCCTGCGCGGCCTGCTGCTGGAGCGGCGGGATCGGGCCGAGGCCATGGTGGCGGCCATCGACAGGGAACTGGCAGCACGGGCGAAGGGACTGAAGGTGACACCGGAGGAGCAACTCGAGGTGCTCGGTGCACGGCTGTACGACACGATCGGCGGCGCCTACCCCGCGACACGGCGTACCGAGCCGCGGATCGCCGCACAGATCTGGGACGCGCTCGGGGACGCGCGCACGGTGCTGAACGTCGGGGCCGGCACCGGCTCCTACGAGCCCACCGACCGCGAGGTGACCGCGGTGGAGCCGTCGGCTGTCATGCGGGAGCAGCGCCCCGCCGGTGCGGCGCCGTGCGTGGCCGCCGCGGCCGAGAGCCTGCCGTTCGCGGACGGGGCGTTCGACGTCGCGATGGCCGTCTCCACCGTTCACCACTGGGGGGACCCGATGGCGGGGCTGCGCGAGATGCGGCGCGTGGCCCGCCGCGTGGTGGTGCTCACCTTCGACACCGACGAGCCCGGATGGCAGGACCGGTTCTGGCTCACCCGCGACTACCTGCCCGAGTTCGCCGGCGTCCTCGCGGATTTTCCCTCGCTCGCCGGGATGGCCGACGCGATCGGCGCCCGCGCCGAGCCGGTGCCCGTCCCGTGGGACTGCGCCGACGGCCTGTTCGAGGCGTACTGGCGCCGACCGGGGGCGTATCTGGAGGATCACGTGCGCCGTGCGATGTCGGTGTGGACGAGGGTCGGGCCGCAGGCCGAGCGGCGGGCCGTGCGAAGCCTCGGGGACGACCTCGCCTCCGGCCGGTGGGCCGAGCGCAACGGCGACCTCGCCGGCCTCGACGCGGCGGATCTGGGCCTTCGCCTGCTCACGGCGTGAACGGCGTCGCCTCCACCGCGAGGGCGTAGCGGAGTTTCGGGCTGCCGGTGGCGCCGAGGCGGTCGTAGAAGCGGATCGCGCCCTCGTTCCAGTCGGGGGTCTGCCACTGGACCTGGTCGAGGCCGAGCGCGCGGGCCAGGCTCGTCACCCCGTCCATCAGGGCGGTGCCGAGGCCGTGACCGCGGGCCTCCTCGGTCAGGTAGAGGCAGTCCATGTGCAGGTGGTGCCGGGCGTCCCAGAAGGCGAACTCGGCGGAGCAGGCGGCGTATCCGGCGACCGTGCCGTCCGGGGTCTCGGCGAGCAGCACCCACAGCCGGGCGTCCTCGGCGAACAGTTGCGGGCCGAGGCGCTCGGCGAGGTCGTCCGGGCGGGGCGTCGACTTCTCGTACGCCACGTGCTCGTGGACGAGTTCGACCAGGCGGGGCAGATCCCCGACGCGGGCGCGGCGGACGACGCAGGTGTCGGCCGGGACGGGGGTGTCAGCGGTGACGGTCGTGTCTGCGGTGACGTCGGTGTGTTCCATGACCGCCATCCTGCGTGCCCGCTCCCGCCGACGGACCGGCGGGGCCCCTCCGGAACGCGCGGGAACGCGCGGGAACGCGCGGGTGGCCCTCAGCTCGACGAGAGCCGGAAGGTCATGTTCCCGAAGCTGACCTGGTCGCCGTCGCGGACCACGGCGGAGCCGGTCACCCGGTGCCCGTTGACCGTGGTCCCGTTGGTGGAGCCGAGGTCCGTGAGCACCCACGCCCCGCCGCGCAGGCTGAGCTCCGCGTGTACGCGGGAGACCGTCTCGTGGCTGAGCCGCAGCCCGTTGCCGGGGTCGCGACCGATCCGTAGGGCGGCCGCGCTCGGGTGCGGCAGCAGCAGCTTGGGCAGGCGCTCCGCGTTCCAGGCGCGCCGCACGCCGAGCGAGACGGCCGAGGCCCGGCCGACCCAGCCGAACAGCCGACGGGTCCACGGGCTTTCGGCGGCGTCCCGGGACCGGAGGTCGGCCGTGAGCACCGCCAGGTCCTCGGAGCGGCGCGCGACCAGGGCGAGTTCCATCCGGCGCAGGAAGGTGTCGTGGGACAGCTTGCCGAGGGCAGCGCCCTCCCGGAGCTGGCCCAGCGCCCGGTCCCGCTCGGCGTCGGACAGCCGCGGCGCGGGGAAGGCGGGAATCTCGAAACTGGACGTCACAGGGTGATTGTCGGCCCGTCGGGGCCGGAGTGTCCAGAACTCCTCCGCCACGCCCGGAATGATGGGCACGATACGCATGCTGGACACCGCCGCCGACGAGGGGACCCTCCGTGCAGTTCGAGGTGTGGGCACCACTGACAGGGCACGTCGCCATGCTGCTCGACGGGGCGACGTACGACATGGCACGCGATCCGGACCGGGACGGCTGGTGGACCGCCGAGGCCCCGGCCGCCGAGGGGAGTCGCTACGGATTCCTGCTCGACGGCGACGGGCCCGGCGCCGGCCCGCGGCCGGACCCGCGCGGACGACGGCTGCCCGACGGACCCGACGGCCTGTCGGCGGTGGTCGACCTGGAGGCCCTCGCCCCACGGTCGGCGCCGGCGCCGCGGACCCGCCTTCAGGACGCGGTCCTGTACGAGCTGCACATCGGCACCTTCACCCCCGAGGGCACCTTCGACGCGGCCGCCGCCCGGCTCGGGCACCTCACCGCCCTCGGCGTCACGCACGTGGAGCTGATGCCGGTCTGCTCGTTCTCCGGCCGGCACGGCTGGGGGTACGACGGGGTCGCGCCCTGGTCGGTGCACGAGCCGTACGGCGGCCCGGCCGGCCTGGCCCGCTTCACGGCCGCCGCGCACGAGGCGGGGCTGGGCGTGGTGCTGGACGTGGTCCACAACCACCTCGGCCCCTCCGGCAACCACCTGCCCGCCTTCGGCCCGTACTTCACCGACACCCACCACACTCCGTGGGGCTCCGCGGTGAACCTGGACGCGGCCGGCTCCGACGAGGTGCGCGCGTACCTGATCGGCAGCGCCCTGGCCTGGCTGCGCGACTACGGGATCGACGGACTGCGGCTCGACGCCGTGCACGCGCTGGCCGACGATCGGGCGCTGACCTTCCTGGAGGAACTGTCCGCGGCCGTCGACGCGCTGGCCGCGGACACCGGCCGGCCGCTGTTCCTCATCGCCGAGTCCGACCGCTGCGACCCGCGCACCACCACCCCGCGCGCCGCCGGCGGCCTGGGCCTGCACGCCCAGTGGAACGACGACTTCCACCACTCCCTGCACTGTGCGCTGACGGGCGAATCCCAGGCGTACTACGCCGACTTCGCCGCGGCCCCGCTGGGCGCCCTCGCCAAGACCATGACCCGGGTCTTCTTCCACGACGGGACCTGGTCCTCCTTCCGGGGCCGCACCCACGGCCGCCCGGTGGACCACCGCCGCACCCCGGCCCACCGCTTCCTCGGCTACACCCAGACCCACGACCAGATCGGCAACCGGGCGCTCGGCGACCGGCTCTCCGCCTCGCTCTCCCCCGGACTGCTGGCGTGCGCCGCGACCGTGGCCCTGACCGGACCGTTCGTGCCGATGCTGTTCATGGGCGAGGAGTGGGGCGCCAGGACGCCCTGGCAGTACTTCACCGACCATCGCGACCCGGAGCTCGCCGAGGCGGTACGGTCCGGCCGCCGGCGGGAGTTCGCGGCGCACGGCTGGAGGGCCGAGGAGGTCCCGGACCCGCAGGACCCGGCCACCCGGGACCGCTCCTGCCTGGACTGGGCCGAGCCCGAACAGGGCGACCACGCCCGCCTGCTGGCCTGGTACCGCACCCTGATCACGCTCCGCCGCACCCATCACGACCTGCGCGACCCGGACCTGGCGGCGGTCCGGGTCGCCCATGACGAGGAGCGGCGCTGGCTCACCTTCCGGCGGGGTGACGTCCGGGTGGCCGTGAACCTCTCCCCGAACCCGGTGACGATCGCGCTGGGCCGCAACGGGGTCCGGGTGCTGGCCTCCTGGGAGCCGGTCGCGCACCCGGGTCCCGACGGGCGGATCCACGTTCCGGGCGAGACGGCGGTCGTCCTGGCCCCGTGAGGCTCACTCCACGACGGCCAGCTCGCGCGGGGCGTTGTTGAGGCGGCGCCCGCCGTCCTCGGTGACGGTCACGATGTCCTCGATGCGGACCCCGAACCGGCCCGGCAGGTAGATGCCCGGCTCGACGGAGAAGCACATCCCGGGGACCAGCGGCTGCTCCTCGCCCTCGACCATGTACGGGGGTTCGTGGGTGGTGACGCCGATGCCGTGGCCGGTGCGGTGGATGAAGCGGTCCCCGTAGCCGAATTCGGTGATCACCGCGCGGGCGGCCCGATCGATCTCCTGGCAGGAGACCCCGGGACGGACGGCGGCGACCCCGGCCTGCTGGGCCTCGCGGACGATGTCGTGGACCCGCTGCTCCTCGGCGGTGGGCTCGCCGACGTGCACGGTCCGGGAGATGTCGGAGCCGTAGCCGAAGCGCAGGCCGCCGAAGTCGAGGACCACCATGTCGCCGCGGCGGATGACGCGGTCGCCGGCCTCGTGGTGCGGGTCGGCCCCGTTGGGCCCGGAGCCGACCACCGTGAAGTCCACCTGGGAGTGGCCGTGCGCGCGCAGCAGGCCGGCCAGGTCCTCGGCGACGTCGCTCTCCCGGCGGTCGGCGAAGGGCAGGTGGAGGACCTGCGCGTAGGCGGCGTCGGCGGCGGCCGCCGCCGCGGCGAGGCGGTCCAGCTCCCGCTCGTCCTTCACGGCGCGGAGCATGGGCAGGCAGTCGGTGAGCGGCGCGTAGGAGCTGTTCGGCAGTTCCCGCTGGAGGCCAAGGAGGTGCAGCGCCCAGGTGTTGTCGCTCACCCCGAAGCGGCCGCGGAAGTCGAGCAGCGGGGCGGTGACGGCGTACGGGTTCTTCCCGTCGGCCCAGTCCCGCAGCGTCAGCGCGGTGGCGCCCGGGGCGTGCGCCGCGTCGGGTGCCTCCAGCGCGGGCACGATGAGCACCGGGTCCTGCCCGGCGGCCAGCACGAGCAGGGTCAGCCGCTCGGTCTCGGCGGTGGGCCGGTAGCCCGTCAGGTGCGTGAGGTCGGGGCCGGGGGAGATCAGCAGGCCGGCGAGTCCCGCGTCGGCCGCGGTCCGGGCGGCGGCGGCCATCCGGGCGGCGTAGTCATCGGCCGTGAAGGGTGCGGGTTCACGTGTCATACGGGTGATCCTGCCGTGAGTCGCGCGGCGAGGGCAGCGGCCACGCCGGACGAACCGCCCGGGGCGAGGAGCTCCGTACGGTGCACCAGGCGCGGGGCCGACAGCGGTACGGCGACCCCCGCCCCGGCGGCCTCCGCGACGCGGCGCGGCAGCAGCGCGAGGCCGTGCCCGGCGGCGGCGAGTGCGCAGAGCGCGAGCAGGTCGGTGCCGTCGTAGCGGACGGAGGCGCGGGCGGCGGTGAGCGGCAGCCCCACTCCCGGGGCGTCGATCCAGCGCGCGTCGGCGAGGTCGTCCAGCCGGAGCGAGGCCCGCCGGGCGAAGGGGTGCCCGATCGGCAGCAGCACGGCCAGTTCCTCCTCCCCCGCGCCCGTGACGGTGAGCGGGGCCACGTCGGGCAGCCGCAGCGGATCGCTCGGCGCGGCGAGGCCGTCGACGAGCCCGAGGTCGCAGCCGCCGGTGGCGACGGCGGCGGGTACCTCGGCCGGGGGCAGCACGCGCAGGGTGACCCCGGTGGTGGGCAGGGCCGCGAGCAGCCGGGGGCCGACGGCGAGCGGGGAGGCGGCGAGGGTGACGCGTCCGGGCGGGGCGGCGGCCAGGCGCAGCACGTCGGCCCGGGCGGCGTCGAGCCGCAGCAGCAGCGGCTGGGCGTGCTCCAGCAGCCGCGCCCCGGCCGGGGTCGGGGCGACGGGCCGGCGGGTGAGCAGCTCGGCCCGTAGGTCCCCTTCCAGTGCGGCGATGTGCTGGGAGACGGCCGACTGGGTGTAGCCCAGCTCGCGGGCGGCCGCGGAGAAGGAGGAGAGCCGGGCCACGGCGATGAAGGTGCGGAGCAGGTGCGGGTCCATGCCCCGCAGGGTGCCATCAGGATCGCTTATCGGTGATGCGCGAACCATCGTTGGCGCTGAAGTGGGGCGGGGTCGCACGATGGTCGGTATGACCACCGCACCCACCCCGGTGACCGGACCCGCGTCACCGGTCGCGCGGATCGCCCTCGTCGGCGACCGATCCCCGCACGTGAAGTCCCACACCCGGATCCCGCTCCTGCTGGACGCCCTGGCCTCCCGCGACGGGCTCGTCCTCGACGGCTACTGGATCCCCACCGGCGACGCGCGGGCCGAGGCGGCCGCCGGGGTCCTGGCCCGTTTCGACGCGGTATGGGTGCTGCCCGGAAGCCCGTACGCCGACGAGGCCGGGGCGCTGGCCGCGATCAGGGTGGCTCGCGAGGAGGGCATTCCCTTCCTGGGGACCTGTGGGGGCTTCCAGCACGCCCTGCTGGAGTACGCCCGGAACGTGTGCGGGCTGGCCGGCGCCGCGCACGCCGAGAACGACCCCGGGGCGGCGGACCCGCTGATCGCGCCGCTCGCCTGCTCGCTCGTCGGCCACGAGGGCCTCGTACGGTGCGAGCCCGGCTCGCTCGCCGAGGCCGCGCTCGGGGCGGATCGGTCGATGGAGCGCTATTACTGCTCGTACGGGCCCGCGGCCCCGCACCTGCCGGAGCTCACCGCGCGCGGCCTGCGGCTGTCGGGGCACGACGAGGACGGTCAGGTCCGGATCGCGGAGCTGCCCGGACACCCCTTCTTCCTGGCCACGCTGTTCCAGCCGGAGCTGCACGGCGACGGGTCGAGGGCGCACCCGATCGTGCGGGCACTCGCCGCGGCCGCCGTCGCCCGCGCCGCCGCCGACTCCTCCGGCCGGGCTTCCGGCCTGGCCGGAAGCAGGTCCGTCGCCCGATAAGGCGTCGCGGGACCACCCCTCTGATCGGCTATGCTGTGCTTGCACATCGAACGGGCGGTCCGCCGCCCTTCGTGGTGGGTGTAGCTCAGTTGGTAGAGCACCTGGTTGTGGTCCAGGTGGCCGCGGGTTCAAGTCCCGTCACTCACCCTGTCGATCCCGTGGGGTACGAGGTCTCCTCGTACCCCACGGGATTTTTTTGCCCCTCCGGTCAGGCACTAGATCCGGAGGAAGGCCTCCACCTCGGTGACGAAGGCCACGGGGGTCTCGTGCGGCGGGTAGTGGCCGGAGCCCGGGACCGTCACGATCCTGCAGTCCGGGTACGAGGCCTGCCAGGTGTCCCGCATCACATCCGGGGTGATCGCGAGGTCGTACTCCCCGACGAGGACGAGCACCGGGACGGTGTTGCCCTTCACGGCGGCGGACAGGTCCAGCGGCTGCCAGCTCGCGAGGTAGCCGGCGAAGGCCTCGGGGCGGGAGACGGTGAGGGAGTGGGCGACCATCCGGTCGAGCCAGTGGCGGCTCACGCGGTTGCCGGTGACCAGGTCGAGGATGACGCGGCGCTTCTCGGGGTCGGTGGCGGCGCCGTGGAAGAGGGCGTGGGTGGCGTCGTCCATCGCGTAGGGCGCGGCCGGGACCGGGGCGAGCCCGATCAGCTTCTCCACCCGCTCGGGGGCGCGGACGAGGACCTGCTGGACCGCTTTGCCGCCCATGGAGTGGCCGAGCAGGGAGAAGGTGTCCCAGCCGAGCTGGTCGGCGAGTTCGAGGACGTCGTCGGCGATCTCGGCCAGGGTGTGGCGGCCGGCGACGTCGCGGCGGTCGCCGTAGCCGCGGTAGTCGAGGAAGACGTAGCTGAAGCCCTCGGGGTCCAGGTGGTCCAGTACGGAGCCCCAGTTCGCGGAGGTCCCGAACCAGTCGTGCAGCACGATGACGCGGACGGGTCCGGTGCCGATCCTGCGGTGGGCGATGGCCATGCGTTCTCCCTCGGTGACGGGGCGACGAAAACGGACCCGTACCTTCTGCCCACCGGGTCTACGATCACACCGTGAAGCCGACATCGCGCACGGTGCGCATCGCCGTCACGGCCCCCCGGATCGCCGCCGACCGCCCGCACCATCCCGACCACCCGGACGCGTACGAGGTCCTCGACCGGGCCGAGATCGCGGAGGTGCTCGCCCTGTGGCCGCAGGGCGAGCCGCACGCCGACTTCGTCTGCATGTGCCACGGGGACCGCGGGGTCGCGTTGTACGAGGCCGGCGGCGAGCGGATCAGGTCCGCCGCGCCGACCGGTCCGCTCCGGCCCCTGTTCGATCCGCTGGACCCCGCCGGGCTGCCGGCCCGGCACCGGGACCGGTGGGCTGCCGCCGCCCCCGCGGCACTGCGTGGGTACGCCGCCGACCTGGCCCGTGGCGCGACGCCCGGCCCCACGCACGGGGTGCCGCCGGCCGTGGTGTTCGGCTGGCTGGGCGCCGTACGGGAAGAACCCCGCGACGCGGCGTGGCTCCTCGCGGAACGGGCCCCCGTCCGGCTGCTGGCCGGGACGCCCACGGATCAACTCGCGTGGGCCGTCCGGGAGACGGACCGCGCCGGCCTGGAAGGGGCCGTACGGTTCTTCGCGAGCGAGGAGTTCACCACCCGGCACCCGAAGCGGCGCCGGGTGCCGGACACCGCGCGGGACCTTCTGCTCCGGTACGCCCGCAGCCACCGTCCCGCGGACCTCCCGGTCCTGGAACGGCGGCTGCTGCGCGCACCGGAGGACCGGATCAGACGGTCTTGATCGCCGGGTCCGAGACGCCCGGCGCGCCGGTCTCCACGTGTCCGGCGAAGCGGCGCAGGAAGGTGGTGTCGGCGTCGGAGACGACCGCCACGTCGTACCAGCGGCCGGAGGCGGCGAGGTCCACCGTGTGCGGGACCGTCGCGCCGGCCGCCACCCGGAGGGTCCGCGGCGCACCGCCGTAGGTGTTGGTCACCGTGAGGTTGACGGCCGCCGTCCCGGAGTTGGTCAGGCTCAGGGCCAGGTTCCCGGTGGCCGCCTGGTGGCGGGCCGTGACCTCGGGGCCGGCCTTCTTCGTCGGGCCCTTCCAGGTGCGCAGGAAGCCGTTCGGGCCCCATACCGTGAGGTTGATCTGGTTGCCGGTGGAACCGCTGGTGGACCAGGTGTCCGAGAGGGTCTTGCCCGCCTCGACCGTGTAGGGCCAGGGGCCGTCCGTCCGGTTGCCCGAGGTGCTGTGGAAGTGGGCGCCCAGGGTCGGTCCGGAGGCGAAGGTGAGGGTGAACTTGCCGGTGGAGGTGGTGCGGGCGCCGTCCACGTAGGGGCTGTAGCCGAGCGCGCGGGTCGGCTTGGCGCCCGCCTCCTGCCGGGGCAGGGTGCCGGTGGCCGGCGGGGTCGGGTGGTACGAGGGGTGGCGGTCCTTGTCCGGCGGGACGTACCCGGCCGTGGACGGCAGCGCGGCGGGCGCGGCGTCGGCCCGGGTGAAGTCGAAGGCCGAGGTCAGGTCGCCGCAGACGGCGCGGCGCCACGGGGAGATGTTGGGCTCCTGCACGCCGAAGCGCTTCTCCATGAAGCGGATGACCGAGGTGTGGTCGAAGGTCTCGGAGCAGACGTAGCCGCCCTTGCTCCAGGGGGAGACCACGATCATCGGGACGCGCGGGCCGAGCCCGTAGGGTCCGGCCGCGTAGCCGCCGCCCCCGGCGTAGAGGTCCTTGGACACGTCGGCCGTGGACAGGCCCCAGGCGGAGGAGGCCGGCGGGTACGGCGGGACCACGTGGTCGAAGAAGCCGTCGTTCTCGTCGTAGGTGATGAACAGGGCGGTCTTGGCCCAGACCGCCGGGTTCGCGGTCAGCGCGTCCAGGACCTGCGAGATGTACCAGGCGCCGAAGTTCGTCGGCCAGTTCGAGTGCTCGCTGAACGCCTCGGGGGCGGCGATCCAGGAGACCTGGGGCAGGGTGGCACCCACGACGTCGGCGCGCAGCCGGTCGAAGTAGCCGTCGCCCGCCTTGACGTTCGTGCCGGTGCGGGCCTTCTCGTACAGGGCGCTGCCCGGCTGGGCGTTGCGGTAGGTGTTGAAGTACAGCAGCGAGTTGTCGCCGTAGTTGCCGCGGAAGGCGTCGTTGATCCAGCCCCAGGAGCCGGCGGCGTTCAGGCCGTCGCCGATGTCCTGGTAGACCTTCCACGAGACACCGGCGGACTCCAGCCGCTCGGGGTAGGTCTTCCAGCCGTAGCCGGCCTCCTGGTTGCCGAGGACCGGGCCGCCGCCGGTCCCGTCGTTGCCCGTGTGGCCCGTCCACATGTAATAGCGGTTCGGGTCCGTGGCGCCGATGAAGGAGCAGTGGTAGGCGTCGCACACCGTGAAGGCGTCGGCGAGGGCGTAGTGGAACGGGATGTCGTTCCGGGTCATGTAGGACATGGTCGTGGCCGTCTTGGCAGGGACCCACTTGTCGTACTTGCCGTTGTTGTACGCCTGGTGGCCGCCGGTCCAGTCGTGGTTGAGCCCCTCCAGGAACTGCATGCCGAGGTCCTGGATCTGCGGGTTGAAGGGCAGGATGTCCTTCGTGCCGTTCGACTGGTGGAAGACCGACCTGCCGTTGTCCTGGAGGACCGGCCGCGGGTCGCCGAAGCCCCGTACCCCCTTCATCGCGCCGAAGTAGTGGTCGAAGGACCGGTTCTCCTGCATCAGGACGACGATGTGCTCGATGTCCTGGATCGTTCCGGTGGTGCCCTGCGCCGAGATGGCGGCGGCCCGCGCGATGCTGTCGTTCAGCATCGTGAGGGCGGCGGTGCCACCGGCGATCTGCAGGAACCTGCGACGGTTGAGTTCTGCCATGGGGTGACGACCTCTGCGGTGAGGGGGGAGTCGAGGGGCGCCCCAAGGACAGCGGTCCCGGGGTACCGGCCGGAGATCACTTCGTGACACTGCGCCGTACACCTGGAGAACGGAAAGAGCTCCCGAACGACCTGCGTATCTGCTGAAATGACCTCCCACGACACTGCACGGGGGGCGCAGAACGGATGGCCGGGACCGATTTCGGGCATGCCATCGGGCTGCCCCGTGCGCTCTCCGGCCTGCCGCTGTCGCCGCTCGTGGGAGGGTACGGGGAACTGCTCACCGCACAACAGACCATCGGATCGAGCCACTTGGGCGAGTTATTGATCCCGCCCGGCGGCCGCTTACGGGTCCTCGACGGAGTCTTCGCCGTCACCGGCCCCGGTCGGCGCCGCCACGTGGGCGCCGAGGTGCTGCGGTCGCTGCGCCGGGATCGGCCGGAGCCGGCCGCGACCTGGCTGCTGGAGCGGCTGGCCGCGATCCAGGACGCGGACCCCGCCGCCCTGCGCCGGGTCCTGCTGTACCAGCTGACCCATCTGCTCCATGACCATCCCCAGGGGCAGCTGCCGACCACCGCGGCCGGCTTCGGGGTGGACCCGGCCGAGGCCGCCGCCCTGGTCCACGCCGCCGCCCGGCGGGCCCGGCTGGACGCCGCGCAGCGGGCCGCCGCCGAGGCCCTGCCCGACGACGTGCCGGCGCACCGGATCCGCTCGGCTGCCCGCCGGGCCGCCCTGCTGCCGCCCGCGGGCGAGGACCGGCCGCTCGCGGCCCTCCTCGCCGAAGTGGCCGCCCGGGCGACCGCCGCCGACACCGCGCTCGCGGTGGCCCGGAGGGCCGAGGAACAGGGGGATCCGGGTCGGGCCTGCCTCCACTACGAGGAGGCCGCGGCGCTGGCGGGCGACTGCCCGCGCGCGATCCGCGGGCTGGTCCGCACCTACCGACCCGATCCCGGGGACCCCGGTCCGCCGCGGTCCGTGCTCGTCCCCGGCGGCGTCGAACTTCGCTGGCCGGGCGGGGACTTCGGGGACACCCGCTGGCGGGTGGTGCGGCTGACCCGCGGGGAGCCCGCCGATGCCCCGCTCGCCGAGGTGCCGGGGCGGCCCGTCGGCGGCGTGCTCCTGGACGGTGGCGCCGGGATCGGCGTGGAGATCCGTCATGTGGCGCTGCCGCTGCGGGCCGACGGCAGCGTCGACGGGCCGCCGCTGATCGCGGCCCCGCTGTCGGTCGCGCCGGCGGTGACCGAGGCGGCCGCCGCCGACGGCAACGGGTGGATCGGGGCATCGTGGACGGCGCCGGCGGGCGCGTCCCACTGCGAGGTCACGCTGACCGGGCCGCGGGGACCCGTCCCGCTGCCCCCGGTGGTGCGGGCGGGCCCGCGCGAGAGCCTGCGCGTGGAAGGGACGCCGCCCGGGTGGTACGAGTGGGTGGTGCGGGCCCGGTACGCCCCGAAGGGCGGTGCCGAACGCGGCGTGCTGTCGGCGGCCGTGACCGTCCCGGTCACCGTGCACGCCTGGCCGGAGCCCGTGCTCACCCTGACGGCCCTGGCCCGGGCGACGGGCGGGGTGGAGTTCCGCCGGTCCGGTGGCACCGGGGCCGAGGTGCGGCTGGTGCGGTGGCCCGGCACCGCACCGGCCGAGCGGGCCGAACTGACGGCGGCCGAAGTGCCGCCGCCGCTGGACTGGACCGAGCCCGGCTGGACCGGACCGACCGCGAACGACCCGGGCACGAACGACCTGGGCACGAACGACCCGGTCTGCGTCGGGCACCCGCCGCCGGGAACGCTCACCACCGTGTCCGCCGTGTCCGTGCTGGGCGCGCGGGCGCTGGCCGGACCCTCCGTCCTGGTCGAGGCCCCCCTGCCGGTCACCGGGCTCGCGCTGCGGCGGGCCGCGCCCGACCTGGTCGAGGTCCGTTTCGACTGGCCCGACACCGCCGGCAGCGTCAGCGCCGTCCTCACCCAGGACGGCCGGCGCACCGCGTTCGCCGTGGCCCGCAGCGTGTTCCTGCGCGAGGGTCTGCGCCTGCGGGTCACCCCGGCCGCGCTGTCCGTCGAGGCCCACAGCGCGCCGCGCGGCGCCCGCTCCGTGCTCGCCTCGCCCGGCGGCGACGCGCGGGCCGAACTGCCCGCCGACGTGGCCGTCGCCTACGCACTGGTGCCCGGCACCCGGCGCGGCCTGCGCCGCGGGCCCGCCGTCCTGCGGGTGACCGTACGGGCGCCCGGCGGCTCCCCCGGCCCGGACCTCCCCGACTTCGTCCTCGTGGCCCGCGGAGACGGCGGCCGCACGCCACCGCGCCCGAGCGGACCGAGCGGCGGCACCGTCGTGTGCCGGGTGACCGGGGCCGAACTCGCGGCCTCGGCCGCGGGCACCGGGACGGGCACGGTGGAGCGCCCGATCGACACCGCGGTCGCGCCCGGCCGCCCGTACGCCCTCCGCGGTTTTCTCCTCGGCGGCGCCGCCGCCTCCGTCCGGCTCGAAGAGCCTCCTCTCCCCACCCTGGTGGTCCGCTGACATGACCTCCGTCGTCTGCCCCTACTGCTTCGACCGGTCCCCGGCGGCCCGGCTGCCCTACCGCTGCCAGATGGCCGCCACGGGGGTGCGCGGGGCCAAGCCGTGCACCGCCGAACTCGACACCGTATGGGCCGACTTCATGGGCCCCGGCGTGCCTCCCGCGCTGAAGACGCGCGGCCCGGTCTTCACCGCCCCGCGCGGCCTCGGCCGGCGCCTGACCCCGTACGGGGGCGGATCGCGCGCGGACTGTCCCGCCTGCGGCGGGTCCACCCCGGTGCGGGTCTGCCGGCGCTGCCACAGCGACTTCCCGAGCGACTACTGCGACCAGGACACCCGGATCATCGCCCTGCTCGGCCCCAAGGCCTCCGGCAAGAGCACCTACGTCTCGGTCCTGCTCAACGAGCTGCGCGGCAGGGTGGGCCGGGCGTACGGGGCCTCGGTCACCGCGATGGGCGGCGAGACCCAGCGCCGCGACCGCGAGCTGGCCGAGGACCTCTACGACCGGCTGCGGCTGCCGGAGGCCACGCGACCGGCGGCCCTCGGCTTCAACGACCCGCTGCTGTACCGGCTGAGCCTGCCCCTGCGGCGCCGGCTGCGCGGGGACGGCAGCCGGCACACCGCGCTGGTGTTCTTCGACGCGGCGGGGGAGGACCTCGCCGACGCCGAGGCCATGGACCGCTACACGCACTACCTGGCCGCCGCCGACGGGATCATCCTGCTCGTGGACCCGCTGCAGATGCGGGCGGTGCGCGACCGGCTGCCGGTGGACGAGGGTCCGCCGCTGCCCGTCATCGAGACGCCGCCGCAGCAGATCGCCGCCGACCTCGCCGCGCAGCTGCGGGCCCACGGCCGGGGGACCTCGCGCGGCCGGGTCACCACGCCCGTCGCGGTGGCCGTGACCAAGACGGACTCGCTGACGCCGCTGCTGGATCCGCACTCGCCGCTGCTGCGCAATGCCGACCACGGCGCCGGGGCGCTGGACGAGGAGGACCGGCGGGCGGTGCACGAGGAGCTGCGCTCGCTCCTCGACGGCTGGGACTCGGGGGCGCTGTTGCGTCAGTTGGAGCGGGACTTCGCCCGGCTGTCGCTGTTCGGGCTGTCGTCGCTCGGCTCGGCGCCGCCCGCGCACGCGCCGGCCGACGCCCCGAAGTCGGGGCCGCGGCCCCTGCGTGTGGAGGATCCGCTGCTGTGGCTGCTGGGGCTGGGCGGGCTGCTGCCGCGCACCGGCGGCCCCACCGGCAGGGGTCGCGACGCCGGCACGGGTGGCCGTAGCGGCTCCGAGGGGAACTCATGAATCTCGCCCAACTGCACTACACCTCGGCGCCGCCCGGTCCCGACGGCTCCGGCTTCCGGTTCACGGCCGTCAGCCCCGGGGTGCCGGCCGCGCTGCTGCGCGAGGCGGAACAGCTGATCGGCTACGAGCCGCCGCGGGACGCGCCGTCGCGCCCCGGGCCGCAGGAGCTGGCCGCCTTCCCGCAGGCGCTCAGCCTGAACGTGCTGGCCGACGGCAGCCGGCTGCTGGCGCGCTCGGTGTACACGGGCGCCGACTACAGCGGCCGCTGGGGCAACTTCCACGCGCACGCGGTGCACCTGCCGCAGCCCGCCGGTTCCGGTCCGGCCGTGGGCGAGCTGCCGATCACCGCCTGGGGCTCGCCGCAGTGGGCCGCGGCGACCCCGGAGACCGGCGCTCCCGTGCTCGCGGCGGTGCCCGTGCCGGGCCGCCTCGACCGGGCCGCGCTGGCCGCCTTCGTCGCCGCCCGCGGGCCCTGGCTGGCTGCCTTCTTCGCCGATGTACGCCGGCTCGGTGAGGATCCGGACGCCCCGCAGATCGTGCTCGTGGAGGCGGACAGCGAGGCGGTGGCCCGCTGGATCATGCTCGCGTGCAGTGTGCTGCCGCACCAGCGGGGTCAGTGGCTCACCTTCACCACCTACACCCGGCGGCCGCAGCTCGCCCGGCAGCAGATCATCGGGGTGATGCCCGAGGACGGGCCGAGCCTGGCCGGGCAGGAACACCGCTACCGGGTCTACGACTCCACGCGGTCCACCGCACCCGCCGTCCTCGAGCCGGACGTGTGGGCGGACACCGCCGCGCGGGTCTGGCAGGCGCGGCGCCAGGATCTGGTCGCCGAGGTGCGGCGGCTGTCCGTCGGGCCCTACGACGCCGGCCCGCTGGCGGCGCTCGCCCTGGCCGAGGACATCGCCCTGCCCTCCCCCGGCCGGACCGCGGCCGCCGACTGGGCCGCCGACCGACGGGACGCGCTGGACCCCGTACGACTGCGCGCGCTGGCCGTGGCGTTGGGCCGCCCGAGCGGGGACCGGGACCCGGCGGAGGTCGCCGCGGCCGGACGGCTGCTCGCGGCGCTGGACGGCTGGGCCCCGCCCGCGGTGTGCGAGCCGCTGGTGGCCCTGACCCTGACCGAGGCGGTCCGGACCGGCGCGCCGCCCGCGGAGCTGCCCACCGCGGGCGCCCTGGGCGCGGCCGTCCGCGGCCGGCTCGCGGCGGAGCTGGAACCGGGCCTGCGGGCGGCGCTGGGCGACACCGAGGCCGAACCGGAGCATCGCGCCGGGCTGTTGCGGGTGGCCTCGGCGCTCGGGGTGGACGTGAGCGACCTGCTGCCCGGGGTGGCACGGCGGTCGGCGCAGGCGCTGCTCGCCGATCCGGAGCGGGCGTACGGACCGGGGGTGCGGGCGGCGCTGGCCGAACTGCCCGCGCTGCGTGCCCTCGTGCTCGACCGGCTGGACGCGCTCGCGGCGGGTGATCCGGCCGCCGGGCGGCGGCTGTTCGAACGCACCGCGCTCCGGCCGACCGCGTCCGACGCCCGACCGCACCTGCGGATGTGCGCCGAGGCCGCGACGGCGCCGGCGACCGCCGCCGCGGACCGGGTCGGGGCACTGAACGCCCTGCTGGCCCGGTCGGGCGTCTCGCTGTACGCGGAGCCGTTGGTGCTGCGGACCGCGATGCGGCTGGTGTGGGACGGGGAGCCGCCGGGTGCGGGCGAGGCCGGGCTGGTGCTGATGGCGGCCGGCGCGCAGGTCCACCGGGAGGCCGGGACCTGGGAGTTGCTCGTGCGGGCGGCCGTGCGGGCCCCGGCCGGGGACGTGGAGGCGGCGGAGCTGGCTCCGGAGCTCCTCGGGCAGTTCCAGGAGGAGATCCCGGCACGGCTGCGGCCGTCGCTGCTGCTGCTGGAGCTGGCCCGGAACCTGCGGTCGGGCCCGGCGGGCGGGGGTTGGGTGCGCCAGGTGCTGGACCTGCGGTCGCTGGATCCGGAGCCGGGGCCCCGGGAGAGCGCGTACGCGGCGCTGTGCGCGCGGCTGCTGGCCGGGGACCGGCCGGCCGGCGAGCTGCGGGCGCTGATCGAGAGCAACGATGCGGAGCTGCTGGCCGCCTATCGGGCGGCGGCGCGCGCGCCGGCGGTGCGTGACCGGCTGCGGCTGGATCCGGACTACGCCGCGGACTGTTTCACGGTGTGGTCCTCCCAGCCGCAGGCCGGTCCGGCCTGGCAGGAGGCCCGTACGGACCTGCTCGACGGGGTGCTGAGGCCGACGGTGCGGAGCCTGACGCTGGCGGAACTGTCCGAGGTGGAGCAGTCGCTGGCCCGGCTGGGCGGAAGCTGGGCGGACGAGTTCCGTGGCTGGCAGCGGCCGGGTGCCTTCGGCCGCCTGCGCGAGCGCTTCGGGGGGCGCCGCTCCGGCTCCGCCGGGGGCGGCGGCAAGGCCGGCGGGGACGGGGGGCCGACGTGACGGATCCGGAGCTGATCGCGCGGATCCTCGGCGCCCTCACCGGGGTGGTCGGGGTCGCCGTGTGTCTCGGGTACGGGCTGTGGCGGTTCCTGGCGCTGGCCCTGTCGGCGGCCTGGGCGGCGTTCCGGACGGATCCGCCGGGCGGCCACGACCCGCGGATCACCCCGTACACCGGTCCCGAACCGGCGCGGCCCGCGTACTGGTCGGGGCAGATGTGGCTGGACGCCCGGTTCGCCGGACAGGCCGCCGCGCTGACCCTCTGGTACCTGCTGACCCGGCACTGGCTGGGCCTGGTGGTGCGCCGCCGGCTGCTGCAGGGCCGCAACGGGCAGACCGGTGAGCTCGCCGACAACGCCTTCGGTCGGCTGCTGCTGCGCCTGTTGGCGCCCGGTACGGCGCTCGCCGCGCTGCTGTCGGCGCTGCTGGCCTCGGTCCTGCTGGCCGGCGTCGCGCTGTTCTTCGCCGTGGAGCTCGCCCTGGTCGCGCTGGTCGCCCTGATCGCCACCCTGGCGGGGCGGGCCGCCGATCGGCTGTGGAAGCTGGTCCGGGGCATCCGGATGGCGTGCCCCTACCCCGGCTGCTACCGGCCGTTCCCCCTGGCCGTACACCTCTGCCCGGGCTGCGGCGCCGCCCACCGCGAACTGCGGCCCGGCGCCTTCGGCGCGCTGCGGCACGTCTGCCGTTGCGGCAAGGCCCTGCCGAGCACGCTGATGACCGGGCGGCGGGGGCTCGCCGCCCGCTGCCCGCACTGCGACCGGAACCTGCCGCCGGCCGTCGGCACCACCCGGGTCGTGCACCTCCCGCTGATCGGGGGCACCTCCGCCGGGAAGACGATGCTGCTGGCGGCGGTGCTCGACGGTCTGCGGTCCTGGTCGCACGAGTCCGGGCTGACGGTCGAACCCGCCTCCCCCGACGACCTCCGCGAGGCCAACACCCTGGGGCGGTCGCTGGACCGGACCGGGTGGGCCCTCAAGACCCAGGGCGGGCAGCCGCGCGCCCTGATGCTGCTGGTCGGGCACGGCCGCCGGCGTCGGCTGCTGTATCTGTACGACCCGATGGGCGAGTCCTTCCGGGACGCGGACTCGACCCGCGGCCAGGGCTACCTCGCCCACGCCGACGGGGTCCTGCTGGTGACCGACGTCCTCGCGGCGCCGGTCGTACGCCGCGCCCTGCACGCGGGTGACACGGAGCGGGCGGAGGCGGCCCGGCCGGCCGATCTCGGGCCGGTGGAGACGTACGCGGGGTTCACCGGCGAGTTGCAGGGGCTCGGCGGCCGTCGCGGGCGGCTGCCGGTGGCCACGGTGGTGACCAAGCGGGACGCGCTGGACCGGCTGGACTCGCTGCCGCGGCCGACGGACCCGGTGGAGGCGTGGCTGGCCGAGATCGGGCTGGACGAGCTGGTCCGGGCCCTCGGCCACGACTTCGCGGCGGCCCGGTACTGGGTGGTCAGCGCCCGCGCCGCGACCGGGGCGGGCGCCCTGGACAGCGAGCGGCGGCGGGCGGCGGAGCCGGTGTTGTGGCTGCTGTCACGGACCGGGCTGCGTGTCGGAGGGCTCGTCGGGGACCGGCGGGAGCGCCCGGACGCCGCGGCCCGGGCGGACACACCGGCCGGCCAGGACACGGAAGCCGCGCGGGACGTGCGGGTCGGGCACGGTGAGGAGAGGAGCGACACCCCATGATGACCCCGCAGATCACACGGGGCCGACGGATGACGGCGGTCCTGTTCGTGTCGGCGGTCGTGATGACGGCGGCCGCCGCGGTGGCGGCGCTGGTGCGGTACATCCCGCAATGGACCGGAAGTTGAAGGAGACACGCGGTGAGTGACATCCCCGGCGGGCCGATGGCGAACCGGCCCGTCCATTTCATCTGGCTGATCGACTGCTCGTACTCGATGCAGGGCGAGAAGATCGGCCAGCTCAACTACGCGATCAGAGAAGCGGTTCCGGAGATGCTCTCCGTCGCGCAGGACAATCCGGCGGCCCAACTACTGCTGCGCACGATGACGTTCTCCACGACGGCCCGTTGGCACCACAAGGATCCGGTGCCGGTGGAACAGTTCACCTGGCAGGACGTCCAGGTGGACGGGATGACCAATCTCGGTGAGGCCCTCCAGCTCGCGGCGCGCGAACTGGACACCCCGCCGATGCCGCAGCGGGCGCTCAAGCCGGTGCTGGCGCTGGTCTCGGACGGGGTACCGACGGACGACTGGAAGGCGGGGCTGCGGGCGGTCGACGCGACCCCGTGGGGCCGAAAGGCCGTCCGGGTGGCGATCGCGATCGGCGCGGACGCCGACCGCGGCGTACTCCAGGAGTTCCTGGGCAATCCCGAGCTCCAGCCGCTGGACGCGAACAGTCCCAAGCAGCTGGCGGCGGCGATCCGCTGGGCCTCCACGGCCGCGGTGAAGGCGGCCTCCCAGCCGGTGGCGGGTTTCGGGGACGCGACCGTGAAGCAGCCGCCCTACGCCCCGCCGGTGCTCGCCGACGACGATGACGACGTGTGGTGAGCGGGCCCGTGCGGACGAGCCACGGACCGCTGCCGCTCTGGGACACGCTCCAGGGCAGCGTCCAGGGCGTGAACAAGGCGCGCAACCAGGATTATCACGACGCGGAGGGGCTCGGCACCCTCGGGCAACCCCTGATCATGGCGGTGGCCGACGGCCACGGATCGGCGGCGCACGCGCGCAGTCATCTCGGGTCCCGGTTCGCGGTGGACCTGTTCGTCCAGCAGGCCCGGCAGTTCGCCGCGCTCGCCGAGCCCCAGGACGGTACGCGGTCGCCCAGCCTGGCCTGGCTGATGAACTACGCCCAGTACACGCTGCCGCGTCAACTGGTCAGCGCCTGGCAGGAGACGGCGCTCGGGCACTGGGAGCGCAACAGCTCGCACCTGGAGCCCGGGCTGTCCCCGACGGACAAGCTGGTGCTGTACGGGAGCACGCTCGTCGGCGCGGTGCTGACCCCCCGGGTCTTCGCGGCCTGGCAGCTCGGCGACGGGGAGCTGGCCGTGGTGACCGACGACGGGCGGGTGACCGTACCGCTCGCGCCGGACGAGGCGGATCTGGGCGACGAGACGGAGTCCTTGTGCTCCCCGCAGGCCTGGCTGCGGGTGCGTACGCACTGGGCTCCGGTGACCGCCCCGGCGCGGGCGCCGCGGCTGGTGTCGCTCTCGACCGACGGGCTGTCCAAGAGCTTCGCCTCCGACACCGGCTTCCGGCAGTTCATGGCCGGACTGGACGACCGGCTGTCGGCGGAGGGTCCGCAGTGCGTCCGGGCCGTCCTGCCCCAGTGGCTGACCGAGGCCTCGCGGCACTCGGGGGACGACACCACCCTGGTCGCGGCCTGGCACACCGCACCGGCCCCGACCGAACCGCGCGCGGTGCCACCCGACAGCGGCAGCGGCGGTGCCGGTGCCGGTGCCGCCGATCCGGCCGATCCGGCCGACATGACCGACCCGTACAGGAGTGACGAATGAGCGGCATGCTCGACAGCGGTACCCGGCTGATGGCCGACAGCGGCCTGGGCGTGGAGGTCTTCGACCTGCTCGGCGCCGGCGGCCAGGGGGAGGTCTACCGGGTGCGCACGCCGGCCGGCGACCAGGCCCTCAAGTGGTACTACCCGGCCTGCGCGACACCGGAGCAGGAGGACATCGTCCGCCAGCTGGTGGACCGGGGCTTCGACGACGACCGATTCCTGTGGCCCCGGGACTTCGTGGGCGACGGACGCGGCGGCTTCGGCTACCTGATGGACATCCGCCCGGACCGGTTCAAGGGCCTGCCCCTGCTCTTCCGCCGCAAGCTGCGGACCACGATCCGTGCCCTGCTCACCGCCTGCCTCTACACGGTCGAGGCGTACCAGGCTCTGCACTCGCGCGGGATCGCCTACCGGGACATCTCCTGGGGGAACCTGCTCTTCGACCCGGCCACGGGCGAGGTGCTGGTCTGCGACAACGACAACGCGGTGGTCGAGGGCGACAGCACGGGCATCTCGGGAACGATGGCGTTCATGGCGCCCGAGCTGGTACGCGGCGAGCACGGGGTCTCCCCCGGCACCCAGAGCGATCTGCACTCCCTGTCCGTGCTGCTGTTCATGCTGTTGATGAACCATCACCCGTTGATGGGCGGGCGCGAGTTGTCGATCCGGTGCTTCGACGAGGCCGCGGAGCGCAAGTTGTACGGGAAGGACCCGCTGTTCCTCTTCGACCCGCTGGACCGCTCCAACGCTCCCGATCCCGCGGAGCACGCCACGGTACTGGCGACGTGGGCGGTGGTGCCCGACTCCCTGCGCGACCTCTTCACACGGAACTTCACGCGGGGCCTGCACGACCCGGCGGGCCGGGTGCGGGAGTCGCAGTGGCGCGACGCGCTCCGGGCGGTCCTCGACGCGGTCGTGGACTGCGCCCACTGCGGCAAGCAGAACATGACGGAGCCTCGGTCCGCCACCCCGGGCACCTGCTGGAGCTGCGGGAACACGCTGGTGCTGCCGCCCCGGCTGGTACTGACCACGCCTCCGCCGCGCACCGAGCACCACATCCTGCTGCACCGGTCCTCACGGGTGCAGGCGCACCACCTGGCGCCGGAGCCGGCCCGGCACGACTACGGCGACGGCACGCTGGTGGCGCAGCTGACCGAACACCCGCAGCGGCCGGGGAAGTTCGGGCTGGCCAACCGTTCCGGGGCGGCGTGGACGCGTACCCGCGCGGACGGCAGCACACAGGAGATCGCCCCGGGTCAGACCGTGCCGCTGCGTTCGGGTCTGGAGCTGGACTTCGGCGGTGCGCGGGCGGTCGTACGGGCGAGCTGACACGGCCCGGCCGGGTGCGGCGGGGCCGCCGGGGTGCGGCCGGTCAGCCGAGCAGGCGGCTGAGCTCCTGGGCGAGGGCGAGACCGGTGCTGCCCGCGCCCAGCCCGAGAGTGATGGTCTCCAGCGACCGCCGGATCAGGCCCGGTTCGGCGGCGCGCCCCTCCTGGCCGGCCCGGTCCAGCTCGCCGCGCAGGACCTCGGCCGCGTCGAGCCGCTCCCGCGTCGCTCCCTCGGCCCGCAGCCACCGGGCGAGTTCGGCGGCGAGGCGCAGGGTCTGCGCGGCGGTGTCCTGCTGCCCGATGTTGACGGTGCCGTGGTCCCCGATGTTGTTGGGGCCGGAGACGTTCCCGTGGAAGTGGTAGGTGCTCATGTGTACTCCTCGTGCTCGCTCGCTCAGGGTTGCCCGGCCGGCTTGCCCGCCGCCTGGGCCTGACCGCCCTGGTTGACGGTGCCGTGGGCGCCGATGTTGCTGGAGTGGATGTCGCCCTGGAAGGTGTAGGTGTGGGTGTTGATCACCTGCTGCGCCTGGTCGTAGGAGCTGGTGTCGACGTGGTGGTCCTTGAGGAACCGTTCGGTCGCTATCAGCACGCCCTGCTGCAGCCGCTGAAGGAAGTCCTGGGAGTCGGTCCGCTCGGAGAAGCCCAGTTGCTGCCAGTCCGAGACCCGCTCGCGGAGGCTGTCCACGGCTCCGTAGTCGAAGCGCAGGTGCCGCCGGTCGATCTCGCGGCGTGTCCGCTCCAGCCACCGGGCCCGCTCGCGGCGGGCCGAGGCCCGCCGGACCAGCCGTCCGGGGGCGCCGAGCAGCGCCGATCCGGTGGTGGCGGTGGCGAAGGAGAACAGGCTCCACCAGCGCTCCCAGCCACCCAGGGGCAGCGTGTGCACCCGGTGGAAGCGGGACTGGAGCGGAGGGATCCCGTAGGCCGCCACCTCCCAGGTGAGGCTGGGGTACTGGAGCCGGGCCCGTAGGTGCATGGAGACGATGACACGGCCGCCCTCCCCGGTCCGTTCCAGGCTGAGGTAGGTGCGCATGCCGGCGCCCGGCTGGACCACCCCGGCCTGCACGAGTTGCTTGGGGATCTGGGCGCGCGGGCGGCGCAGCCGGTCGGGGAGCAGGTCGGCCCCGACGTAGGAGACGTGATCGCCTATGACGTAGAGCCGGTTACGGGCCCGCAGGCCCTTCAGTCCGGCGATGTGCTCCATCTCGCGGGCGACGAAGCCGTGCAGGTCGACGGCGTCGAAGGGCTTGATGGTCAGTGTGCCGCCGCCCGCGGGATCCTCGGCGGGCCGGCTCACGTCGATGGGCTGCCAGACCATCTCCTTGATCTTCGAGCCGCTGCCCACGAACGGGCTGGTGCGCTCGGCGCTCGCCGTGTACGGGACCACGTTGGCCCGTTCCTGCTCCAGCAGCCGGTCCTCCACCTCCGCCCCCACGCCGGGGGCGAGGTCCCCCGCCCGCCCGGCGCCGTGCTCGACGCCGAGGGCCGCCGTACGGGCCTCGTCCTCGGCGCGCCGGACCAGCGCCCAGGCGCTCACGTAGGCGAGCGCGAGAGCGCCGGCGGCTCCGAGCGCGAGGGCGGGCACTCCCCCGACCAGCCCGTACAGCGCGGCCGGTACCGCCGCCCACACGCCGACGGCACAGAGCCCGGCGAGCCGCCGGTCGCGCAGGTCGATCCGCCGTACGGAGGCCCGCGCGTGCCGGGCCAGCGCCACCAGGTCTATGCCGAGCGAGAGCCCGGTGGCATGCAACCGGTCCTCGGTGAGTTCCACGTCCACCTCGCGGGCGAAGTACTCGTCGAGGTGGGCTCCGGCGCACAGCAGCCGGGTCACCGCGTCGTCCCGGTACTGCGCCAGCACCGGTAATCGGCGTGCTGCCATATCGCGTCCTCCCCCGTGGCCGTGTCGCCTCACCCTATGCAAACGGGGCCTGCCTGTCCCGGGGTCGGGCCTCGTACTCAGGCGGTCCGTGCGGGGCACGGTGGCGAACTGAGCATCCGTACTCAGGCTGGGGGCCGGCCCGCTTGTCATCGTGTGGGCATGTTCATTCAGCCATGTGATCCACTGCCGCGCGTCGGGATAACCGCCGTCGGCAGCCTGCTGCCCGACGAGGTGTTGTCCTCCGACGCGCTCCAGCGGGAGGTGGCGCGCCGCAGCGGCCTGACGCTGCCGCCGAGGCTGCTGACCCAGGCCACGGGGATCGTGTCCCGCCGGGTGGCGGGCGAGGGCGTGTACGCCTCCACCCTCGCGGTGGGCGCCGCCCGCCGGGCCCTGGACGCCGCCGGGCTCGGCCCGCTCGACGTGGACCTGCTGCTGTTCGCGTCCGCCTCCCGCGATCTGGTCGAGCCGGCCACCGCGCACATCGTGCAGGCCGAACTGGGCTCGCGGGCGCACGCCTTGGACGTCACCAACGCCTGCAACAGCTTCGTCAACGGGATCGACCTCGCCCGCTCCATGATCCTCGCCGGGCGGGCGCGGCGGGCCCTGGTGGTCACGGGCGAGACGCCGAGCCGGGCCGTACGCAAGGACCCGGCCGATCCGGCGGAGCTGCGCGACGGCTTCGCCGGCTACACCTTCGGCGACGCGGGTGCGGCGGTGCTCGTGGAGGCCGTGGAGCGCGGCGGGATCATCGACGTGGACACCGAGACCCACTCGGAGCACTGGGAGGTCGGTGGCATCCCGGGCGGCGGGTCGCGGCACCCGCGCGGGGACGCGTACACCTACTTCCGCGGCGACGGGCACGAACTGCGGGGCGTCTTCGAGAAGGTGGGCACCGCCGTCATCGACCGGACGCTGCACCGCGCGGGGATGGACATGGACGGTTTCGCCAAGGTGCTGGTGCACCAGGTGACCGTGCCGTACCTGGAACGCTTCGCGGAGCTGACCGGGGTGCCCGCCGGGAAGCTGGTGGTGACGGTGCCCGAGCTCGGCAATGTCGCGAGCGCGAGCATCGGACTCCAGCTGGACCGGGTGTTCGACGAACTCGTCCCGGGGGAAAGGGTGTTGTTCGTGGGTCTGGGCGGCGGCATCAGCATCATGACGATGGTCTGGGAGAAGTCGTGACGGGCACCACCGCGCCCCTGTGGGTGGTCGTGCCGGCGCACGAGGAGGAGGCCCGGCTGGCCGACACCCTGCGGGCGCTCGCCGCGCAGCGGGACCGGGACTTCACCCTGTTGGTCGTCGACAACGCCTCGACGGACGGCACGGGCGCCGTGGCCCGCGCCTTCGCGGCCGGCGCGCCCTTCCCGATGGAGGTGATCGAGGAGCCGGAGAAGGGGGTCGGCTCCGCCGTGGACACCGGCTTCCGGTACGCGATCGGCCGCGGGGCGGCCCTGCTCGCCCGCACGGACGCCGACTGCCTGCCCCGACCCGGCTGGACCGGGGCCGCCCGCGGCGCGCTGGTCCGCGGCCCCGGGCTGGTGTGCGGGCGGATCGTGGCCCGCCGTGACGAGCACGGACCGCTGGGTCGGGCCGGGTTCGGCGCGCTGGTGGCCCTCGCCGCGCTGTTCGGCCGGCTGCGGCCCGAGCACGCCCGGCGGCACGGCTACCGGGCGCCGTACCGCATGCACGCCGGGAACAACATGGCCATCACCGCCGAGCTGTACCTGACCGTCGGGGGCATGCCCCGGCGCCCCTCGCCGACCGACCGGCTCTTCCTCAACGCCGTACGCCGCCACACCGACCGGATCACGCACTGCCGGGGGATGGTCGTGGAGAACTCGACGCGGCGGCTGCGGGCCTACGGGCTCGCCGGCACCGCCCGCTGGTACCTGGACCAGGGCAGCGGCACGCACGGAACGGACGACCCCCGCTGATGCTGGACCACCTCGACCACGCGCTGCGCCGGCACCCCGAGCGGCCCGCCGTGCTCACCGCCACCCGCACCGGCGCTCCCCGGGTACGGGCCACCCGCGGCGAACTCGTCGACCTCGCCGACGCCTTCGCCGCGGCCCTGCACGCGCGCGGGCTGCGCGCCGGGGACACCGTCGGCGTCGCCGTCCGCCCCGGGCCGCGGGCTCTCGCCGTCCTGCTCGCGCTGTGGCGGCTCGGGCTGCGCGGGGCCGTACTGGACCCGGGCGCCGGGCCCGACGTCCTGCGCGCCCGTCTCGCGCTGGCCCGGCCGGCACTGGTGCTGGCCGACGCGGCCGCCCAGGCGGTCGCGGGCTGGGCCCGGCCGCTGGCCCGCCGGGCGCGCCTGGCATTGCCGGATCTGGCGGAGCATGGGCCGGTGGCCACGGTCGGGCCCCGGCTGCCGGGCTGCGCGCCCGCGCTGGACCTGGGCGCGCCCCGCCGGGGGGTTCCCGCGCCCGGCGCCGATCCGGACGCCGACGCGGACGCGGTGATCGTGTTCACCTCCGGGACCACCTCCCTGCCGCGGGCCGTCGTCCACACCCGGGCGAGCCTGGCCGCGGGCATGAGCACGGTCTCCGCCCTGTTCGACGCGCACGGGGACCGGCCGGTGCTCGGGGGTACCTTCTTCGTCCTCGTCCCCTCGCTGGCGCGGGGCGCCGCCGTCGCCCTCCCGGCGCGCAACTCCCGGGTATTGGCTCGCCAGTTGCACCGGCTGCGGCCCGAGGACACCTATCTGACCCCGCCCCGGCTGCGGGACGCGCTGAGCGCGGGGGCCCGCTTCCACGGCCGGGTGTGGACGGGCTCGGCCCCGGCCGGCGCCGGGCTGCTGGAACGCGTCCGCGCGGCGGGCGCGGCCGAGGCCTGGGGGGTGTACGCGCTGACCGAACTGTTCCCCGCCGCGGCGGTCGAGGCGCGGGAGAAGTCCGCGTTCGCGGCGGCCGGGGAGCCCGGTGACCTGGTCGGGGCGCCACTGCCCGGCGTACGCGCCGAGCCGGACGGGGACGGGCAGCTGCTGCTGTCCGGCCCCGCCGCCCGCCATCGCTACCTCGGGGAGGAGCCCGACCCGTGGGTGCGGACGGGCGACCGGGCACGGCTGGACGCCGCCGGGCGCATCGTCCTCGAAGGCAGGAGCAAGGACATGGTGCTGCGCCGGGCGGAGAACATCTACCCGGGCCTGTACGAACCCGCCCTGCACGTGCCGGGGGTGGAGCTTGCCGTGCTCGTCGGAATCCCCGCGGGCGACGGCGACGAACGGCTCGTCGCCGTCGTACAGCCGCGGCGGGGTACGGACGAACAGGCGCTGCGCGCCGCCCTGTCGGAGCCGGTCCGGCGGATGGGCACGGCTCGGCCCGACGCCTTGTTGCTGGCACGGATCCCGCTGTCGGGGCGCTCGCGCAAACCGGACCGGGCGGCGACGGCCGCGCTGGCGGCGCGCCGGCTGGAGGTGTCCGGCCGATGACCACGGTGTCCCAGGCACGCGCCCGGCGGCGGGACCGCCGGGTCTATCTCCGCAGCCGTCCGCTGCTGTTCGCTCTGCTCGCCGCCACCCGCGGGCGTCCGGTGCGCCGGCTCGGCCGGACCCTGCTGGTGCACGGCCCGGAGGCCTACCGGGAGGCCCTGACGCGGCTGCCGCTCGACCGGACGGCGGCCGGCACGACGGGCGCCGCCGCGCGCTCGGCCCTGGGCGAGGGCGGGGCCGGGGGTGTGCTGTTCGACCAGGAGGGGGCCGGGCACCGGGCGGACCGGCGGGATCTCGCCGGTCCGTTGGGCGGGGCCGGTGTCGAGGACCTCCGCTCGCTCTGGCGGCCGTTGCTCGTACGCCGGCGGGCGCCGCTCGGCCGGGGCGGCGAGGTGGACCTCGTCGACCTCGCGCGGGAGCTGTCCGGGTCTGTGGTGTGCGCCCTGTTGGGGTCCGGCGCCGACCCGCGGGCGGTCGCGGAGGCGGCGGCCGAGGCCGCGGCGGCCTCGGTACGCAGCCATCTGCCGGGGCCGCGCCGCCCGAGCGCCGAGGTCGCCGCGGCCCGCGCCGCCGACCGGCTCCGCCGGCTCCTGGGGTCCGAGGCCGACGCCCTGTCGGCGATGGTGGCGGTGGCGGCCGTCAACACCACGATCGCCGCACTGCCCCGCGCGGTGGCCTGGTGCGCCGACGCGGGGCTGTGGGAGCAGGCGGCGGACGAGGCGCTGCGGCCGGTGCTCGCGGACGAGTTGCTGCGGGTCACCGCTGCCTCGCCGCTGCTGCCCCGGGTGGCCGCGGCGAACGGGGCGGTGGGCGGCTGCCCGGTGCGCGGCGGCGACCGGCTGCTGCTGGTCGCCCGGCACGCGGCCGAGGCGCACCGGCGTGACCCGGACGCCCGGCGGCCCGCCGGCCCGGCCGTGGACCGGCTGGTGTTCGGCGTCGGACCGCACGCGTGCCCCGGGGCCCGGGCGGCACGGGCCCAACTGATCGACGTGCTGGGCGTGCTGGCCCCGTACCGGCCGGTGGTGGCCCGGGCCCGGGTGGACCGCGGCGCGGCGCTTCCGGGCTGGCGCGTGCTGACCGTACGGGCCGGGGACCGCGCGGCCGGGGGCGCCGCGATCGGGGCCCGCGGGAGCCGGGCGTGATCGCGGTCACCGGCGCGAGCGGTTTCTGCGGCGGGCACCTCGCACGCTCCGCCGCGGCGGCCGGCGCCGAGGTGGTGTGCCTGGGCCGGAGGCCGGGCCCGGTCGGCACGCACCGCTTCTGGGACGCGGCCGCCGAGCCGCCGGACCTGACGGGCGTGGAGGTGGTGGTGCACTGCGCGGCGGCCGTCGGCGATCCGGCCCCCGGCTCGCGGGCCGAGGCTCTGATGCGCGCGGTGAACGTGGACGGCACGCGCCGACTGCTCGGGGCGGCGGGCGGGCGGCCCGTGGTGTGGGTGAGCAGCGCCAGTGTCTACGACCCCCGGCTCGACCGCGGTCTGGTCGACGAGGAGCATCCGCGCGCCGGGCAGTTGAACGCCTACGGGCGGACGAAGGCGGAGGGCGAGGCCCTGGCGCTGGCCGCCGGGGCGGTGGTGCTGCGACCGCGGGCCGTCTACGGGCCGGGCGACACCACGCTGCTGCCCCGGTTGCTGTCCCGGGTCCGGGCGGGCACGCTGCTGCTGCCCGGCCCGGACGTACGGCTCAGTCTCACGGCGGTGGAGAACCTGACGCGGGCCTGCCTGACGGCGTCGGGCTGGGCGCCGGGCGCGTACAACATCGCCGACGGGGAGCCGTACGGGCGTGACGCGGCGGTCCGCGCGGTCCTGCGCGCCCATGGTGTCCGGGCCCGGGTCGGGCACCTCCCGCTGCCGGTGGCCGGGGCGGCGGCCCGGATCGCGGAGGCCGTGGCGAGCGTGGCCGGGGCCGAGCCGGCCCTCAGCCGCTACGCGGTGGACCAGTTGGCGCACCCGGTGGTCCTGGACCTCACCCGGGCCCGCGCCCAGGGCTGGGCCCCGCACCGGAACCTGGCGGACCACCTGGCCTCGGTGGCCGGCGGCGCCCGGCCGGAGCTCAGCCGCTGACGGCGGCCGGTACCTGGGCCTTGGCGATGAGCAGGTCGAGCAGCGCGAGCAGGGAGCCGCGGACGTCCGTCCGGGAGCGGGCGTCGAGCATCAGGACGGGCGTGTTCGGATCGCGCAGGTGCAGCGCCGCCCCGATCTCCTCGGCGGTATAGGGCTGTTCGCCGTGGAAGCAGTTCGCTCCGACCACGAAGGGCAGTCCGCGGCTCTCGAAGAAGTCCACGGCCGGGAAGCTGCGGTCCAGGCGCCGGGTGTCGACCAGCACGATCGCCCCGAGCGCCCCGTTCAGCAGGTCGTCCCACATGAACCAGAAGCGTTCCTGGCCGGGCGTACCGAACAGGTAGAGGACCACACCGGCGTCGGTGAGGGTGAGCCGGCCGAAGTCCATGGCCACGGTGGTCACCGTCTTGGACTCGATGCCGTCGAGGTCGTCGACGCCGATGCCGGCGGAGGTCAGCCGCTCCTCCGTCCGCAGCGGCTCGATCTCGGAGATCGTCTCGACCAGGGTCGTCTTCCCGACCCCGAACCCACCGGCGACGAGGATCTTGACCGGGGCCGGCTCATGTCCCTGTTCCTGCGGGGCGGTCGTGTCATATCCGGGCAAGGCTGTCCCTGATTCTCTGGAGCAGATGGACGTCGGTGGTCTCGGCGACCGCCAGGGGCGGCCGGTGGTGGATCAGCCCGCGGTCGGCCAGTTCGCCGAGGAGCAGCGTCATCGGGGTGAGGCGGATGTGCATCCGGGCCGCTATCTCGGCGACCGCCCGGCCGCCCGGCGCCGCGCACATGGCGAGGATCTCCTGCCACTCGGTGGGCAGGGTCCCGTCCACCTCGCCGTCGGCCGCCGCCGTGATGGTGGTGTCCATGGTGAGGACGGCGTGCGCGGCGGCCGTACGCCCGTCGGTCAGGGCGTACAGCCGCGTCCGTCGGCGGCCCGGGGGCTGCGGCTGTGGCTGTGGCTCGTCCTGCGGCATTACGCGGACGGCTGGCCGCGTTCGGGGGTGCCCAGCCACTCGCCGAGCGCCTGGGCGGTCCGTACGGCCTCGCCACCCAGCTCTCCGAGCCGCGCCTTGCGGGAGGTCACCACGATGAGCGTGCTGCCCTCCCCGCAGCCGACGATGCAGAGGTACCGGTCGTCCATCTCGACCAGTTGGCGGATGACGCGACCGCCGTCGATCTCCCGGGATATCGCCTTCATCGTGGACGCGATGCCGGAGGCCGCGGCCGCCATGCGCTCGGCCTGGGGCTCGTCCAGCAGGTAGGCGCTGAGCTTGATGCCGTCGTTGGAGAGCAGCACGGCTCCCTGGACGCCGGCAATCCTGCTCAGGTTGTTGTCGAGGACGCTGTAGATCGCGTCGTTGGATGCCGCGGTGTTCGGTGAGGTGGTCATGGCTGATCCCGTCGGAGCTCTTCTTCCACTGTCTGGGTCCCCTGTTCGTAGTCCGCCCAGGCATCGGCCACCTCTTCGGGTGTCGCGGTGTCGGGCCGGACGACGCTTTCCTGCGCGCGGGGCTCGCGCAGCTGTTCGGCGATGTGGGTCTGCGGGACGCGCTCCGGGAGGGCCGGACGCGCCGTGCGTGCGGGTGCGGGTACGAGTGCCGGCGAGGGCGCGGGCACGGCCGTGGCCACCGCGACCGGTGCCTTCGTGCGGCGGCTCGGCAGCCCGGCGGGCGTGCGCACGACCGGCTCGGGCGCGGGGACGGGTTCGGGCTCGGGTGCGGGGTCGCTCGACACGGAGGCGACCGGGTCCGGGTCCGGGGCGGGGAGCAGCTCCAGGACCCGGGGCTGCGGCTCGATCTCGCGCGGAGCCCGCGGGTCGGTCGCCACCAGCAGTTGCCCGGGCAGGATCACCACCGCCGAGGTGCCCCCGTACACCGAGCGGCGCAGGGTGACCGTCGCGCGGAGCTGGTCGGCGAGGTGCCCGACCACGAAGAGGCCGAGTCGGTGCGCGTTCTGCGCCAGCACGGAGTACGGCGGGGCCTCGTGCAGGCGCCCGTTCATCTCCTCGTAGCGCTCCGGGCTCACCCGCGGCCCCCGGTCCTCGATCTCGACCGACAGGCCGTCCGTCACCAGTTCGGCCCGGATGACGACCTTGGACTTGGGCGGGGAGAACCGGGTGGCGTTGTCCAGCAGTTCCGCGAGCAGGTGGCTGATCTGGCTGATCGCGCTCGGTTCCACGCTGGTCTCGTCCAGGGCCTGGCGCTCGATGCGCCGGAAGTCCTCGACCTCCGCGGCCGCTTCGCGCAGCAGGTCGGCGACGCGCATGGGTTCGGTGTGCGGGTCGGGGACCTCGCCGCCCGCCAGGATGAGGAGGTTCTCGATCTGCCGCCGCATGCCGACCGTCAGCTGGTCGGCGCGCATCAGCTCGGCCAGCAGCGCCTCGTCGTCGCCGAAGGTGTCCTGGAGGTCCTCGGTGAGGCTCAGCTGGCGGCTGACCAGGTTTCCGGTGCGCGAGGCGATGCCCGAGGCGAACAGGCCGAATCCGTGGCGCTCGGCGGCGAGTCGGCGGTGTCCGTCGACGGAGACCTCCACGGCCCGGGCGAAGGCGTCGCTGATGCGTCCGACCTCGTCCCGGTCCCCGGTCACCGCCGGCAGGGCCTCGGGGTCCACGGACTGGCCGCGCTGGAGCCGGGCGACGACGTCGGGAAGGGTCTGCTCGGCGACGGTCACCGTGCGTTCGTGCAGCTTGTTCAGGCGGCGGAGCACCGACCGGGTGGTGAAGAAGACCACCACCACGACGGCCAGCAGCCCGCCGGCGCTGCCCCCGATCAGCCAGGCGACCTCGGTCTGCAGCTCCCCGGCCTTGGCCTCGCCACGGGCGAGCACCGAACGCGCCAGGTCGATGTTGAGCGTGGTCATCTGCACCGAGAAGTTGGCGTGCGCGGAGGACCAACCGCCGACCTCGGCGGGCAACCTGATGCCCGAGACGATGTCCTTGTGTCCGGAGAGGACCGCGCTCTCGATGCGGGTCTTGGTCTGCCAGTCCGCGGAGCCCACGACCCGCTCGTAGAACCGCTGGTCCCGATCGGTCAGGTGCGGCACGATCAGCGCCTCGTGCAGGTACCGCTGGGCACCCAGGGCGCTGACGAACTGGTCGTAGCCGACGAAGGTCAGTTCGCCGGACGGCCCGGCCAGGGCGAGGACGGTGTCCTCGCGCGCCACCATCTCGGTGGCCTGGAGCATCGACACCACGGGACGGCTCGCCTGGGCGAGTTCGGCGTCCTCGGCATGGCTGAACTCCTGCTGGTACACCTGGATGACCTTGCCGATCACCTCGGAGTAGTAGGCCAGGGTGCTGTCGGCGGCGCCGCTGCGGGTGTCCGCGCGCTGCCGGTACTCGGCCAGTTTCTCCAGTTGCCGGGTCACCTCGGAGAACGAGCGCGAGGGATCGACCGCCAATCGGCGGAACTCGGCCGCCGCCAGGTCCGTGGCCTCGCGCCGGACGCGCAGTTCGCCCTCGGACCCGTCGTTGTCCGCCCACCGGGCGGCCGTCGCCGTCCGCTCGGCCTGCATGTCGACCATGAGCGTGTAGAGCGGGGCACCGACCTGTTCGGCGGCGGCCACGTCGGACCGCAGCTTGTCCGACTGGGCCAGCAACCGTTCCGCGGTCAGCGTCACTTGGGTGCCCATCGCCACGGTGGGGACCACCGCCAGCCAGATGAGCAGGGTGCGCAGACGCACGGTACGCCGCCGACGGGTCGTCGACTGCCGTCGTATGCCTTCGGGTTCTGTGGGAGACATCGGTCCTCGCGAGCGGGGGACGGCGGGAGGCCGATCATAACCAGACATGGCGGAGTTTCGGATAGGTGTCTTCCGAGCCCGAAGCGTGCTAGTCACGGGAAATCATCGCAGGCCAGAGATCGGATCGGAATCGAACCGCGACGTACCCGACACCAAGGCCGTCCGGTGGTGTTCCGGCCGTGGTGGCGGACTACCCGGTAGCGGCGGCCGGTCGGCCGGTCAGCGATCCCTGGGGCTCGCCCCGTACCAGCTTTCCGGCGGCGCTCAGGAGCCGCGCCGGCACGTCCGGCCGTTGCTCGGCGCGCCGCGCGAGGTGGTGGCGCAGGGCCGGGTCCGGGGCGCATCGGTAGCGTTCGAGGTAGTAGGCGATCTGGTCGGACCAGACCCAGAGGCCGTCGGTGCGGAAGCCGGCCGGCACCACCCTGTTCCGGGACGGATCGAGGCGGTCCGGTTCCGGTACGAGGCCGTGCAGGGCCACGGGGGCCTGCCGGAGGGACCTGAGGAGGGCGGCGCATTCCTCGGCCGAGGTCACGTGCTCACGGTCGGGCGCGATGGCCGGCGCCCCGTCGGGCCCCCGGAAGTCGAAGACCCGCGCGAGGTGCAGCGCGGTGGCCGAGGACGTCCCGCCGTCCGACGGTCGCGGGGCGGCCGCGGCGGCGAGCGGGTCGGCCGACGTGGGCGTGTAGCCCCGAGGTGCCTCCAGCAGCCGGAGCCGTCCGCTGACGGCCTCGGCGTCGGCCGGCCGGGCCTCGCGGTCCTTGGCCAGCAGATCGAGGATGAGCCTTTCCAGGCCGAGGGGCAGGTCGGGGCGGAGCTCCGTGGGTGGCGGCGCCGGCTCGCCGAGGTGCCGGTCGACGACGGAATGGATTGATCCGGTTCCGAACGGCGGGGCACCTGTGACCAGTTCGTACAGCAGGCAGCCGAGTGAGTAGAGGTCGGCGCGGGCGTCGACCTCCGAACCCCGGATCTGTTCCGGGGAGGCGTAGGGCGGGCTGCCGAGGAAGTGCCCGCTCACCGTCAGCTTGGTCTGGCCCCGGCTGCCCGGCGCGGCTCCGGGCAGCAGCGCGGCGATGCCGAAGTCCACGACCTTCACGGTTCCGGCCCGGGTCAGGATGACGTTCGAGGGCTTGAGGTCCCGGTGGACGATCTCCTTCGCGTGCGCGGTGTGCAGCGCGGCACAGATCTGACGGGCCCATGCGAGTACGTCGGTCAGGGGCGGCAGTGCTCCGTCGCGGACCAGGGTGTCCAGCGAGCTGCCCTCGACCAGCTCCATCACCACGTGATAGCAGGGGTCCTTCCTGAAGTCGTAGACCGTGACGATGTGCGGGTCTCCGGCCAGCCGTGCGGTGAAACTGGCCTCGCGCTCGAACCGGGCCCGGAAATGCGCGTCCTGCGCCGCGGCGGGGTGGATCAGCTTGAGCGCGACCTCCCGGTCGAGCACCTCGTCGTGGGCGCGCCACACCTCGCCCATCCCACCCGCCCCCAGCGGCACGCGCATCCGGTAGCGCCCGTCGAGCAGCCGGCCCGCCATGTCGTCGCTCACCGCGCTACCTTCCGTCTCCGCCGGCCGCGCCCGTCAGACCGAACCCGGCGCTCACGAGCAGGGGGGCCAGCGAGTCGATCGACACGGCGAAGACGCCGTCCGACTCCGCGCGCAAGGCCAGCGTGCCGATCACCTCGCCGAGTTCGTTGAACAGGGGGCCGCCGGCCGCATCGGGCGGCAGGGTCAGATCGATCTTGAACAACTGGAGTCGCTGCTCCGGGAAGACCTCGAACTTCTCGACGGTGCCCGGCACCAGTGCGTCCGGGTCCGCGGCCCAGACGAGGTCGCCGATGTGGACGAGCCGGGGGAAGCCCAGGCGCAGCGCCGCCGCCCGCACCGGCTCTGCCAGGAGCAGCACGGCCGTGGCGATGGAGGAGGAGTCGGGGAGGAAGACCCGGCGTACGGCCCGCTCCCCTTCGACCAGTCGCACCGTCATCGCCTCGGGATCCTGCGCCGCCCACCGCCGGCTGGTCAGGACGTGGCGGTCCGAGATCAGGAAACCGTCACCCTCCTGGCCGCCGCCGTCCGCCACCCGCACCAGGGCGGCCCGGGCGGACGCCGTGAACTCCGTGGAGTCCCCCGGGTTCGCGGGGTCGAGTACGACCGCGCCCAGCCGGGCCGCGTCGGCGAGCAGCGTCCGCCGGTAGCCCTCCACGTCTCCGGCGCCGGCGAGGCAGTGCAGCCGTCGCCGGAGGTCCTCGGGGTCGGTGAGCGGTTCCGCCCGTTCCTCCAGCGCCTGGAGCGCCCGACCGTGGTCGCCGGCGGCGTGCAGGGCGCGGAAACGCGTCAGCGGGTCGCTGTCCACGGCGGCGAGGGCCGCGAGCACGCCGTTCCAGCGCGTCAGCCGGGCCATGCCCTGGCGCATGGCGGAGAGGTGCACCGCGAGTTGTCGGGCGAGGTGTTGTCCCGCAGCGGTCCGTTCCGCCAGGAGCGGCTGGGCCAGATGGCTCCGCGCGTTGGCCAGCAGATCTCGCAACGGGGCGCGCAGGGAGAGGAGTTCGCCCTCCAGCTCGGCCGACCGCGGGCCGTACATCTCGGCGAGCAGGCCCTGTGTGGTCGGGTCCAGGGCCCGGCGGGCGGGCCGGTGGGCGCTCAGCCGCTCGCGGAACTCACGGCAGAGCGGCTCACAGTCGCCGAGCTCGGCCGCCTCCTCGACCAACCGGCCCAGGGTGCGTCCGAGTTCCTCCCGTTCGCGCTGGACGCCGTGCCGCCGCTTCATCGTCTCGATCTCATCCGGTGCGAGCAGGGTCGTCTCGGTGAACTCGGCCGAGCTGCTGTTCCCGGTCACCGTGTCGCGCGCCGTGACCGTGAGGACGCAGCTCTTGTCGAACCCGAAGGTCACTTCGATCTGCGGTACTCCGCGCACGAGTGGCGGGATGCCCGTCAGCCGCAGGACCCCCACCAGCGAACGGGGCTCGATCCGGCCGATGTAGACCCTGATCAGCACCTCCGACTGAAGGTCCCGGGTCGTGGTGTAGGTCTTCGACGCCTTCTCCGGAATGCGCGTGTTCCGCGGGATGAGGATGGAGAAGCCCTCGGTGTCGTCGGCCTCGGCGACCGCGATCCCGAGGTCGAAGGGAGTCGCATCATGCAGCTCCAACCCCGTCAGATGGCCGGAGAGCGCCGCCCCCTCCAGCGCGGCGCCGTAGGCCACGGCCGTCCGGGGGTCCGACAGGACGGTGCGGTCGGCTTCGAAGACCTCCTCCACGGCCTTGCTGATCAGCGGAGAGAGCATCGGGCCACCGACCAGGACGAGATGGTCCGGCAGTCGGCCCCGCTCCTGCGTCATCAGCTCGCAGACCGCGCGCAAGGTGCCCAGCGAGTCGGCGAGCAGGGTGGCGAGCTCCTCGCGGGTCAGCTCCAGGCGTACTTCCGGCTGCCCCAGGTAGGCGTTGAGGATGTATTCGGCCTCGGGCTGGGAGGAGAGTGCGATCTTGAGGTGCTCGGCAGCCAGTTCGAGCCGTCGGCGCGCCCGGCCGGTCGCCGGGACGTCGAGTCCGCGGGTGCGCAGCCGCCGCGCGAGCTCGTCGGCCACGATCCGGTCGAAGTCGTAGCCGCCGTACTCGTTGTCGCCGAGGATGTTCCGGACCTGGTAGTGGTTGCCCTGCACCTCCATGGCGCTCACGTCGAGGGTGCCCGCGCCGAGGTCCACGACGGTGACCTCGCCGCTCAGCCTCCGCTGGGCGGCGGCCGCCAGGCAGGCCGCGGTCGGCTCGTGGATCAGGCGCCGAACCTTCACCCCCGCGATGTCGCACGCGCTACGGGTGGCGTGCTTGGCGTTGTTGCGGAAGTACGCGGGGATGGTGACGATCACCTCCTCCCGCTCCAGGGTGAGGTCGTGGTGCTCGGCCGCCCAGTCCAGCCAGTCGTCGCGGACCTGCCCGAGCGCTTCGCGGGCCAGCTCGGCGAGCCGTTCCCGCACCTGCCCGACGAGGTGTCTCTCCACCAGAGTCCGGGCGTGCGCGATCAGGCGGGCGGCGACCTCCTCCGGCCGGTACGAGCGGTCCAGGATGGTGTAGGACATGCCGTCGCCCATCCGGCGCTTCGCGGCGCTGATGTGGCCGACGACCCAGGAGGCGAGGATCTGGTCACCGCTCAGTCCGACGATCTCCTCGCCCGACCCGGTCACCGTCAGGGTGGAGGCGAACTGGGCGTTCACCCCGTCCGGGCAGATCACCGGCCGCCCGCCGCGCGTGTCGTAGAGGGCGGCCACGCACGAGTGGGTCCCGAGGTCGAGACCCCAGACGTCGGCGAAGCGGGCGTCCGTCTCGGCGCGGGCCCGCTGCGCCCATTCGGCCGCCCGCTCCTCGAACTCCTTGCGGCCGACGGCGCCGATCGCCTCCAGAGCGTGGCTCACCCGTTCCCGCTGGAGCTCGGGGACGGCCGCGTCGTCCTGCTCGACCAGCGCCTTCAGGATCCCGGCGGCCGCCGAGTCGCGTCCCCTGCGCTCCAGTGCGTCCAGGCAGCGCTCGACGAGTTCGGCGATGTCGCCCGTCCGGCGCAGGAACGGGGCCAACCGCGGGTCCTCGATCGCCTCCTCGCCCTTCCAGCGGATCAGACAGCGACCCGCCGCCGAAGCGTCGTCCGCACGGCCGTAGAGGTCGACGGCCTCCTCGAACCGCTCGTCCTGCTCGTGCAGACGGGCCGCCCCGAGCAGGTCGCCACCGGCCTCGCGGGACGCGGCGCGGGCGGCCCGGCCCTCGGCCGAGTCCTCGCTCTTGAGGACGCGGTCGGCTTCGCCGAACCGCTCGGCCTTCCGGAAGAGGGCATGCGCGCGGTAGAGATCACCGGCGTCCTCGGCGAGCCCGGCCGCCTCCGCGGGCCGGCCCGCCGCCTCCTCGAACCGGCTCCACTCCAGGCACACGGCCGCGCGGTCGGCAGGGGTGGTCCGCCCCAGCAGATCCCCCAGTCGGCGCCGCTCGACCGCGCCGACCGCCGCCCGTAGCCCCTCCAACTCGCCTGTCTCCTCGGCGATCCGCTCCGTCGGCCGCGCGGCCCGTTCCAGGTGGCCGAGGATCTCCGAGACGAGCGCGAGGGCGGCGAGCCGGTCACCCTGTTGCACCTGCTCGTCGATGTCCGGGTGGCAGGCGGCGGCCAGGGCGGCCAGCCGGTCGGGCTCCTCCGCGGGGCAGGTCGCCAGCGCGGCCCGCCGATCGCCGAGTCGCTCGTGGCAGCGGCTCACCAGATCGCGCCGGCCGGCCTGCTCGCAGTGCGCGAGCGCCTCGGCGGGCCGGCCCGCGGCGAGGAGGAGTTCACCGGCCCGGTCGTGGAAGTCCCGGGTCCGCCGGGACAGCCCTTCGGTCCGGGCCAGTTCCAGTCCGGCGAGGACGTCACCGAGGCGCTGCGACGTCGCACAGCAGTCCAGCGCCTCGCGCTTGCGTACCGGGGTGTCCGCGAGTCGCACGGCGTCGCCGCCGCGGCCGAGGAAGAGCTTCACCGGGTACAGGTCCGGCACGAGGGGGTCGGCGAGGTGGTCGAAGAAGGCGCTCCACAGCGCGGCGTCCTGGGCGAGCGCGGCCCTCGCGGTGTACGCCCGTAAGGCGTCCGTCGTCGTGCCGAGGTCGAGAAGTCCCGCGTCCTGGCGGCGGCGCAGCAGAGAGACGAGGCTGTCGGCGCCGTCCCGCTCACCCACCAGCACCGCCAGCCGGCCGCCGGCCTCACGCTCCAGCGCGAGGTCTCCGGCGCGGCCCGCCGCCTCGGCGATCACGGTGAGGACCGTATGGTCGCCCTGCCCGACGGCTTCGTGCAGCGCAGCCTTCCGGGCCGACCCCAGGGCCGCCGCGTACCCCTCGGCGGGCAGTCGGCGGCCAGGCCGCTCCAACAACTCGGACGCCAGCGCCGGGTCGTGGTCGAGCGCCTCCACGAGGGCCCGGCCGAAGGCTTCGGCGGCCAGGTCCAGGTCCCTTCCGGTCAGCAGCGAGGGCCGGAAGGTCTGGTCCACCGCCTTCAGTGCCTTGCGCAGGCTGCGGGGTCTGCCGTCCGAGGACCTGTTGAGCCACACCTGTCGTCATCCCCCTGCGATCACAAGGCCGGACCCTGATCTCCCATGCTAACGACCCCGGAGGCGGCGGGAGATGGGACCGCGTGACTGCTCGCGACCGCCTGCGGACGCGGGTCGGATGCGCGGAGCAACCGCCCCACGGGCCGGAATCATCCCTTGCGTACCGCGAGTAACGGCCTTTAGGGTCAACGGACTTGAGGAAGGGGAGGCACCATGGAAAGCGACAGGGCACCAGAGGACGACACCCGGACCAAGCCAGAGATCAAGAAGGTGGCCGTCCGCGACGAGGCCAGGAAGCGCGATCGGCTCACCATCGACAAGCGACCGTCGTCCTGACCGGGCGGGAATCGACGCCCGGCGTGGCACCGAGGACACCGGGCGCCGATACCCCGTGCCGGGCCGCCGACCGGCCGGCCCGGCGGACGGCGCACGGCCGGGCGGGGAGGGCCGTATGCGCGTTCATCTGGTGACCATGCCCTGGCAGCCGATCGACCTGCCCTCGCTCCAGATCGGCCTGCTGCACGCCCTCCTGACCCGCACCAGGCCGTCGGACGAGGTCCACGAGTTCCACGGCTCACTGCGCTGGGCGCACTTCCTGCTGGAGCGGACGGACGGCCTGCTGCGCCCGGCCGACCACGCCGAGGTGGGCAGCGACTCGATCTTCGACGGACTGGGCGACTGGGTCTTCTCGGGTGTGCTCTACGCGGACCCCGACTGGGGTGTCGCACGGCTCGGCGCGTACGCGAAGCGGCGCGGCGTCCCGGTGGACAAGGCGCACGCCATGCGGGTCCACGCGGCGGAGTTCATCTCCCGCAGCGCTTCGGAGATCCTCGCCGAGGATCCGGACGTCGTCGGGTTCACCAGCACGTTCATGCAGAACGTGTCCTCGCTCGCGCTCGCCGCCGAGCTCAAGCGCCGCCGTCCCGGCCTCACCGTGGTCTTCGGCGGCAGCAACTGCGACGGGCCGATGGGCCACGCCCTGCACCGCAACCATCCCTTCGTCGACCATGTGGTGCGTGGGGAGGGGGAGTACGCGTTCCCCGCCCTGCTGGCCCATCTGGACGCCGGGACCCCGCCCGTCGACGTACCGGGCCTGTGCTGGTGGGACGGCGGGACCTCGCGGGCGAACGAGGAGAGCCGCCGGACGGTGGCACCGCGGGACATCGCCTCGCCCGCCTACGACATCTGGCAGGCGGAGCTCGACGCCTCCCCGGTGGCCGAGTACGTCCGCCCGAAACTGGTCGTGGAAGGCGCACGCGGCTGCTGGTGGGGCGAGAAGCACCACTGCACGTTCTGCGGACTCAACGGCTCGGCGATGGCGTTCCGCGCCAAGCCCGGTGAGCAGTTGTGGGCCGAGGTCGACCGGCTGGTCCGCCGGCACCGGATCCTCGACATCGTCACCGTCGACAACATCATCGACATGGCGTACTTCACGGACTTCCTGCCGCTCGCCGCCGACAGCGGCTGGGACCTGCTGATGCACTACGAGGTCAAGTCCAACCTCGACAGCGACCAGTTGGCGCTCCTGGCCCGCTCGGGAGCGGTGCACATCCAACCGGGGATCGAGAGCCTGAACAACCGCGTCCTCGGGCTCATGGACAAGGGGGTCACCGGCTCCCGCAACGTCCGCACGCTCCGGGAGTGCGCCGACCGGTCCCTCACCTGCACGTGGAACTACCTGTACGGGTTCCCGGGCGAGACGGCGGACGACTACGACGCGGTCGTCGAGCAGATGCCCGCGCTCGTCCACCTGCAGCCGCCGGGCGGTGCGTTCCGCATCCAGCTGGAGCGGTTCAGCCCGCACTTCGCCGATCCGGCTCTCGGTTTCGCCGAGCGGACGCCCGCCGAGATGTACGGCCATGTGTACGACCTCCCCGAGGAGGAACTGGCCGATCTGGTGTACCTCTTCGACACCCCTCCCCGCGGGATCGGCGGCCGGGCCGAGGAGCGGCTCGTACGGGCCGTCGAGGTCTGGCGGGCCGGGCACGCCGGTTCGACCCTGCTGATGGAACCCGGCGCGGACGGGGAGCTGCTGGTGCACGACCGGCGGCACGGCCGGCCGGCCCGGACGCATCGGCTCACCGGCTGGGAGGCCGCCGCGTTCCGGCGACTGGAACACGGCCGCTCCGGGCCCGCCCTGCACCGGCTCCTCACCGAGGCAGGGCTCACGGTCACCCCGGAACGGCTCACGGAGTGGCTCGGCGAGCAGCTGGCCCTGGGGCTGCTGTTCTTCGACGGCCGGTCGTACGTGTCGCTGCCGCTGCGGAACGCGCCGGTCCGTACGGCCGCCGGCACGGACGTCGCCGAGGCCGGGGCGGACGCCGAGGTGGTGGCCCGATGACCGGCGGGCAGGTGGTGGTGGACGAGCCGCTGCCGCTGGGCACCGGCGGACGCGGCGCGGCGGACGCGGTGCGCTTCCTGCGCGACTGCCAGAGCCGGGCGCTCACGGTGGACTGGGTCCCGGACCGCGACGCCCTGCCCTTCGACACCGGGCTGCTGCACCACCTCCCGCCACCGGCCCACCGACCCACCCCCACGGGCGGGTCCGGCGGGTCCGACGAGGCGGCCGCGTGGCGGTCCCGGTACGCGTACGGCCTCTTCTACCATCGCCGCGGGCCGGACTTCGTGACGGTCATGGACCGCAGGGACCCCTCGGCCTCGGCCCGGTTCACCATCGACCATCCCGCACTGCTCGGCGCCTTCCTCGCCGTGCAGGAACCCACGGCCCTCGACGAGCTCGACACGACACGGCGCGAGGCCGTGTCCCTGCTGGCGGACGAACGTCTCGTCCTGGTCACGCGGGGATGGGTGGTGGCACTGCCGCCACGCCTGAGCCGCTGGCCCGTCCCCTGCACGAGCGTCTGACCGGTGACCTCCTCGCCGACCCGCCCCCCGGCCCCGACCACGGCCGCCGACAGCGGCGGCACGCCGTGGCGCGCGCTGCGTCGACACCGCCCGTTCCTGCTGCTCTGCGGCGAGCAGGCGGCCAGCTCCGTCGGACGGCAGATCACCGCGCTGGCACTGGCGATGCTGGCCGTGACCCGGCTGGACGCGGGCCCGTTCGGGGCGTCGGCGCTGCTGGCCCTGACCTACCTCCCCGGCGCCGTGCTGAGCCCCCTCGCCGGTGTGCTCGCCGACCGGGCCCGACTGCGCACCCTGGCCGCCACGCTCACCTCGTTGCAGGTGGTGGTCGTCGCCTCGGTGCCGCTCGCCGGGGCACTCGGGCGACTCGGTCTGCCGCACCTGTACGTGGTGGCCGCCCTGTCGGGCGCGCTGACCTGGACCCTCTCGGTGGCGCTGCAGGCGGCGCTGCCCCGCGTGGTCCGGCCCGAGCAGCTCCTGACCGGTAACTCGGCGCTGACCGGAGCCCGTACGGCGGGCATGATCGGCGGCCCCGCCCTCGGCGGTGTCCTCGTCGGTCTCGCCGGGGCGTCCTCCGCCCTGCTGGCCGGCGGCGTCGCCTACGCGGTCGAGGCCGCCCTGCTGTTGGCCCTGCCCGCGTCGCTGAACCGGCCGGCGGAGGCGACCGGGCGCCAAGGCCCCCGACTCGCCGCGCTCCGCGAGGGGTTGGCGGTGGTCCGGGCGCATCCGGTGCTACGCCGACAGGTGCTCGCGGGCGCCGGGTTCAACCTCGGCAGCGGGGCCGCGGACGCGCTCTTCGTGGTGTACGCGAATCGTGAACTCGCGTTACCCGCATGGCAGTTGGGGATGGTGTATGCCGCGTTCAGCGTGGCCACCGTGGTCGGGGTCCTGCTCGCCGGCCGGTTCGCGACCTCCGTCGAGCTGTACCGGGCCACCCGGATCTGCGCGGTGGTCGCCGCCCTCGCGATCTTCCTCGTCCCGGCGGCGTCGCTGGGGCTCGCCTTCCCCGCGCTGCTCACGTACCAACTGGTGTTCGGCATGGCGGCGACCGTGTGGGCGATCTCCATGACCACCACCCAGCAGCTGATCGCCCCACCGCACCTCCAGGGCCGCGTCGCCGGCTTCGCCCAGGCGGCGCTCCTGACCACCGTCCCGGTCGGGGCCCTGTCCGCGGGCGCGCTGGCGGCCTGGGCGGGGAACGTCCCCGTGCTGACCGGCGCCGCGACGGCGGCGCTGCTGGCCGCGGCCTGCTTCTGGCTGCCGCACCGCACGGACACGGCCGTACCGTCCGGTTCCCCACGGGAGGTGGCCCCGTAGGGAACCGGACGGGTTCAGCCCTCCTGGCCGCTCGGAGTCAGCCGCAGCGAGATCGAGTTGATGCAGTACCGCTGGTCCGTCGGGGTCGGGTAGCCCTCGCCCTCGAAGACGTGGCCCAGGTGGGAGCCGCACTTCGCGCAGCGGACCTCCGTGCGGACCATTCCGTGCGAGGTGTCCGCGATCAGCTCGACCGCGTCGGTGTCCTTCGGGTCGAAGAAGGACGGCCAGCCGCAGTGCGACTCGAACTTCTCCGACGAGCGGAACAGCTCGGACCCGCAGCCGCGACAGGAGTAGACGCCCTCGGTCTTGGTGTCGGTGTATTCACCGCGGAAGGCCGGCTCGGTGCCCGCCAGGCGCAGTACCTGGTACTCGGACGGGGTCAGCTCCGCCTGCCACTGCTCGTCCGTCTTCTCGACCTCGTAGGACATGACTCTCCCGCTCCCTCGTACCTTCAGCTCGACAGCCGGGCGAGGATGGCCGGACCGAGGTCCGTGACGTCACCCGCGCCCATGGTGAGAACGAGATCACCGGGCTTGGCCATTCCCGCGATGGCGTCGGCGACGGCCGCCTTGTCGTGCTCGGCGGTGACGTCGGCGCCCGCCGCCCGGGCGGCCGCGATGATGAGCTCGCTGGTGACGCCGGGGATCGGGTCCTCGCGGGCCGGGTAGATGTCCAGCACCAGGGAGGCGTCGGCGAGGGCCAGGGAATCGCCCATCTCCTTGCCGAGCTCCTGGGTGCGGGAGAAGAGGTGCGGCTGGAAGACGACCAGGATCCGGGAGTCGCCGGCGGCGCCCCGGACGGCCTCCAGGTCGGCGGTCATCTCCGTGGGGTGGTGCGCGTAGGAGTCGATCACCTGGACGCCCGCGGCCTCGCCCTTGAGCTGGAGGCGACGCTTGACGCCGGTGTACTTGCCGAGCGCGCTCGCCAGGTTGTGCGCCGGGATGCCGAGCGCCACGCCCGCGGCGAGGGCCGCGACGGCGTTGTGCGCGTAGTGGCGGCCGGGGACCGAGACGGTGAAGGTGAGCATCCGGCCGTCGAGGACCACGGTGACCTCGCTGGTCAGGCCGCGCGGGGTGATCTTGGTGATGCGGACGTCGGCGCCCTCCTCCTCGCCGTACGTGACGACGGTGAGGCCCTCCTGGCCGGCGACCCGACGGGCGATCTCGGCCGCGCCCTCCTGACCGTGGGCGACGACCAGGGTGCCGCCGGGGACGACCTTGCCGACGAAGGTCTCGAAGGACTCGTAGATCTCGTCGATCGAGGCGTAGTTCGCGTGGTGGTCGAGCTCCGCGTTGAGGATGATCGCGACCTGCGGGGTGTACTTGTGGAAGGTGCGGTCGCTCTCGTCGGCCTCGGCGACGAAGATGTCGCCCTCGCCGTGATGCGCGTTGGAGCCGGGCGCGTCCAGGTCGCCGCCGATCGCGTACGAGGGGTCCAGGCCCAGGGCCGAGAGGGACACGGCCAGCATCGAGGTGGTGGTGGTCTTGCCGTGCGTGCCGGCGACGGCGATCGGCCGCAGCCCGTCCATCAGGGCGGCCAGCGCGTCGGAGCGGTGCACGACGGGGATGCCCAGCTCGGCGGCGCGGGCCAGCTCCGGGTTGTCGGCGCGGATCGCGCTGGAGACGACCACGCAGGTGGAGTCGGCGGCGAGGTTCTCGGCCGCGTGTCCGCCGTGGACCGTGACGCCGTGGGCGCGCAGCGCCTCGGCGGTCTCCGAGTCACCGCGGCTGTCGCTGCCGGCCACGTGCGCTCCGCGCTGGGCCAGGATCTTCGCGATACCGGACATGCCGGCGCCGCCGATGCCGATGAAGTGGGGCCGTTCCATGGCGGTCGGCAGGCCGGGCTTCATTCAGGTCGCTCCAGGATCGTGTTTCTTGCGGGTGCGCGTGAGGCTCTGACTGGCCCCAAGCCTATTCGTTGTGGGCGAAGAGCTTGAGCACGGGAACCCCGACCTTGTGACGGGCCCGCGAGGCCCAGTCCCGGTGGAAGAACTCCTCCACGAAGTGCGGGGCGGTCAGGACGATCACCTCGTCGGCGCCGTGCTCCTCGACCACGGACTTCAGTTTGTCGAGCGGGTGGTCCTCGACGAGCTGTCCCACGGCCTTGGCCCCCTTGGCGCGCAACGCGTTCAGGGAGTGCGCGAGGGCGTGCGCGGCCGGGCCGAGGGCGGCCTCGCCCTCGGGCTCGTCACCCTCGCGGATGGCCTCCGGAATCTCACCGAGCGCTACGTCGTCGATGGCGCGCAGCAGTCGGTCCTGGTCGCCCCGCGGTTGCATGAGGACGATGAAGGAGACCGCGTCGTCCCCGTGCAGGGTGGTGACGAAGTCCACGTCCACCGCGGTCAGCGGCTGCTCGATCATCAATACGCTCGTGAACACGGACGCCCTCTCCTTCATGGGCCGAGGCCGACCGGCCGACCCCTGCGGAAACCATCCTGCCCCGCTGTCGCACGGGGCCTACGCAGACATACCTGCCCAGTTATGTGGCCGGCGGAAGCAAAGCGGAACGACAAATTCCGCGCCTTGTCAGATCCGACGGTAGCTCGTGAAGAGGAACCCGGCCTCTTCCAGTACACAGGCGGGCGCGAGCCGGTGCGGAACCGTGACGGAGGGGCCTCCGGCGATCCGCTGGGCGCCTCCCGCCACGAGCATCGGGGAGATCGTCAGGCACAGCTCGTCCAGGGCGTCGGCGGCCACGAACTGCCCCAGGAGCCGGGGCCCGCCCTCGGTGAGCTGGCGGCGCAGCCCCCGGGCGGCGAGCTCCCGGACGACCCGGGCGGCGTCCACGCCCACGCCGTCCCCGGCCACCACCACCTCGGCCCCGGCCCGGATCGCCTCGGCCACCCGGTCGGCGGGCGCGGCGGCCCCCGTGACCACCAGGGTCGGCACCGACGGGGAGGTGAACAGGGGCAGCGAGAAGTCCAGGTCCAGGCTCGCGGTGACCACGGCGACGGCGGGGGCCGGGCCCTGCCCGGAGGCGGCACGGCGGGCGGCGAAGGCCTCCCGGACCCGGGCCGGGCGGTAGCCCTCCTGGCGAACCGTTTCCGCGCCGACGACCACCACATCGGCCAGCGCCCGCAGGGTGCCGAAGATCCGCATGTCCGTCTCGCCGGAGATGGGCTGCGAGCGGCCCTCGTGCTGGGCGCCCCCGTCCAGGGTGGAGACCATGTTGGCCCGCAGCCAGTGGCCGTCCGCCTTCAGCGCGGGGTACGCGTAGGCCTCCGCCAGCTCGTCGAGCGACCACTCCCGGTCGGCCGTGTCGGCCGCGTCGGCCGCGTCGGTGCCGTCGGCCGCGTCCCGGGGCGGAGCTGGTGTCTGATCGGTCACAGGGAACAGGCGTCGCATCGGTGCAGTGTGCCACGCCCCGTAGAGTTGAGAGCTGTGTCGACATCTCTCTCCACCTCCGGTTACACCTCCGGCCGGCCCCCCATAGCCGACGCGGGGCCCCAGGCCCTCTGCGCGCGCGAGCCGCGGGTGCCCGCCGAACGCCTGGTGGCCGAGATGGTCCCGCCGCCGCGGTTCGACTCGGTGCGCTTCGACACGTACGACCCGGACCCGACGCAGCCCAGCCAGTCCGAGGCCGTCTCCGTGCTGAGCGGCTTCGCCGCCGGTCTGGGCGGCGCGCACGCCAGTGGCGCCGGCAAGAAGCGCTGGTTCTCGAAGAAGCCCGCCGCCCCCACCGGCCCCCGCGGGGTCTACCTCGACGGCGGCTACGGCGTCGGCAAGACCCACCTGCTGGCCTCCCTGTGGCACGCCACCCCGGCCGAGCCCGCGCTCAAGGCCTTCGGCACCTTCGTGGAGCTGACCAACCTGGTCGGCGCGCTCGGCTTCCAGCAGACCGTGCAGACCCTGGGCGGGCACCGGCTGCTGTGCATCGACGAGTTCGAGCTGGACGACCCGGGCGACACGGTACTGGTGTCCTCGCTGCTCAGCCGGCTCGTCGAGCAGGGGGTGGCGCTGGCCGCCACCTCCAACACGCTGCCCGGCAAGCTCGGCGAGGGCCGCTTCGCCGCCGCCGACTTCCTGCGCGAGATCCAGGGGCTGTCGGCGCACTTCCGGCCGCTGCGGATCGACGGCCAGGACTACCGCCACCGCGGGCTGCCCGAGGCCCCGGCGCCCTTCTCGGACGAGCAGGTCACCAAGGCCGCGTACGCGACCGAGGGCGCGAGCCTGGACGACTTCCCCGGCCTGCTCGAACACCTGGCCCGGGTGCACCCCAGCCGCTACGGCGCGCTGACCGACGGCCTCACGGCGGTCTGCCTGACCGATGTCGGCCCGGTGCCGGACCAGTCGACGGCACTGCGGCTGGTGGTACTGGCCGACCGCCTGTACGACCGTGAGATCCCGGTGCTGGCGTCCGGAGTCCCCTTCGACAAGCTGTTCAGTGAGGACATGCTGAACGGCGGCTATCGGAAGAAGTACTTCCGCGCCATATCGCGGCTCACCGCGCTGGCGCGCGACGCGAAACCCCTGGTCTCCCAGTAGGTTTGGGGACGCCGGGGACCTTCGGGGACCCGGCCGTTTCCCACATCTTCGAAGGGATCACCATGGCCACCACGCGTCACGCGCACACCGTCTGGGAAGGCAACCTGCTGGAGGGCAAGGGTCAGGTGACCCTGGACTCCTCCGGCAAGGGCACCTTCGACGTCTCCTGGCCTTCCCGTGCCGAGGCCGCGAACGGCAAGACCAGCCCGGAAGAGCTGATCGCCGCCGCCCACTCCAGCTGCTTCTCGATGGCGCTGTCCCACGGCCTCGCGGGCGCGGGTACCCCGCCCACCCGGCTGGAGACCAAGGCGGACGTCACCTTCCAGCCCGGTGAGGGCATCACCGGCATCCACCTCACGGTGGAGGGTGAGGTACCGGGTCTCGACAACGACGGTTTCGTCGCCGCCGCCGAGGACGCCAAGAAGAACTGCCCCGTCAGCCAGGCGCTGACCGGTACGACGATCACGCTGAGCGCCAAGCTCGCCTGATCGGCGTCGCCACGGCGAAGGGGGCGCGGGGGGCCCCGGGCGCGCCCCCCCCCCCCGCGGGCCCGCCCCCCCCCCCCGCGCGGGGGGGGCCCCCCCCCCCCCCCCCCCCCCCCCCCCCCTTCGTGTCCCGTCCCGTCCCGTCAGGCGGTCGCCAGCTGCGGGATCAGGCGCATCGCGTTGTCGTGGTAGATCCCCCGCAGTTGCTCCGGGGTGAAGGCCGGGTCGGCTTCGAGGGCGGGCAGCGCCAGGTCCGTGACCGTGTCGGCGGGGGCGGCCGGCCAGTCCGTGCCGAAGAGGATGTGGTCGGCCGGCACGTGCTCCAGCAAGGTCGCGGCAGGCGCCATGGGCCCGGCCGTGTCGTAGTAGAAGCGGCTCAGATGGTCACGGACGGCGGCGGGCTCGACGCGCGGTTCGCAGAACCGACCGAGGGCCTGCAGGCGCGACGCGATGTACGGCAGGAAGCCCCCGGCATGCGGCAGGACGACGGAGATGTCCGGGAAGCGGTCCAGCGTCCTGTGGCTGATCATGTTCACGGCGGCCCGCGTGGTGTCCAGCAGGAAGTCGCACATGAAGTTCGGGATCCCCGGGACCGTCGACCCACCGGGCGGACCCGACGGCGGACCGGACCCGGCCGGCGGGCCGCACGGGCCGTCCGGCAGGTTGTGGGGGTGGGTGTCCACCACGGCGGAGAACTCGTTCAGCTCGTGGAACAGCCGGTCGTAGGCGGGATCGCCGAGGTAGACGCCCCCGTAGTTGGCCGTCACGTTCACCCCGACGGCCCCGAGCTGCCCGAGCCCGCGGCGTACGGCCCAGGACGAGGCGTCCGTGTCGTCCAGGAAGAGGGGCACGTAGTACGAGAACCGGCCCGGATGCGACTGCGCCACCTCGACCATCGACTGCAGCGTGATGTTGACGGCTTCGCGCAACTGCGCCGACGACCGGTAGCGCGCCGGCAGCATCGGTTTGAGGACGGCGGTCGTGATGCCCACGTCGTCCATGAAGCGGATCGCCGCCTCGGTGCCGAGCCGGGACCACGGGGGCAGCCGATCCGGGTCGATCAGTTCGTGGTGCGCGGCCCAGTCACGCCACTGCGGGGCGCAGAAGTGATGATGCATGTCGATCTTCGGATGGACCGCGCGCGCCGCGTCCGGGCCCGGTACGGAGGAACCCCGGGCGACCCGGATGACCTCGCTGGTGCCCACCGCGGCGATGCGCAGCTCGTCCGCCGGCGTCCCCAGCAGGCGCAGCGCGGACGTACTCATGGAATCCGTCATGCCGAGACCACGGAGGCCAGGGACGCCTCGCCCGGGTCCGCGTCGGGTCGGACCGGGTCCGGCTCCCGCACGCGCTCCGGCTCCAGGACGAGCCGGAGGTGTTCGAGGCCCCGGAACGCCGGCACCGGCCCCTTGAGCCACGCCTTCCCGGTCTCCCTCGCGTCGGCGAGCTCCATGTCCGGGAACTCCCGCAGGAGGGTGGCGAGCGCGATCTCGAGTTCGAGCCGCGCCAGCGGCGCCCCCAGGCAGTAGTGGGTTCCGTGCCCGAAGCCCAGGTGCGTGCCCTGCAGGCCCTCGCGGGTCACGTCCAGCTCGTCGGGGAGGTCGAACTTCTCGGGGTCCCGGTTGGCCGAGGAGAGCGCGATCTGCACGAGGGAACCCTCGGGGATGCGCGTACCCCGGATCTCGGCGTCCTGCGCCGCGTAGCGGAAGGTCGACGTCTCCACGGAGCCCTCGAAGCGCAGCATCTCCTCGACCGCCCGCGGAACGAGCGTCGGGTCCGCGCGCAGCAACGCCGCCTGATCGGGGCGCAGCAGCAGGTTGAGGACCGAGTTCCCGATCTGGTAGGCGGTGGTCTTGTGGCCGGCGAAGAACAGCACCCACAGCGAGGCGACCAGTTCGGGGTCCTCCAGCTGCTCCTCCCCTTGCAGGAGGTCGCTGAGGAAGGAGTCCGACGGGTGCGCGCGCGTGTCCGCGATGAGCCGCTCCAACCGGTGCTGCAGGCGCTCCTCGGCCGCCTTCAGCTCGGCCTTCCGGCTGGGGTCGAAGCGGGAGCGGGTCACCACCGCGAACTGCTCCAGGATCTCCGGGCGGTCCTCCTCGGGGATGCCCATCAGTTCGCACAGGACCGCGATGGGCAGCGGGAACGCGAACGAGGCCATGAGGTCCACCGTGCCGGCCTCGCGGCACTCGCCGAGGATGCGCTCGGCGATCTCGGTGATCCTCGGGCGCATCCGCTCCACCCGCCGGGGGGTGAAGGCGCTCCGCAGGATGCGGCGCAGCCGCGTGTGCCGGGGCGGGTCCGAGAAGAGCACGTTGTCGTCGAGGGCGTCGAAGAAGCTGCCGTACACGGCGTGGTAGGTGTCGATGGCGCCGTGCATGTTCTTGCTGAAGCGGGGGTCCGACAGGGCCTCACGGGCGTCGTCGTGACGGGTGATGAGGTACGTGTCGATCCCGTGGGGAGGCGTCAGCCGGCACACCGGATCCCGCTCGCGCAGGGCGGCGTACATCGGATGGGGGCACTGCCGGTACTCGGGCGCGCCCCTGGACACGGCCGACACGATCTCGTGCAGCTCTCCGCCGCCGTCCAATGCCGCATCCTGCTGCGCCATGGTCCGCACCCTCCGTCGCACTCGCCTGCTGGGGACATCACCGGTTCCCCGCGCGGGTACGTCGCGAAACGACGCCGCTCCCGTTCGAGTGAGCCGGCGGCGGCGGGTGCCGGGCCGGGTCGGGGTACGGGTCCGGCCGACCGTCAGCCGATCGGCGGTCGCCCGTCCGGGCCGAGTGTGTGGCGGGCGCGGCGGGCCGGGGAAGGGCTGCTGGTGCCCCCAGCCAGCCCGTCACAAGGAGCCCGCGCATGGCCCGTCGTCTCGCCCTGGCCCTCACGGCAGCCGCCTCGCTCACCCTGGCGGCCGTCGCCGCTCCGCCCGCCGCTTCGGACCCGGGCCCCGGCCGGGCCCAGGGCGATCGGGCGCTCACCTACGCGGCGACCGCCAGATATCAGGTCCACGCCAATGCCGTGGCGGACGGCTACAAGCCCGACCAGTACTGCGTCGTCGACAAGGCGGGCCCGGGCGCGCTCGGTTACCCGCACTTCAACCACAAGTACGACAACTCCCTCGACCCGAAGAAGCCCGCCGCGCTGTTCTACGAGGACGACGGGCGCGGCGGCAAGCGGCTCGTCGCCGTCCAGTGGCTGCTCTACGACCGCGACCAGAAGCTGACGACGGACGACGACCGCCCCACGATGTTCGGCATCCCCTTCAAGGGCCCCAAGCCCGGCAACTTCCCCGGCCAGCCGGTGCACTACGCCTTGCACATGTGGCTCTGGAAGAAGAATCCCGACGGCCTGTTCGAGACCTTCAACCGGGCGGTGACCTGCCTTCCGGGCACCACGCGCCCCAAGCCGTCGCTCTGATGCCCCACCGGGAGGCATCGGCGCCCCTCACCCGACGCGGCCTGCTCGCCGCGGGCGGGATCGTCTTCAGCGGGGCGCTGGGCGCCCTGTTCGCCGGAGGTGGCTCCCGGGCCGCCGCCCGGGCCCCGCGGTCCCCCCGCACCGGCCGCGGGTACGGGCCGCTCGTCGCCGATCCGCGCGGGCTGCTCGACCTGCCCGCGGGGTTCACGTACCGGGTGCTGTCCCGGGCCGGCGAGCCGCTGCGCTCCGGCGAGGGCGCCGTACCCGCCAACTGCGACGGCATGGCCGCCTTCGGGGCCGGCGGCGGCCGCGTGCGCCTCGTCCGCAACCACGAGAACCGCACCACCGCCGCTCTGCGCGTCCCCGCCGTCCCGGGGCTGACCTACGACCCCGAGGCCCTCGGCGGCTGCACCGCCCTGGAGCTGGACGCGGCCGGGCGGGTCACCGGCGAGCGGGTCGCCCTCGCCGGCACCGCCGTCAACTGCGCGGGTGGGCGCACCCCCTGGAACACCTGGCTGAGCTGCGAGGAGACCGAGGACCGCGCGGGCACCTCCGGCTACACCCGCGACCACGGCTACGTCTTCGAGGTGGACCCGGCCGACCCGCGCCGCTCGGGCGCGGTTCCGCTCACCGCGATGGGCCGGTTCGCGCACGAGGCCGTGGCCGTGGACCCGTACCGCGGGGTCGTCTACGAGACCGAGGACGCCTTCGTCCGGCCGTTCGGGCTGTTCTACCGGTTCCTGCCGGAGCGGCCGCTGGGCGGGCTCGGCTCGCTGCGGGCCGGGGGCCGGCTGGAGGCCCTGCGGGTACCCGGGCTCGCGGACCTGGCGGTGGTGGACGAGCCCGGGGCGGAGTTCCCGGTGGAGTGGGTGCCGGTACCCGATCCCTCGGCGGCCGGTACGCCGATCCGGCTCCAGGACTTCGGGCCCGGCGGGATCACCCACGCGCAGAAGCTGGAGGGCTGCTACTGGGGCGACGGCGGGGTGCACTTCGTGTCCAGCTTCGCCCGCAGCGGTGAGGGCGCGGCCGCCGACCACCACGGGCAGGTGTGGTTCCACGACCCGCGGCGCTCCACGATCCGACTGGACGTGCGCTTCGGCCCGGCCACGGACATCGCGCTGCCCGGGGACTCCCCCGACAACATCTGCCTGGCTCCGGACGGCGGACTGATGGTGTGCGAGGACGGCGGCGGCGCGCAGTACGTCTTCGGGGTGACGCAGGGCGGCGAGGTCTACCCGATGGCCCGCAACGCCGAGGACATCGGAGGGCTCGGGGCCCCGGAGTGGGGGGAGTTCGCCGGGGTCACCTTCTCCCCCGACGGGCGGACGATGTTCGTGAACGCCTACGCGCCGGGGACCACGTTCGCGGTGACGGGGCCCTGGCACTGATCTCGCGCTCCCGTTCGGTCTGCCGGAAGATCGTACGGAACCGACGGGATTGGGGTGGTCAGCTATGGCCGGGAAGCAGAACGAGAAACGAAACGAGAAACGGGACGAGAAGCGGAAATCGGCGAGGTCGTCCGAGAAGCGGGAGGAGTCCGCCGGGCCGGCGAAGGACGTGAAGGACGCCAGGTCCGGCAAGGCCGGGAAGGGCGCGAAGTCCGCGAGGCACGGCAAGCACGGGGAGTCGGGGAAGCGGTCCGCGGCCGCGGCCTCCCCTGCCCGGCCGCTGCGGGAGCTGCTGCGCGTCACCCCGGGCGACCGGCCGGACCTCGCCCGCCTCGACCCCTCCGCGACGCCCGGCGGTCCCGTCGACAAGGCGGCCGGGGTGGCGGCCACCGCTCTGCTGGCGCAGCCGCTGGGCTCGCTCCAGGAGCGGCTCTACGCGGCGAGCACCGCCGGTGACCGCCGTCGGGTCCTGCTCGTCCTCCAGGGCATGGACACCAGCGGCAAGGGCGGCACCCTCAAGCACGTGATCGGGCTGCTCAACCCCTCCGGCTGCCGGATCAAGGCCTTCAAGGCGCCCACCGAGGAGGAGCTGGGCCACCCCTTCCTCTGGCGGATCAAGCAGGAACTCCCCCGGCCGGGCGAGATCGGCATCTTCGACCGTTCCCACTACGAGGACGTGCTCATCGCCCGGGTCCGCGAGCTGGTGCCGCGCAACCGGGTGCGCGCCCGGTACGCCCAGATCAACCGGTTCGAGAAGGCCCTCACGGACGACGGGGTGACCGTGGTGAAGGTCTTCCTGCACATCGGCTACGAGGAGCAGCGGACCCGGCTCCTGCAGCGGCTGGACGACCCGGACAAGCACTGGAAGTTCAACGTGGGCGACATCGAGGAGCGCACCGTGTGGCCCGCGTACCAGGAGGCGTACGAGGTGGCGATGGAGCGCTGCTCCACCGACGAGGCGCCCTGGTACGTGGTGCCCGCGGACCGCAAGTGGTACCGCAACTGGGCGATCAGCACGCTGTTGCGGGAGCACCTGGAGGGCATCGATCCGCGGTATCCGAAGGCGGAGTTCGATGTCGAGGAGTGCCGTAGGAGGCTGCTGGCGGGGTGAGTTCCGGCTGACCGCCTGTCGTTCATTCTTCTGATCAGTTAGTCATATATTTTGCGTACGTGACCAATTCCGTACGAAAAGTAGCTGCCGCGGCCGCCATGGCGGTGCTCGGCGCCGCGCTCGCGGGATGTGGGGGCGGCGCCGGCGCGTCGGACGCCGGCCGTGAGGCCCGTATGGGCACCCCCGCCGCCTCGGCGTCCTCCACGGCGTCCTCGGCCCCCGCCTCCGGATCACCCGCCGCCTCCCCGCAGGCCGGTGCGCCCGCCAAGCCCCCGACCATGGCACCCGGCCCGAACGGCCTGACCCCCGTCTTCGAACGGGCGAAGCAGCGGACGGACAAGACCGTGGCGCTGACCTTCGACGCCGACATGACCTCCGACCAGGGGCCGCGCGCCGCGGACGGGGAGCACTTCGACAACCCCGCGCTGATCTCGACCCTGCGCACCCTCGAGGTGCCTTCGACGATCTTCATGACGGGCCGCTGGGCCGAGGAGTACCCGGACCAGGCCAAGTCGATCGGCACCGACCCGAACTTCGAGATCGCGAACCACTCGTACAGCCACCACGCCTTCACGTCCCCCTGCTACGGGCTGCCCGCCCTCGACGGCGCGGCCGCCCGCGCCGATGTCGACCGGGCCTTCGCCGCCTTCCGGCAGGCGGGCGCCGTCAACACCGTCCCGTACTTCCGCTTCCCCGGCGGCTGCTACGACGACCAGGCGTTGCGGGCCCTGTCCACGGCCCGGGTCACGGCGGTCCAGTGGGACGTGGTCAGCGGGGACGCCTTCGCCAAGGACCCGGGCCCGGTGGCCGAGCAGGTGCTCGACGGCGTGAAGCCCGGCTCGGTGGTGGTCATGCACTGCACGCGCAGCGCCGCGCCGGTCACCGAGGAAGCCGTCCGGCGGATCGTCCCGGAACTGCGCAAGCGCGGCTACCGCTTCGTGAAGGTCTCCGAGCTGATCGGGAAGTAGCCGTGCCGTGCGCCGGACTTCGGCCGGCGCGTCCACCGGGTGCGGCGGCTCCGGCGGCTCCGGCGGCTCCGGCGGATCCGGCCGATCCGGCCGATCCGGCGGATCCCAGGGTCAGCCGGAGCAGGCGGTGCGCTGGGCCTCCTGCCACTCGCACACGGGACAGAGCACCACGCCCGGGGTGGCGACCCCGTACTCGGTGGGCTCGCCGCACAGCACGCAGTCCGCGTACGGCGGTCCCGCCACCCGGCCGGCGGGGGCGTGGTCGGCGGGTGCGGGGCAGTACGAGGCGCTTTCGTCCGTCCGGTCCATGGGGACGAGCCTATCGGCCGACGGCTCTCGGACAGGTGCCGCACGAGTACTGGTAGGAAACTTTCCTTCCTGTTAGTGTCCCGGGCGGCGGCTTGGCGCGGTGCCCACCCCCACGGGCATGACGCGCTCAGTGAGAGCTCTGACCCGGCCGCCGTGGCGCCGCCCCCTGCCCGCCCGCGGGCAGGGGGCGGCGCTCCGCGCCAGTGTCCAGCTCTCGCCGCCCCTCAAGGCAGGGAGTTCCAGGTATGCGCCTGAACGCCTCCGCTCATCCCCCTCTGTTACGCGGCAGCCTTCGCACCCTCCTGCTCACCGCCCTCACCGGCCTCGCCGCACTCACGCTCGTCGGCGGACTCCTCCTGGCCTGGCCCGGCCGGGCCGGGGCCGCCGCCGACCCCCTCATATCCCGTGGCAAGCCCGCCACCGCCTCCTCCACCGAATCCTCCGCGCTGGGCGCGAAGAACGCCTTCGACGGCGACCCGGCCACCCGCTGGGCCAGCGCCGAGGGCAAGGACCCGCAGTGGATCCGGGTCGACCTCGGCGCCGGGGCCCGCGTCTCGCGCGTGCGGCTCACCTGGGAGGCCGCCTACGCCAAGGCGTACCGCGTCGAGGTCTCCGCCGACGGCACCACCTGGACGGCGCTCGCCGTCGAGAGCGCCGGCAACGGTGGCGTCGACGACTGGACCGGCCTGTCCGGCAAGGGCCGCTACCTGCGCGTCCAGGGCACCGCGCGCGGCACCTCGTACGGCTACTCGCTCTTCGAGGCCGAGGTGTACGGCACCGTCGGGGACGGGCCGCCGCCGGGTGGCTCCTTCACGGTCGTCGCGGCAGGCGACATCGCCGCGCAGTGCACGGCGTCCGACAGCGGCTGCGCGCACCCGAAGACGGCCGCGCTCGCGCGGCGCATCGACCCGAAGTTCTACCTGACGATGGGCGACAACCAGTACGACGACGCCCGGCTGTCCGACTACCGCGCCTACTACGACAAGAGCTGGGGCGCCTTCAAGGCCAAGACCCGCCCGGTCCCCGGCAACCACGAGACGTACGACCCGGCCGGCCCGCTCGCCGGATACAAGGCGTACTTCGGCAGCATCGCGTACCCGCAGGGCAAGAGCTACTACAGCTTCGACGAGGGCAACTGGCACTTCGTGGCCCTCGACTCCAACTCCTTCGACAAGGCAGCCCAGATCGACTGGTTGAAGGCCGACCTCGCCGCCAACACCAAGCCGTGCGTCGCCGCCTACTGGCACCACCCGCTGTTCTCCTCCGGCGGGCACGGCAACGACCCCGTCTCCAAACCGGTCTGGAAGATCCTCTACGCCGCCAAGGCCGACCTGGTCCTGAACGGGCACGACCACCACTACGAGCGCTTCGCCCCGCAGGACCCCGAGGGCCGGGCGACCGCCGACGGGATCGTGGAGATCGTCGGCGGGATGGGCGGCGCCGAGCCCTATCCGATCGAGGAGGTCCAGCCCAACAGCCAGAAGCGGATCAGCGGACCGTACGGCGTGGTGAAGCTGGACTTCACCGACTCCGGTTACGGGTGGACCTACGTGGCCACCGACGGCCAGGTCAAGGACACGAGCCCGAAGTACAGCTGCCACTGATGTACCTGGCCGCCAACGGCCGCCCGGACGCGCCGCCCCGCCCCCCAGGGGTCCGGCGGCGCGTCCCCGCCGCCGTCCTCGCGCTCGGCACGGTCAGCCTCGTCACCGACATCTCCTCCGAGATGGTCACGGCGGTGCTGCCCCTCTACCTCGTCCTCGGTCTGGGCCTGACCCCCCTGCAGTTCGGCTTCCTGGACGGGATGTTCAACGGGGCCACCGCCCTCGTCCGGCTGCTCGGCGGGCGGCTCGCCGACCGACGCGGTCACCACAAGCGGGTCGCCGGGGCCGGCTACCTGCTCTCCGCCCTCTCCCGGCTCGGGCTGCTGCTCGCCGGCGGCGCCACGGGTGGGATCGCCGCCGCGCTCGCCGCCGACCGGCTCGGCAAGGGCATCCGTACCGCCCCGCGCGACGCCCTCATCTCGCTCAGCGGGCCCCCCGAGAGTCTCGGCCGCTCCTTCGGCGTGCACCGGGCCATGGACACCACGGGCGCGCTGCTCGGGCCGCTCGCCGCGTTCGCCGTGCTGTGGGCCACCGCCGACGCCTACGACGCGGTGTTCGCCGTCAGCTTCTGCGTCGGCCTGCTCGGCGTGCTGCTGCTGGTCGTGTACGTCCCGGCGGCACCGGGGTCGGCCGCTCCGGCTCCGGCCGGGGCCCGTCCGCCCAGGCTCCCGGTCCTGCGCGACCGCGCGTTCCGCCGGGTGCTGTACGCCTCGGCCCTTCTCGGCGCCACCACCATCGGCGACGCCTTCCTCTACCTGCTGCTCCTGCGCGCACTGGACCTGCCACCCGCCCTGTTCACGCTGCTGCCGCTCGGGTCCGCCGCCGTCTACCTGCTGCTCGCCGTCCCCGCCGGCCGGATCGCCGACCGGACCGGCCGCCGGACGGCCTTCCTGCTCGGGCACTGCGGCCTGCTCGGCGCGTACGCCCTGCTGCTCGCCCCCGTCTCGACGCCGACCGTCGTGGGGGTGCTCGCCCTGCTGGGGATCTTCTACGCGGCCACCGACGGGGTGCTGATGGCGCTCGCCGCTCCCGCGCTGCCCACGGCCGGTCGGGCCGGCGGGCTCGCGGTGCTGCAGACCGGGCAGGCGCTGGCCCGACTGCTGGGCGCCGCCGGCTTCGGGGCGGCCTGGACCCTCTGGGGGCAGCGGCCCGCCCTCTGGGTCGCCACCCTCGCGCTGGCCGGGGCGCTCGCGGCCGCCTCGCGCATCCTGCCCGCCGCTCCCCCGAACGCCTCGGCCGCTCCGGAGGTCCCGTGAATCCCCCGTCCCGCCGGCTTCGCCTGGTCCTGGTCGTCACCGCGGTGCTGCTGCTGGCGGGCGGCTCGCTGGGCTACGTACTGCACGCGCGACACCGCGAACGGCCGCCCGCTCAGGGGGTCGACGCCTCCTTCGGCGCCCTGGAGCCGGGCCTCTACTTCCGGGACGCGACCGGCGGGCGGATCGCGCGCCAGGGCGGCCCCGGCCTGCCGCGGGTGACCGGCGGCCCGTCCTGCGACCGCTTCCACACCGCCGGCGGCCACGCCCTGTGCCTGCGCAAGCTGCCCGGGCTACCGGCGCGCACGGAGGCTCTCGTACTGGATCGACGTATGCGGGAGGTCCGCAAGGTGACCGTCCCCGGCATCCCGAACCGGGCCCGCGTCTCGGCCTCGGGCCAGGTCCTGTCCTGGACCACCTTCACGACCGGCGACTCCTACAACACGGCCGCGTTCTCCACCCGGACGGCCATCCTGGACCTGCGCACCGGGTATCTGATCAAGTCGATCGAGCAGATCCCGCTGACCCTCGACGGGGCCCGCCACCACGACTCCGACGTCAACTACTGGGGCGTGACCTTCGCCGCCGACGACAACCGCTTCTACGCCACCGTCTCCACCCGGGGCGCCACCCACCTCGTCGAGGGCGATCTGCGCGCCTGGTCGGCGAAGGCCCTGCGGGAGAACGCCGAATGCCCCTCGCTGTCCCCGGACGGCACGCGTGTCGCCTTCAAGAAGAAGGTCTCCGACGACCCCCGGGCACCCTGGCGGCTGTACGTCCTCGACCTGGCGACGATGCGCGAACACCCACTGGCCGAGGCCCGCAGCGTCGACGACCAGGCCGCGTGGCTGGACGACGCGACCCTGGCCTACGCCCTGCCGGGCCAAGGCTCCCGCGCGAGCGACGTCTGGTCGACCCCGGCGGACGGCACGGGCGAGCCCGCCCTCCTCGTCCCGGGCGGCTCCTCCCCCGTCCGGGTGGACCAGGGGCGTCCTGCCGCCGTCGGGCAGCAGGACGCCCCTGGTCATGGCTCAACTCAGACGACGGGGGTGTTCGGGAGGATCGAGAACCCGGCGCCGCAGGCCGCCACGAGGTTCGACGGCGCGAACGCCGTGTCGCTGGTGGTGCACTGGGCCTCGTGAAGCACCCCGTTCCCGGCGAGCAGGGTGGTGTAGAGGATGCCCGGGTTGGCCTCGGTCACCGAGAGCGCGCTGTCGGTGACGCACGTCGGCGCGTTCGCGAGAAGGCCGAGGTTGATCCACACACCCGCGTTGCGGCTGTCGTTGACGAACGAGTGGCCCTGCGCGTCGGTCGCGACCCGGAAGACGACGGGGGTGTTGAAGTTGACATAGTCCGGAGCGGCGGAGCTGACGTCGCGCGCACCGCACTTCTTGCCCTGCACCGCCATGGAGCTGTTGGGGGACGGGGTGCTACCCGGGCTGTCCTCGGCGACCGCGGACGGGGCCACGAGGGCCCCGAGCAGTGACCGCTCCCGATACGACCGACATGCCCCGCGCAGCCCCAGCCGGCTTCCTCATGTGCGTCCTTTCCTGGAGGGGAGGCCCTCCGCCGCATGCGCGAAGTGGCCACATCTACGGGAACGAACATTCCCGCCCCCGACAGGCCGATCACAGACGGCTACATATCATCACTCTTCGGAACTGCGAACGGCTCCAACGACGCGCTAGCGCCGGCGGGCGGCGGTCAGACATGCCGCCGTGCCCGCCCCCGCGGCCAGCAGCAGGGCGAGCGCCAGGGGCGCGAGCGGCAACGGCACCACCCCCGAGCGTCCCGCCGCGACCAGGGCCGACACCGCGCCGCGGGCCGGGGAGCCCGCGAGGACCAGGGCGAGCAGGGAGCCCAGGGTCCCGGCCAGGACGGCGTAGCCCCGGCGCCGGAGCAGGGGCCGGCTGCACAGGGCGCCCACGGCCGCGCCGGTCAGCGCGCAGGCCACCACCGCGAAGGCTCCGGCCAGGGCGGCCCCGCCGGGGCCGGCCCCGGACCGCTCACCGGTCAGCAGGGCGAGGGCGGCGGCCGCGGATCCGGCGAGCACCGCCCCGGCCAAGGCGGTGAGCAGGGCCGCCGCGTGCACCCGTACGGGACCGGCCGCGGCGGCCGTGCAGTCGCGGGCCGCGGCGGGTTCGACGGTCACGCAGATCCGGACCAACCAGGCGGTGGCCGGGACCAGGCCGGCGGCCGCGAGGCCGAGGGAGTCCGGCACCGGGTCGCCCGGGCGGATACCGACGGCCACGAAGGCGGCGTAGGTGATCAGGGGCGCGAGCCAGCGCTGGGAGCGCAGCAACAGGACAGCCTGGTAGCGGAACAGTGCGGTCACGGGAGTTCCTCCACGGCACGGATGTGCCAGGGCGGCCGGGCGGTGAGCAGGTCGCGCAGGACCGCGTCGGAGCGTTCGGCGTCCACGGTGAGCAGCACTCCCCCGCCGGGTGCCGGAGACGCGTCCAGGTCCGGGGGCCTTGGGGGGAGCGCCCGGCCGGGCGGGCCGACGGCGTGGATCCGTACGCGGGGCCGTGCCGGGCCGGACACCGGTAGCAGGGCGGTGTCCTGGACCCGGTAGTGGGCGTCGGCCGCGCCCGCGAGCCGCCGCGGGTCGTGGTCGACGAACACCACCGTGGCGCCGGCCGCGGTGCGTTCGGCGACGGCCCGGTCCAGCTCCGTCCGGGCGGGCGCGTCCAGACCGGTCCACGCCTCGTCGAGGACGAGCAGCTCCGGTTCCGCGAGCAGGGCTTGGGCGACGGCGACCTTCTGGCTGCCTCCCTTGGACAGTTCGGCCATCGGGGTACGGGCGTGGGCGGCGGCGCCGAAGCGCTCCAGAGCGTCGACCGCCCGACGGGCCGCCTCGGCACGGCGCAGGCCGTGCACCCGGCCCAGGTGGGTCAGGTAGGCGGCGGCCGTGAGCGGCAGCGCCGCCGGGAAGCGCTCGGGCACGTAGGCGGTGCGGCGTGGGCGGCCGTCGACGTGCCCCTCGCTCGGGGCCTCGATCCCGGCGACGAGGCGCAGCAGGGTGGACTTGCCGCCGCCGTTGCCGCCTTCGACGCGGACGAGGGCGCCGCGCGGGAGTTCCAGCGTGATCCCGCGCAGCACCCAGGGTCGGCGCCGTCCGTAGCGGCGGCCCACATCGGTCAGGTTCAGTGCGCGGCCACCGTCTCGACGGCCTCGCTGGGTCGGACGATGACGAAGCCCTCGCCGCTCAGCTTCAGCTGGACGGCCTCACCGGAGCCGCCGCGGATCATCGAGCCGACCGACTGGGAGCGGTGCAGGCCGGTCTCCAGCTGGGCGCTCCAGCCGACCACGGCGTCCGTGTCGACGTAGACAGGGGCCTGGGCGGTGACCGGGATGATGATCGGGTTGCCGTCGCAGACGACGGCGAGCTTGCCGGTGCCGGTGAAGACGCTGTTGAAGAGGCCGCCGCCGGTCATGCCGGCGCCCTTCACCATCTTGATCTCGTAGGACAAGGTCGGGTCGAAGCAGAGCACGTTGCGGCCGTTGACGGTGAGGGCGTCACCCGGCTCGAAGTCGATGATGAAGCAGTTGCCCGCCCGGTGCGCGAACCAGGCCTCGCCCTGTCCGCGTACGGACATGAGCGCGAGGCCCTCGCCCGTCACGGCGCGCTTGAGCATGCCGCCTATGCCCTGTCCCTTGCGCTCGAACTGGAGGTTGCCGCGGAAGGCGACCATCGAGCCCTGACGGGCCAGCATTTCACCGTTGACGTTGTACTTCACCGACTTGGCGTTCTGCAGGGTCATGCCGGGGGCGACGGCGGCCTGGGCCAGGTTCTCGGACGCGAAAAGATCACTCTTCATGGCGTCGATCCTCACCCGGTACGGCCACCCGGGGCATCATCCTGAAGGCGGAGGCCGGCATCCTTGGCGGGATGAGCAGCCAGCACACGAACGACATCTCCGGCCTCCCCTCGGTCGGCGCGGACAGCCCCTTCCGCCAGGAGCACGTACTGCGCGACGAGGCACCGCAGTTCGTGCTGCCGCTGGTGGTGCGGATCGAGAAGGCCGAGCCGCCCGCCCGGACGGACGCCCTGGAGACGGCGGCCCGGGCGGTACTGGTCCTGCTCACCGACGAGCGGGCGCACGGCGAGGGCGCATGGGCCCAGGCCGTCCGCGACTGGCAGGACGCCCGGATCCGCAAGGTGGTCCGGCGGGCGCGGGGGGCGGAGTGGCGCAAGGCGGAGACCCTGCCGGGCGTCACCGTGCACGGTGACGCCGCGCGGGTCCGGGTGTTCCCGCCGGTGCCCCTCGACGGCTGGCCCAAGGAACTGGCCAAGCTCCAGGTGTCGGGCACCGATCTGGACGATCCGGAGCCGGTCGCCGCGGTCGTGGAGCCGGAGCTGCCCGTGCTGTGGCTCAACCCCGGCCTCGACATGTCGGCCGGCAAGGCCATGGCCCAGGCCGGTCACGCGGCGCAGCTGGCGTGGTGGGAGCTGACGGAGGCGGAGCGGGCCGCCTGGCGGGATTCCGGTTTCCGGCTGGCGGTACGGACGGCCCCCCGCGAGCGGTGGGCCGAGCTGAGCGGGAGCGGGCTGCCGGTGGTCCGGGACGCCGGGTTCACCGAGATCGCGCCGGGCAGCGCGACGGTGGTCGCCGACCATCCGGCGCTGCGCTCCAGGCTCTGAGGGCTCCGGCCCGGAGCGCGCCGGCCGGGCGGGAACCTCAAATGTTCCTCTGAACGTCCCCTCCTGCGATTGGCGCGACTCCGTCGGGGCCATGACATCGGCACACGGTACGACGAGAGGGGGCGAGGGGACATGAAGCCCATGGCACACCTGGGGGTGGGCATCGGCTGGCGGCCGGAGATCGCGGACGCCGTCGAGCGGCTTTCCGGCCTGGACTGGGTCGAGGTGGTGGCCGAGAACGTATGCCCGGGCCACCTGCCCGAGTCCCTGCTGCGACTGCGCGAGCGGGGCACGCGCGTGGTTCCGCACGGGGTCTCGCTCGGCCTCGGCGGGGCGGACCGCCCCGATCCGGCGAAGCTGGCGGCGCTCGGCGAGCGGGCGGTGGCGCTGGGGGCGCCGCTCGTCACCGAGCACATCGCCTTCGTACGGACCTCCTCGCCGGTGCTGGAGGCAGGACACCTGCTGCCGGTACCGCGCACCCGCGACGCGCTGGACGTGCTGTGCGAGAACGTGCGGATCGCGCAGGACGCCCTGCCGGTCCCCCTCGCCCTGGAGAACATCGCCGCGCTGTTCTCGTGGCCGGGCGAGGAACTGACCGAAGGGCAGTTCCTCACGGAGCTGGTCGAGCGGACCGGTGTCCGGCTGCTGATCGACGTGGCCAACCTGCACACCAACCGGGTCAACCGGGGCGAGGACCCGGCCGCCGTGCTGGACGCGATCCCGCTGGAGGCACTGGCGTACGTGCACGTGGCGGGCGGCGTCGAACGCGGCGGTGTCTGGCACGACACCCATGCGCACCCGGTCCCGCCGGTGGTGCTCGACCTGCTGGCCGAGCTGCGCTCCCGGGTGGAACCGGCGGGCGTCCTGCTGGAGCGGGACGACGACTTCCCGCCGGAGGCCGAGCTCGCGGGCGAGCTGACGGCGATCCGCGCCGTGGTGACGGCCGGCGCCGGCACGCCCGTGGCCCCGACCGCCGCCGGATCCGGCACGGCGGGCACCGAGGCGGCCGCCGATCCGGACCCGGTCGCGGAACCGCACCCGGTCGCGGAGCCGCACCCGGTCGCGGAGTCGACCCGGACCCGGGTGGCGCTCGGCCAGGCCGCGCTGCTCTCGGCGCTGGTGGCGGGTACCCCGGTCCCCGAGGGCTTCGACCGCCGGCGCATCCGGGTACAGGCCCGGGCGCTGGCCGCCAAGCGGGCCGATGTCGTGGCGAAGGTGGCTCCCGAGCTGCCGGTGATCCTGGGCGGCCCGGACCCGTACCGCGAGGCCTTCCTCTCCTACGCCAAGAGCCGCCCGATGACCTCCGGATACCGCCGGGACGCGCTGGACTTCGCCGAGGACCTGCTGATCCGGGACCTGCCGGCCGATCCGGCCGCCCGGCGCCGACTCACCACCTGGTGGCGGGACCGGGCCGGGGCCAAACCGCCCCGCCGGATCGTGCGCTGGGCCCGGACGCTGTCGGGGAGAGCCGCATGAACGTCATCGCCGTGGTGATCTGGATCGCCGTCGTCCTCTCCTCCGTCCTGCTGATGGTCAGGCTCCGCGGCGCCCGGTCCGCGTCCGCCGGCCCCGCGCCCGCCCTGCACGACCTCTCCGAGGCCGCCTTCCTGGTGGGCGGCCCCGGCACGGTGGTGGATGCCGCGCTCGTCTCCATGCTCGGCGACGGCCGGCTGATCGCCGGGGGCCCGGGCATCGTCCAGGTACGCCCCGGGGCGCGGGCCGTCGACACCGCCGAGCGGGCCGTGCTCCAGGCCCATCGGGCGGCGCCCTCGGGATGGCTCTACCAGGTGCGCTACGGCGCCATGTGCGACCCCGCCGTGCAGGAGATCGGGAGCGCGCTGGCCGACCGCGGGCTGATCAACCCGCCCGGATCGGGGATGCGCCGCATGCGCCGCTGGGCGCTGATCCAGGCCGTCGTGTGCGCGCTGCTGCTGTTCCCGGTGTCCGTGGTGCTGACCGTCGTGGGGCTCGCCCTCGATTCCGGTTCCCAGGTGCCGTTCGTCGCGAAGGTGGTGCTCGTCCTGGTGGGCGGCATCCTGGTCGGCCTGATCTGCGCGGCCCGGGCCAGGAGTCGGGTCACGAAGGCCGGGGCGCGGGCGCTGGCCTCGATCCGCTCCGCATACCTGCACGACCGGACCCCGCACGTGCAGACCGCGCTGTTCGGGCTCCGCGGTCTACGGGACCCGTACCTGCGACAGCAGTTGGTGCCCGCCGTGCGCGGTACCCGGCTGGCCGCGGCCCAGTCGCACACCCGCCCCCACAGCACGAACAGCTCCTCGCATCCGTCGGGGGTCGAGATGCTGCCGATCGTCTGGTGCGCCGGAAGCGACGGCGGTGGCGGCGGCTCGAGTTGCGGCGGCGGTTCGGGGTGCGGGTCCTCGGGGGGTGGCTGCGGGTCCTCGGGCGGCGGCTCCAGCTGCGGCAGTTCGTCCGGTTCCAGCTGTGGCAGTTCGTCCAGCTCCAGCTGCGGCAGTTCGTCGAGCTGCGGCAGTTCGTCCAGCTCCAGCTGCGGCAGCAGCTCCTGACCGCCGGACGTACGGCAACCGGGGGCGGAATCCGCGGCAACGGGGCCATCGGCGCCGACACCGGCCGGTGATCCTTTACAAGGAGGGCGGCCCGACCTCTCATCGGTTCATCGGATGAGAGGAAGGGGCCGCCATGCGGACGGGACTCGCGGGCCGGGCGGCCGCCGTGACGGCGCTCTCCGTCCTCCTCTGCGCGCCGGCCCACGCCGCGCGGCCGACGTGGCCCGGACCGACCGGCGGGACGGCTCCCGAGGCCGCGGGCGCCGCCCTCGCCGCCCGCCGCGCGGCGGCCCTGGCCACGGCCGGAGGCAGCGGCGGCCTCGATTTCCGCCACTGCCCCGACGCCGAGGGGCTTCCCGCGCCGGTCCGTTGCGCGACGCTGCGGGTCCCGCTCGACTACGCCCGCCCCGACGGCCCGCAGATCTCCCTCACCGTCAGCAAGGTCGCCGCGACCGGCGCCCGCGGCGCCGTCCGCCAAGGCGCGCTCGTCCACAACCCCGGCGGTCCCGGAGCCTCCGGCATGTCCTTCCCGCTGCTCGCCGACCTCCCCGGCTGGGAGCGGATCGCCGCCGCCTACGACCTGGTCGGCTACGCCCCCCGCGGCGTCGGCCGCTCCGCCCCGCTCTCCTGCCAGGACCCCGCCCCGGCGGCCGAGGGACCCACCCAGGTCCCGGCCGAGCCCTCGCCCGCGTACAAGAGGCAGCGCCTCGCGGCCGCCCGGGCCTACGCCCGCGGCTGCGCGCGGCGGGCCGGCGCGGCCCTGCCGTACTACAGCACGCTCGACAACGCCCGTGATCTGGACGTCCTGCGGGCCGCGCTCGGCGAGCGGAAACTGAGCTTCATGGGGGCCTCGTACGGCACCTACCTCGGCGCCGTCTACGCCACTTTGCATCCGGGGCGCGTCGGGCGGATGGTCCTGGACTCGGCGGTCGACCCCGACCCGCGCCGCGTCTGGTACCGCAACAACCTCGACCAGTCGGCCGGCTTCGAGCGCCGCTGGTACGACTTCCGCGCCTGGGCGGCCCGGCACCACGCGACGTACGGCCTCGGCGCCACCCCGGCGGCCGTGCAGGCGAGCTACGCCCGGGTACGGGACGCGGTGGCCCGTACGCCGGCGGGCGGGGTCGTCGGCACCGGCGAGCTGCGGGCCGCCTACCTCCAGGCCGCGTACTACGACGACGTGTGGCCGGACCGGGCGGCGGCCCTCGCGGCCTTCCTACGCGGCGATCCCGCGCGGCTGACCGCCCAGGCCGCCCCGGACCCGGCGACGGCGGCCGAGGTGGAGAACGCGACGGCGGTGTACACGGCGGTGCTGTGCAACGACTCCTCCTGGCCCGCGGACTGGCGGACCTGGGACCGCGACCACACCGAGTTGGCGCGCAGGGCCCCGTTCGAGACCTGGGCCAATGCCTTCCTGAACCTCCCGTGCGCCTTCTGGCCGGTGCGGGAGCGGCAGCGGCCGGTGGCGGTCGGGGCCCAGCCGGAGCGGCTGCCCGGGACCCTGGTGGTCGCGGCGGAGCGGGACGGGGCGACCCCGTACCCGGGCGCTCTGGAACTGCAGCGGCGGCTCGGCGCCGGGGCTTCGCTGGTGACGGAGACGGGGGCGGGCTCCCACGGAGTGGTCGGCGGACGCAACAGCTGCGTGGACCGTCACGTGGAGCGGTATCTGCTGACGGGCGCCACCCCCGGGTGGCGTGTCACATGTGCGCCGCATCCGGAGCCCGCACCGGTGTCGCTGGACGACCGGGCAGCGAGTACCCACAGGGCACTGCTGCCACCGATCGTCTGAACTTCCGGGCGGGATCTCCGGCTGCGTCGTTTCGGGGGCAGGGGCCGTCTTCCGGACCAGCCTCCCGATCCACCGGAGGAACTCACCTGACGGTGTGGTCGTCCTCCGGTCCTTCCCCCCAGGGGAGGTATCAGGCGAGCCCGGCCACCAGATCGGCGACGGACTTGCGGCGCCCGGTGTAGAAGGGCACCTCTTCACGGACGTGCATCCGGGCCTCGGAGGCGCGCAGGTGACGCATGAGGTCGACGATGCGGTACAGCTCGTCCGCCTCGAAGGCCAGCAGCCACTCGTAGTCGCCCAGGGAGAAGGAGGCGACGGTGTTGGCGCGCACGTCCGGGTAGCCGCGGGCCATCTTGCCGTGGTCGGCGAGCATGCGGCGGCGGTCCTCGTCGGGCAGCAGGTACCAGTCGTAGCTGCGCACGAAGGGGTACACGCTGACGTACTCGCGCGCGACCTCGTCGGCCAGGAAGGCCGGGATGTGCGACTTGTTGAACTCGGCCGGGCGGTGCAGGGCCATGTTCGACCACACCGGCTCCAGGGCGCGGCCCAGCTTGGTCCGGCGGAACAGGTTGTAGGCGGTCTGCAGCTCGTCAGCCGTCTCGGCGTGCCACCAGATCATGACGTCGGCGTCGGCGCGCAGGCCGGAGACGTCGTAGCTGCCGCGGACGGTGATGTCCTTGGCGGCAAGCTGGTCGAAGAGCTCCTGGACCTCGTCGGCGTAGCCGGTGCGGTCCTCGGGAAGAACGTCCTTCAGCTTGAAGACGGACCACAGGGTGTAGCGAATGACCTCGTTGAGGTCCTTCGCCTTCTTCCCCGCGTTGGGAATCTTCTCTGGTGCAGTCATGTGCCTATTGTCCCGTGCGCTGATCAGTGGTCTGTGCCAGGGGTGCCGTACGCGTGCCGAGTGCCGCGATCACCGCGTCCGCGGCCTTGCCGGCGCTCGCGACGCAGGCCGGGATGCCCACGCCGTCGTAGACCGCTCCGCACACCGCGAGGCCCGGCAGGGCGCCGACCGCGGTGCGGATGCGGGCGACCCGGTCGAGGTGGCCGACCGGGTACTGGGGCAGCCCGCCGTCCCACCGGGTGACGGTGGAGGCGACCGGCCGGGCCGTCAGACCCACGGCCTCCCCGAGGTCGGTGAGGGAGACGTCGACGAGCTCGCCGTCCTCGCGGGCCAACTCCTTCTCGTCGCCGTGGCGGCCGACCGAGGTGCGCAGCAGGAAGAGGTCGGGATCCCTCCCGGCCCAGGCCCACTTGTTGCTGGAGAAGGTGGAGGCCTTGATGGTCCGCCCGTCGACGGGCGGTACGAGGAATCCGCTGGCGCCGCCGCCGGCGACGGCCTCCGGCAGGTCGGAGCGGCGGAACGCCATCGTGATGAGGGCCATCGAGGCGTACTCGACCTCGCGCAGCTCGGCGGCGGCGGCCGGGGCGAGCCCGTCCAGCAGCCGTGCGGCGGCCCCGGCCGGGGTGGCCAGGATCACGGCGTCGGCGTCGAGGACCTCGGCGCCGGCCACCACCCGCCAGCCCTCGGCGGTACGGACGACCTCGTCGACGGCGGTGTCGGTGACGAGCCGGGCCCCCGCGGCGCGGCAGGCCTCGGCCACGGCGATCGGGAGCCGTCCGATGCCGCCGTCGATGCCGGCGAAGACGGGGCCGGCCGGCTGGGGCGCGGCGTCCGCCCGGCGCTGCAGTTCGCGTACGCCGTCGCCCAGGAGGGCGTGCGTACGGGCGGCCTCGAAGAGTTGGGGCACGGCGGCGCGCATGGAGATGCGGTAGGCGTCGCCCGCGTAGACCCCGCCGAGCAGCGGTTCCACCAGCCGGTCGACGACTTCGCGGCCGAGGCGGGCCGCGACGTACTCGCCGACGGCGACGTCCTCACCGATCTCGGTGGGCGGCAGCGTGCGCTCGGCCTCGATGCGGGCCAGTCCCTCGGCGGAGAGCACCCCGGAGGCGGCGAGCGGTCCCAGGTCGCCGGGGACGCCCATGACGTGGCCGCGCGGCATCGGCCGCAGCGCGCCGCGGGTCCACAGCTGGGCGGTGGCGGTGGCGGGCGCCTGTACGGCCTCGGCGAGACCCACGGCCTCGGCGAGGGCCACGGCCTCGGGGCGGCGGGCGAGCATGGATTCGGCGCCGAGGTCCACGGGGGCTCCGGCGAGTTCGCCGGAGTACAGCTTGCCGCCGAGCCGCGGGCCGGCTTCCAGCAGGGTGACGCGGACGCCCTCGGCGAGCAGCCGGTGGGCCGCCGCGAGGCCGGCGATGCCACCGCCGATGACAACGGCGTGGCCCTGATCCGTACGCATGTCCGCTTCGTGCATGGACACATCGTCTCAGACCGATCTCCGAGGCCGGACCGTGACCGCATCGGGATCACCCCGGGACCGTGGATTCGAAACCCGCGACGGGACTCTGGACGTCGAACCGGCAACACCAGCCGATCCTCGGGGGTTCACAGCGATGCGCAGTTTCGACAGACACCGTTCCGCGGCGGCCCTGGCCGCCCTCGCGCTGACCGGGGCGCTCGCGCTCACCGGCTGCGGCGCGAGCGGCCAGGGCTCGGCGAGCGACAAGGCGGCGGTGGCGCCCGCCGCCGACGGCAAGGCCCCGGAGGGCGCCGCGGCGGCCCCGGCGCCGGCCGGGTCCGCGGGCGCCGCGGGCTCCTCCACGAGCAAGAACGCCGCGCCGCCGGTCGCGGTCCGTCCGAACGTGATCCGGACGGCGACGCTCGGCATCGAGACGGCGGACGTCCAGAAGACGCTCGCCGCGGCCCGCACGGCCGCCGACGACGCGGGCGGCTACGTCGGCAACGAGTCCACCAAGCGCGGCGAGGACGGCCGGATGACCTCGACGGTGACCCTGCGGGTGCCGGGCGAGCGCTACGACGCCGTGCTGGGTGCCATGGAGGGCAGCGGGAAGCTCCTGCACCGCAAGGTCGACGCGCAGGACGTCACGGAGAAGGTCGCCGACATCGGCAGCCGCGTCGCCTCGCAGCAGGCCAGCGTGGCGCGGGTGCGGGAGATGATGGGCAAGGCCTCGGCGCTGAGCGAGGTGGTGATGTTGGAGAGCGAGCTGTCGCGCCGTCAGTCCGACCTGGAGTCGCTGTTGGCGCAGCAGACGGCGCTGAAGGACCAGACCTCGCTGGGCACGATCACGCTGGAGGTCTCGGAGCCGCCCGCGAAGCCGGAGGCCGCGAAGAAGGAGAAGAAGAAGGAGCCCACCTTCCTGGGGGCCCTGGGCGGGGGCTGGGACGTCTTCACCAAGGTCGTCCGCTACCTGACGGTGGCGGTGGGCGCGGTACTGCCGTTCGTGCTGACGGCCGTGGTGGGGCTGCTGCTGTTCCGGGCCTACCGGCGGTGGCGTCCGGCGGCCCCGAAGCCGGCCCCGGTGCCGTGGCGGGCGACGGTACCGGCGGCCCGGACGGCTCCCGAGGCCGAGGCAGACGTACAGGACTGAACGTGCCTTCGGCCGTAGCGTGTTCACCATCCGAGAGTGGTGAAGGGGCGGTACGGACGATGGCGACGGAACGACTGGTGGTGGTGGGCGGTGACGCGGCGGGGATGTCCGCCGCGTCACAGGCCCGCAGGTTGAGGGGCCCGGCGGAGCTGGAGATCGTGGCCTTCGAGCGCGGGCACTTCACCTCCTACTCGGCGTGCGGGATCCCGTACTGGGTCGGCGGTCAGGTCGCCGAACGCGACGACCTGATCGCCCGTACCCCGGAGGAGCACCGGGCCCGGGACATCGATCTGCGCATGCGCACGGAGGTCGTGGAGCTCGACCTCCCCGGGTCCCGGGTCCGCGCCCGCGATCTGGACACCGGGTCCGAATCCTGGACGGAATACGACAAGTTGGTCCTGGCGACGGGCGCCCGCCCGATCCGGCCCAGGCTCCCCGGCATCGGCGCGCACGGGGTCCACGGCATCCAGAGTCTGGACGACGGCCGGCGCCTGATGGACACCCTGCGGCGCACGGAAGGCCGCCGGGCGGTCGTGGTCGGCGCGGGCTACATCGGCGTGGAGATGGCGGAGGCCCTGGTCGCGCGGGGGTACGAGGTCACCGTCCTGCACCGGGGCGAGCAGCCGATGGCCACGCTGGACCCGGACATGGGCGGCCTGGTGCACAGCGCGATGAACCGGATGGGGATCCGTACGGTCTCCCGCGCCGAGGTGACGAAGATCCTCACCGACGAGGAGGGCCGGGCCCGGGCGGTGGCCACCTCGGCGGGCGAGGAGTACGAGGCGGACGTGGTCGTGCTCGGCATCGGCGTCGAGCCCCGTACGGCCCTGGCCCGCGCGGCCGGCCTCCCGCTCGGCCCGTCGGCCGGCATCCTCACGGACCTCTCGATGCGGGTCCGGGGCCACGAGAACATCTGGGCGGGCGGCGACTGCGTGGAAGTCCTGGACCTGGTCGCGGGGCGGACCCGGCACATCCCGCTGGGCACGCACGCCAACAAGCACGGCCAGGTCATCGGTTCGGGCGTGGGCGGCGGCTACGCGACCTTCCCCGGGGTGGTGGGGACGGCGGTCAGCAAGGTCTGCGACCTGGAGATCGCCCGTACGGGGCTGCGCGAGCGGGACGCGCTGGAGGCGGGCCTGCGGTTCGTGACGGCCACCATCACCTCCACCAACACGGCGGGCTACTACCCGGGCGCGGCGGAGATGACGGTGAAGATGCTGGCGGAACGCCGCACGGGCCGCCTCCTCGGGGTCCAGATCGTCGGCGGGGCGGGCTCCGCGAAGCGGGTGGACATCGCGGCGGTGGCCCTGACCGCGGGGATGACCGTGGACGGGATGGTGTCCCTGGACCTCGGCTACGCCCCGCCGTTCTCCCCGGTCTGGGACCCGATCCTGGTGGCGGCCCGCAAGGCGGTCGCGGCGGTCCGCGCGGCGGTCTAGGCCGCCGGCGCCGCGAACGGGCCGTCCGGGGCGAAGGCGAGGGCCGCGAAGCGTTCGCCCATCCGGCGGTGCGTGGCCGCGTCCGGGTGGAGGGCGTCGGGCAGTGGCAGCTCGGCCGTGTCCGCCTCGCCGTACAGGGCGCGGCCGTCGAGGAGGTGCAGGTTCGGGTCGTCGGCCGCGCGCTGCCGCACGATCCGGGCCAGTTCCTCCCGGATGACGCGCAGGGTCAGCTTGCCGAAGGCCCGTTCGGCGGGGTCGCCCGCGGCCCGGAACCGCAGCCGCCCCTCGGCGAGGTCGGTGAAGTCCGGCGCGCTGGGGCCGGGGGTGTCCTCGTGGATGGGGCACAGGATCGGCGAGACGACCAGGAGCGGGGTGGTGGGGTGCCCCTCGCGCACGGTGTCGAGGAACCCGTGCACGGCGGGGCCGAAGGCCCGCAGGCGCATCAGGTCGCGGTTGACGAGGTTGATGCCGATCTTGACGCTGATCAGGTCCGTCGGAGTGTCGCGCAGGGTCCGGGCGGTGAACGGGTCGAGCAGCGCGTTGCCGCTCAGGCCCAGGTTGGTCAGCTCCACCCCGCCGAGGCCGGCGGCCAGCGCGGGCCAGGTGGTGCTGGGGCTCGCGGCGTCGGAGCCGTGGCTGATCGAACTGCCGTGGTGCAGCCACCGGCGGCGGCCCGTGTCCGGCCGCGGCTCGACGGGGGCGTCGGTGCGCAGGGCGACCAGCTGGGTGATCTCGTTGTGCGGCAGCCAGATCTCGATGTCCTTGGCACGGCCCGGCAGGCCGGAGAACCGTACGGTCCCGGGCGGGCCGGGCCTGGTCTCGGTGGCGCCGGTGGCCATGTCGACCTGGAGGACGTTGCCGCCGCCGACACGTTCCTGCCCGGCCGGCAGGCCGTCGATCAGCAGGTCGTAGAGGCCGTCGGGGCGGGGCGGGGCGCCGTCGTAGGCCATCTTGGTGCGCAGGGTGTCGAGCTCGATGACGGTGGCCCGGGTGCGGAACACCAGCCGTACGCCGGAGGGCTGGGCCTCGACCGTGGCCAGATCACCGTCGGCGGACTGGGCCCGGGCCCGGGCGGGCAGCCGGTGCGGCAGCAGCCCGTGCTCGGTGCGTTCCAGTTCCAGGGCGCCGCGCAGCAGGTCCGGGGTGAGGGGTGTGGTGATCCGGTCGGATTCGTGACTCATCCACCCACCCTGCCGAACCGGCTCCCGCGTCCGCCACACCATTACCGGGCCGCGCCGTGCGCCCGGTCATGATGTGGCGGGGTACGGGTTCAGCGCGCGGTGCGGGTGTGGACGTAGTCCACCAGGCGGGTCAGCGCGTCCGGGTCGGTCGTCGGGAGGACGCCGTGGCCCAGGTTGAAGACGTGGCCCTCCAGGCCGGCGGCGGCCGCGAGGACCTCGTCCGTCTTGGCCTCGACCGCCTCGGGGGTGGAGAAGAGCACGGCCGGGTCCAGGTTGCCCTGGAGCGCCTTGCCGGGGCCGACCCGGCGCACGGCCTCGTCGAGGGAGACCCGGTAGTCGACGCCCATGACGTCGGCGCCGGCCTCGCCCATGAGGCCGAGGAGCTCGCCCGTGCCCACGCCGAAGTGGATCCGCGGGACTCCGTAGGAGGCGACGGATTCCAGGACCTTCGCGGAGGCCGGCATCACGGAGCGGCGGTAGTCCGCCGGGGCGAGGGCGCCGACCCAGGAGTCGAAGAGCTGGATCGCGGAGGCGCCGGCCTCGATCTGGACCTTCAGGAAGGCGGAGGTGATCTCCGCGAGGCGGTCCAGGAGGTCGGCCCACAGCTGCGGGTCCCCGTACATGAGGGCCTTGGTGTGCTCGTGGTTCTTGGAAGGACCGCCCTCGACCAGGTAGCTCGCGAGGGTGAACGGCGCGCCCGCGAATCCGATCAACGGCGTGGCACCCAGTTCACCCGTGAGCATGCCGATCGCCTCGGTGACGTACGGGACGTCCTCAGGGGTGAGGTCGCGCAGCTGTGCGAGGTCCTCGCGGCGGCGGATCGGCTGGGCGACGACCGGGCCGATGCCCGGCTTGATGTCCAGGTCGACGCCGATGGCCTTGAGCGGGACCACGATGTCGGAGAAGAAGATCGCCGCGTCCACGTCGTGGCGGCGCACCGGCTGCAGCGTGATCTCGGTGACCAGGTCGGGCCGCATGCAGGACTCCAGCATCTGCGTGCCCTCGCGCAGCTTGCGGTACTCCGGGAGTGAGCGTCCCGCCTGCCGCATGAACCACACCGGGGTGTGCGGCACCGGCTCCCGCCGGCACGCCTTCAGGAAGGCGGAATCGTACGTCTGACTCGGCTGGCCCGTGGGGCGGGTGTTGGCGCTCACGACCCAAATCTTCGCACGTATGAAGAAGTGTCCGACCCGGCGAGGGTGTCCCTGCGCCGTACGGGCGCTCGTTCCGCCTAGTCTTCCCCGCATGGCTGCGGCTCAGGGACGATTTTCAGATGGCGCCGAGGGTATGGACAGCGCGAAGGAGAGCTCCGTCCCGCTCCCGTTCCGGCGGGCGGTCGACGGCTTGAGGAAGGCCCGGCTGCGTCCGGGGATCGAGATCGACCCCACGAAACCGCCCCAGAGACTGGCGCCGCACGCCTACGCCCTGGAAGCCGCGGTGGTGGACGGCGAGGAGGACCTGGCCGACGGCCGGCTCATCCTGCTGCACGATCCGTCCGGGCACGACGCCTGGCAGGGGACCTTCCGGCTGGTGACGCTGGTGCGCGCCGAGCTGGAGCCGGAGATGGCCGCGGACCCGCTGCTGCCCGAGGTGTGCTGGTCCTGGCTGACGGGGGCGCTGGAGGCGCGCGGGCTGGCGTACGGGGAGGCGAGCGGCACCGTGACCATGGCGGGCTCGCACTACTTCGGCGGACTCGCGGAGCGACGGCCGGCCACCCAGATCGAGATCAGGGCCTCGTGGACGCCGCGCGAGGGCGTGGGCGGGGTGCCGGACACCTCGGCTCACCTGTCGGCGTGGTGCGAACTGCTGTGCCAGGTCGCGGGGCTGCCGCCGGTGGGTCCGACCGACACGGCGACGGGTGTGGTCTCCCTGCCACAGCGTCGCGGTCCGCACCACCCGTAGCCGTGGGGCCGGACGGCGGCCGCATGCGGCGCGCACCGCAGAACGGCTGATCGAAGAACAGGTCGGACGGTCGAAAGACGGCGCCCCTTGCGGGCTTCTGATCAACCGATGATCGATCGTGCGTCCGAATTGCCCGAATTGTTACTCACCAAATCGTGATCATTCCCTAAAGCCGGGCGGGTGACGTGCCGAAGGAGTGGGTGACCATCCGCACGGTTCGCACCGGCTTCCTTCCCCGAGCCGGCCGTCCCGCCACTCCCCCAGGAGGCCTAGGTGTCCGTTCTTCTCGAGCAGCCCGCAAGCCTGGTCGCCTACCGCCCGAACAAGCCGACGGCCATGGTCGTCGTGGCCGACCCGCGCGTCCGCTCCACCGTGACCCGTCATCTGTGGGCCCTCGGAGTACGTGACGTGATCGAGGCGTCGTCCATCGCGGAGGCCCGCCCCCGCGTCGGCAGCCCGCGCGACATCTGCGTGGCCGACGTACACCTGCCCGACGGCTCCGGTCTCACCCTGCTCTCCGAGACCCGGGCCGCCGGTTGGCCCAACGGCCTGGCCCTGTCCGCCGCCGACGACATCGGCGCCGTGCGCAACGCCCTCGCGGGCGGCGTCAAGGGCTACGTCGTCACCGGTACGCGGACCAACATCGGGCTCCCCACCCGGCCCGGCGCCGCCCCCATCGGCGCTGCCGCCGCCCGTATGCACCGCCGCCCCCCGGGCGCCCCGAGCCACCCGGGCGGCTACCGAGAGCTCTCCGGCCGCGAGGTCGAGGTCCTGCGCCTCGTCGCGGAGGGCCAGTCCAACAAGGCCATCGGCGTCTCGATGGGCCTGTCCGCCCTGACCGTCAAGTCCCACCTCGCCCGCATCGCCCGCAAGCTGGGCACCGGTGACCGCGCCGGAATGGTCGCCGTGGCGCTGCGTACCGGGATCATCCACTGACCGCGGCCCGGAGCCCCCGGATATCCACCCCGGGAGCCGCTGCCGGGGAACGTGCCGGGAGACCCCCGGAATACCCCGGGAGAACGCCCCGCATACCGCCCGCGCCCGTCGACGGAACGTTCCGGCGACGGGCGCGTCGTATACACGGATACCCTTGACCGGTGACCGACGCCCAAGATCCCGCAGCAGACCTGCGCACCACCACCGGGGGCGGCCCCTCGGACGACGTCGTTGTTCCGCCCGGTGGGCTGCCGACCCCCTTGTTGGAGCCCCGTGAGGGGATTCCTCCGGTGGTCGCCGACGCGGACGCCCTCGCCGAAGTGGTCGCGGCCTTCGCCGCGGGCACCGGCCCCGTCGCCGTCGACGCCGAACGGGCCTCCGGGTACCGCTACGGCCAGCGCGCCTACCTGGTGCAGCTGCGCCGTGAGGGTGCGGGGTCCGCGCTGATCGACCCGGTGGGCTGCCCCGACCTGTCCGCACTGGGCGAAGCCCTGTCCGGCACCGAATGGATCCTGCACGCCGCCACCCAGGACCTGCCCTGCCTGCGCGAAATAGGCATGGTGCCCACCTCCCTGTTCGACACCGAGCTGGCCGGCCGCCTCGCCGGCTTCCCCCGGGTCGGACTCGGCGCGATGGTCGAGAGCGTGCTCGGCTACGCACTGGAGAAGGGCCACTCCGCCGTCGACTGGTCCACCCGCCCGCTCCCCGAGCCGTGGCTGCGCTACGCCGCCCTGGACGTGGAGCTGCTGGTCGACCTGCGGGACGCGCTGGAGAAGGAACTGGACCGCCAGGGCAAGCTGGAATGGGCCCACCAGGAGTTCGACGCCATCGCGTCCGCCCCGCCCGCCCCTCCGCGCAAGGACCCGTGGCGCCGTACGTCCGGCATGCACAAGGTGCGCCGCCGCCGGCAGATGGCGGTCGTGCGGGAGCTGTGGGAGTCCCGCGACCGGATCGCGCAGCGGCGTGACGTGTCCCCGGGCAAGGTACTGGGCGACGCCGCGATCGTGGAGGCCGCGCTCGCCCTGCCGACCAACGTGCACACCCTGTCCGCGCTGCCCGGCTACGGGCAGCGGATGGGCCGGCGGCAGCTGGACCAGTGGATGGCCGCCGTGGACCGGGCGAAGGCCCTGCCCGAGAACGAGCTGCCGCAGCCGGGGGCGACCCCGGCCGGCCCCCCGCCGCCGCGCTCCTGGGTGGACAAGGACCCGGCGGCCGCGGCCCGGCTCTCGGCGGCCCGTGCGGCCGTCTCGGCGCTGGCGGAGGAGCTGAACCTGCCCCAGGAGAACCTGATCACCCCGGACACGGTCCGCCGGCTGTGCTGGGAGCCGCCGCAGCGGTTGCAGGCGGACGCGGTGGCGGAGGTCCTGGCGGGCCACGGTGCCCGCCCCTGGCAGATCGAACTGGTGACCCCCGCCCTGGTCACGGCCCTGTCGGCCACCGCGTAGGGGACGCCGGCGTGCCCCGGTCCGCGCCGCGCGGACCGGGGCAGGTCCGGGTCAGAGCGGTTGCTCGACGTAGTCGCCTTCCGTGTCCATGTAGAAGGTGCCCTTCGTGTTGCCGTCGATCTCGGTGTGCTTGAGCCACTTCCGGGACAGGTGGTGGACGTGCTTGACCACCCGCTCCCACGGGATCTGGTGGCCCGCGCAGGCGACCTTGAAGTGCATCTTCCTCGGACCCGGAATGGCCTTGTAGAGCTCGGTGACCGAGAGGAAGGGATTGGTGCCCGGAGCGCTGTTCACCGTCTTGTCGTGCTCGCCGACGACGATGAGCACCGGGATCTTGTGGCCGAGGATGTTGTCCACCTTGGCACCGGCCTTGTTCCAGCCCCACCAGAAGGCGTTGCGGAAGCGCAGCACGCCCGAGGGCACGCCGGACACCGGTGGCCCCCAGTTGCGGCCCACCACGTCGTTCTCCATGATCGCCGCCCACACGGTGTCGACCATGCCCTCCTCACGCTGCTCGTCGCCGCAGCCGAGTTCCTTGTCCCAGGCCTCGCCGAAACCCTGCCTGCCGGTGATGTGCATCGGGAAGTTCCACAGGGTGGGCGGCGGCGGCAGCGCGTCCGGCCGCTCCCACTTGGTGCCGGGCTTGCTCTCGGGTCCGTCCGGCCGGAAGACCGGGGCGAGCAGGAAGAGGCTGGAGACGTTCTCCGGGTGCTGGATGGCGTACGGGCCCAACGCGATGGCGGCGGCGGACCAGCCGAAGAGGGCTACCTTCTCCACGCCGCGCTCGGCCTTGATGTACTCCACGACGGTGTGGACCTCGGCCCAGTCGGCGGCGGAGTCGCCGAGGTGCTTGGCGTACGGGGGGGTGCAGGGGCCCGGCAGCGGGTGGTTGTCGTGCAGGAGCTTCGCCTGCTGGGCGGCATTGGTGTTGCAGGGCTCGTTCATGACCGTCGGGCGCGGCGAGCGGCCGTGGCCCTGGAGGTCCATGGCGAAGACGTCGAAGCCCGCCTTGGCGAGGAACAGCATCCAGTTGTACTCACCGGTGCCCAGGTCCGCACCGGGCAGTACGGGGACGCTGCGACCGTGCAGCATCAGGACGGCCGTGCGCTTGGTCGGATTCTTCGTCCCGTCACGCTCCCGGACGAAGAGTTTGATCACCTCCCCGTCGTTGACGGGGAGGGTGGAGGAGTGCTTGACCTCGTGGTCGATCGTCTTGATCTGCATGGCCGGGGTCTCCGTTCGGGTCGGCCGGGGTCCGGGGGGCGGGACGCCCCGGGACGAGGCCAGAATCCGGAAGCGGGTGTGCCCGACGCCATTGACGTGACCGTGACGATCGGGCGGCCGACCCGATCGGGTCACCGCCCGCGCTCCGATCGGGCGGGCGTGAGGAGGGGGCGCACGGAGTCGCGGCGCGGGGCGCGGAGTGTGACCTTCGCCGCTCCTCCGGGAGGGGGTGTGCACATTGGTTACCCGCAAGTAGCATGGTCGGGTGAGCGGGCGCTCAGCAACGTATGCCGAACGCGCCCCCGCGCAGCAGTGCCACCCCGCACCTGGAGGAGAGCCAACGTGCCTCGTACCGTCAGGGACGTCGTCTTCGTCGACGGCGTCCGCACCCCGTTCGGCAAGGCGGGCCCGAAGGGCATCTACCACGAGACCCGCGCCGACGACCTCGTCGTGAAGGCGATCCGGGAGCTGCTGCGCCGCAACCCGGACCTGGACCCCAAGAAGATCGACGAGGTCGCCATCGCCGCGACCACGCAGATCGGTGACCAGGGCCTGACGCTGGGCCGTACCGCCGGAATTCTCGCGGGCCTCCCGCAGTCCGTACCGGGCTACTCCATCGACCGCATGTGCGCCGGCGCGCTGACCGCCGTGACCGCCGTCGCGGGCGGTGTGGCCTTCGGTGCCTACGACGTCGCCCTCGCCGGCGGTGTCGAGCACATGGGCCGTCACCCCATGGGTGAGGGCGTGGACCCGAACCCGCGCTTCGTCTCCGAGAAGCTGGTCGACGAGTCCGCCCTGTTCATGGGCATGACCGCCGAGAACCTGCACGACCGGTACCCGACGATCACCAAGCTGCGCGCCGACGAGTACGCCGTGCGCTCGCAGGAGAAGGCCGCCAAGGCGTACGCCGACGGCAAGATCCAGCAGGACCTGGTCCCGATCTCGGTGCGCAACACCAACGAGGCGGCCGGTGAGACGGGCTGGGGCCTGGTCACCACCGACGAGCCGATGCGCCCGGGCACCACGCTGGAGAACCTGGCCGGCCTGAAGACCCCGTTCCGCGTGCACGGCAACGTGACCGCGGGCAACGCCGCCGGTCTCAACGACGGTGCCACCGCCGCGATCATCGCGTCCGAGGACTTCGCCCGGGAGAACAACCTCCCGGTCAAGATGCGCCTGGTCTCGTACTCCTTCGCGGGTGTCGAGCCCGAGGTCATGGGCTACGGCCCGATCCCGGCCACCGAGAAGGCCCTGGCCCAGGCCGGCCTGACGATCGAGGACATCGGTCTCTTCGAGGTCAACGAGGCCTTCGCGGTCCAGGTCCTCGCGTTCCTGGAGCACTACGGCATCGCCGACGACGACGCCCGCGTGAACCAGTACGGCGGCGCCATCGCCTTCGGTCACCCGCTCGCCTCCTCCGGCGTGCGCCTGATGACGCAGCTGGCCCGTCAGTTCGAGGAGCAGCCGCACGTCCGCTACGGCCTGACCACCATGTGCGTCGGCTTCGGCATGGGCGCCACGGTCATCTGGGAGAACCCGAACTTCAACGCCGAGGGAGACTCCAAGTGAGCACCACCGCTGAGCTCCTGAAGGGCGCGGCCGAGCTGTTCCCGGACGAGGTCGTCACGTCCGCGCACGTCCGCCACCTGGACCTGCCGTTCGGCGCCGGGCGCTTCGCGCTCATCACGCTGGACAACGGCTTCGACCACACCAAGCCGACCACCTTCGGCCCGCAGTCCCTCGCCAACCTGAACGCGGCGATCGACCAGGTCGAGCAGGAGGCCACCGCCGGCACCATCGTCGGCGCGGGCATCACCGGCAAGCCGTTCATCTTCGCGGTCGGCGCCGACCTCAAGGGTGTCGAGCTGCTGAAGAAGCACGACGAGGCGCTCGCCATCGGCAAGGGCGGCCACGACGTCTTCAAGCGCCTCTCGGCGCTGGCCGTCCCGACCTTCGCGTACTACAACGGCGCGGCCATGGGCGGCGGCGTCGAGGTCGGTCTGCACTGCTCCTACCGCACCGTCTCGAAGGCCATCCCGGCCTTCTCGCTGCCCGAGGTCTTCCTCGGCCTGGTTCCCGGCTGGGGCGGCTGCGCCATCCTGCCGAACCTGATCGGCGCCGAGCGGGCGGTCTCGGTGATCATCGAGAACTCGCTCAACCAGAACAAGCAGCTGCGCGGCAAGCAGGTCTTCGACCTGGGCATCGCGGACGCGCTGTTCGAGGGCGCGGACTTCCTGGAGCAGTCGCTCCTGTGGACCGCGAACGTCCTGAACGGCACCACCGAGGTCGTGCGCGACGAGATCGACCGCGGTGAGGCCTGGGACGCGGCCGTCGCCAAGGGCCGCTTCATCGCGGACTCCAAGGTGCACGGCGCCGCTCCCGCCGCCTACCGCGCGCTGGACATCATCGCCGCCGCCAAGTCGGGCGACCTGCAGGCCGGCTTCGACGCCGAGGACACGGCCCTGGCCGACCTCATCATGGGCGGCGAGCTGCGCTCGGGCATCTACGCCTTCAACCTGGTGCAGAAGCGCGCCAAGCGCCCGGCCGGTGCCCCGGACAAGTCCCTGGCCCGTCCGGTCACGAAGGTCGGCGTCGTCGGCGCGGGCCTGATGGCCTCGCAGCTGGCGCTGCTCTTCCTGCGCCGCCTGGAGGTGCCGGTGGTCCTCACCGACATCGACCAGGAGCGCGTGGACAAGGGTGTGGGCTACGTCCACGCCGAGATCCAGAAGCTGCTCGGCAAGGGCCGCATCAACCAGGACAAGGCCAACCGCCTGACCGCCCTGGTGACCGGTGTCCTGGACAAGGCCGAGGGCTTCGCGGACGCGGACTTCATCATCGAGGCCGTGTTCGAGGAGATGTCCGTCAAGCAGAAGGTGTTCGCGGAGGTCGAGGCGGTCGCCCCGGCGCACGCGATCCTCGCCACCAACACCTCCTCGCTGTCGGTGTCGGAGATGGCCTCCAAGCTCCAGCACCCGGAGCGTGTGGTCGGCTTCCACTTCTTCAACCCGGTCGCGATCCTCCCGCTGCTGGAGATCGTCCGCGGTGAGCAGACCGACGACGCCTCCCTGGCCACGGCCTTCGGTGTCGCCAAGAAGCTGAAGAAGACCGCGGTCCTCACCAAGGACGCCCCGGCGTTCGTCGTGAACCGCATCCTGACCCGCTTCATGGGCGAGATCCAGAACGTCATCGACGAGGGCACCCCCGTCGTCACGGCGGAGAAGGCCATCGAGCCGCTCGGCCTGCCGATGTCCCCGCTGGTGCTGCTGGAGCTCGTGGGCCCGGCGATCGGCCTGCACGTCTCCGAGACCCTGAACCGGTCCTTCCCGGAGCGCTTCACCGTCTCCCCGAACCTCGCGGCGGTCGTCAAGGCCGGCAAGCGCGGCTTCTACGTCTACTCCGCCGAGAACGGCTTCAAGCCGGAGCTGGACCCCGAGGTCGCCGCCCTCCTGGTGCAGGGCGACTCCGTCCTGACGGAGGAGCAGGTCCGCGACCGCGTCCTGGACGCGGTGGCGCAGGAGATCGGCCTGATGCTGGAGGAGGGTGTCGTGGCCGAGGCCCAGGACATCGACCTCTGCCTCATCACGGGCGCCGGTTGGCCCTTCCACCTGGGCGGCATCACCCCGTACCTGGACCGTGAAGGCGTCTCGGAGCGCGTGAACGGCAAGAAGTTCCTCGCCCCCGGCCTCGCGAGCATCCCGGCCTAGTCCGGGTCTGCGAGGGCTGTTCCACGGCTCGGCCCGCCCCTTCCGGGGGGCGGGCCACAGCCGTTCGAATACCTGTCTAAGATTCACCCCCATGACGGAAAAGCACGCGCGGCCCAAGCGCCGCCGCCGCGTTCTGCGGATCACCCTGCTGCTGGTCGCCGTGCTGATCCTGGGCACGGCCGGGGCCGGCTGGTGGGCCTTCAGCCACCTGAACTCCAACATCGACAGCGTCGACCTGGACCAGGCGATCGGCGACAACCGGCCCAAGAAGGTTGTCGCGAACGCCCAGAACATCCTGGTCCTCGGCTCCGACTCGCGCGCCGGGGCCAACGCGGACCTCGACCACGGCGAGGTCAGCGGTGCCCGCTCGGACACCGCGATGCTGGTGCACATACCCGAGGGCCGGGCCAAGGCGACCGCGGTGAGCATCCCCCGCGACACCCTGATCACCCGGCCCGAGTGCAAGGACGGCGAGGGCAAGACCCTGCCGTCCGCCAAGCGGGTCATGTTCAACTCCGTCTACTCGCTCGCCGGCCCGGCCTGTGTGGTCAACACGGTGGAGCAGATGTCCGGCGTCCGCGTGGACCACTTCGTCGAGGTCGACTTCGCCGGCTTCAAGGGCCTGGTCGACGCGCTGGGCGGGGTCACCGTCACCCTGGACAAGCCGATGAGCGGCGCCAAGGGCGGCCTCAAGCTGGACGCCGGCTCGCACCGGCTGAACGGCACCGACTCGCTGAAGTTCGTCCGTACCCGCTACGGCTACGGCGACGGCAGCGACCTCGGCCGCATCGGCCTGCAGCAGCAGTTCATGATGGCCATGCTGTCCGAGATCAAGAAGCAGGACGCCCTCGGCAACCCGGCGCGGCTGTACAAGCTCGCCGACGCCGGGACCAAGTCGCTCACCACCGACCGCGACCTCGCCTCGCTCACCGCGCTGTCCGACTTCGCGCAGAGCATGAAGGGCGTCGACCCGGACACCATGGAGACGATCATGCTTCCGGTCGCCTACGACAAGGTGGACCCGAACCGCGTGATCGTGGCCGAACCGCAGGCGACCCAGCTGTGGGAGGCCCTGCGCAACGACCAGAAGGTCCCGGCCTCGGCGAAGAACTCCCCCGCCAAGGGCTGAGCCGCCGAGCCGCCGAGCCTTCGGCCACCGCGGCCGCGGCGGGCCCGTACGGGAGATGTCCCGTACGGGCCCGCCGTGTCATGTGCGGGGTGACGACGCCGGCGCTCAGAACTCCGCGTTCCGGCCGACCTTGTGCAGCCGGCTGTTCCGGTAGCCGTAGACGAAGTAGACGATGACGCCGATGACCATCCAGCCGATGAATCGGGCCCAGGTCTCGGCCGGCAGGTTGAGCATCAGCCAGAGCGAGGCCGCGATGGACACGATCGGGATGAACGGTACCCACGGGGTACGGAAGGACCGGTGCAGGTCGGGGCGGGTCTTGCGCAGGACGATCACGCCGAGGGCGACCACCACGAAGGCGAACAGGGTGCCGATGTTTACCAGTTCCGCGAGGGTCTCCAGGCTGGTGAAGCCCGCGACGACCGCGATGACCCCACCGAGCAACATGGTCGCCCGGTACGGGGTGCGGTACTTCGGGTGCGTCACGGAGAAGACCCGCGGCAGCAGTCCGTCACGGCTCATCGCGAAGAACACACGGGTCTGGCCGAGCAGCAGGATCATGCACACGGTGATCAGGCCGACGGCCGCGCCGAGGCTGATGGCGCCCGAGAAGAACGGCTGGTTCACCGATTTGAAGGCTTCGGCGAGCGGCGCGGTCGGGGACATCTCCGAGTACTTCTGCATGCCCGTGACCACCAGGGTCACGGCGACGTAGAGCACGGTGCAGACCAGCAGCGAGCCGAGGATGCCTCGCGGCATGTCCCGCTGGGGGTTCTTGGTCTCCTCGGCCGCCGTCGCCACCACGTCGAAGCCGATGAAGGCGAAGAAGATGAGCGAGGCCGCCGTGAAGATGCCCATGACGCCGAAGTTGGTGGGCTCGTAGCCGAAGAGCACCTGGACCAGGGGCGAGTGCCAGCCGCTGACGCCCTCGGCCTGTGGCTGGGCCGGCGGGATGAACGGCGAGTAGTTGTCGGCCTTGATGAAGAACAGACCCGCGACGATGACCAGCAGCACGACCGTGACCTTGATGGCGACGACGACCGCGGTGATGCGGGCCGAGAGCTTCGTCCCGACGACCAGGATCCACGTCAGCACCAGGACCAGCAGGAACGCCAGCAGGTCGAAGTGCCCGCCGGGGACATCGGGGCCGGACAGGGAGGCCGGCAGCGTCCAGCCCAGGTTGGTGTCCATGAGGTGGCGTACGTACCCGGACCAGCCGACCGCGACGACGGCCGTGCCCAGTGCGAATTCCAGCACCAGGTCCCAGCCGATGATCCAGGCGGGCAGCTCGCCGATCGAGGCGTACGAGAACGTGTACGCCGATCCGGCCACCGGGACGGTGGACGCGAATTCGGCGTAGCAGAGCGCCGCGAGGGCGCAGACGATGCCCGCGGCCACGAAGGCCAGGGCGGTGGCGGGACCGGCGTTGTTCCGGGCGGCGATGCCCGTGAGGACGAAGATGCCGGTGCCGATGATGACGCCCACACCGAAGACCGTGAGGTCCCACGCGGAAAGCGACTTCCGGAGCGCGTGTTCCGGCTCCTCCGTGTCGCGGATGGACTGCTCCACCGTCTTGGTACGGAATGGGCTGTTCAGATCCTTGCTCACCGACGCCTCCGAGAGGTGACGACGCACGAACGGGCCGGGAGGCCCACTCTTCAAGAGTGATCTCCCGGCCCGTGACGTGCAACCGCGCGTCGATCTACGAACGGCGCGCGTGGCGAGTTCCGGACTAGTCGACGGCGGCGGCCGGCTCGCTGTCGTAACGGCCGTCCAGCTTGGCGACGAGGCCGGTGACCTGCCGGGCGATGTCCGGCGCCGTCAGGCCGATCTCGGCCATGATCTCCTTGCGGAGGGCGTGGTCGAGGAAGCGCTGCGGGATACCGAAATCGCGCAGCGGTACGTCGACACCCGCGTCCCGCAGGGCCTGCGAGACGGCGGAGCCCACACCGCCGGCACGGCCGTTGTCCTCGACGGTCACGACCACCCGGTGCCGGTCCGCGAGCGGGGCCAGGGCCTCGTCCACGGGCTTGACCCAGCGGGGGTCGACCACGGTCGTGGAGATGCCCTGCTTGTCCAGCAGATCGGCGATCTCCAGGCACATCGGGGCGAGTGCGCCGACCGAGACGAGCAGTACGTCCGGACGGGTGACCTCGTCGGCCGGACGGCGCAGCACGTCCATGCCGCCGATCCTGCCGACGGCCGGGACGGCCGGGCCGACGACGCCCTTGGAGAAGCGCACGACGGTCGGGGCGTCCTTGACCTCGACGGCCTCACGGAGCTGGGCGCGCAGCTGCTCGGCGTCGCGCGGCGCGGCGAGCCGCAGGCCGGGGACGACCTGCAGGATGGACATGTCCCACATGCCGTTGTGGGAGGCGCCGTCGTCGCCCGTGACACCGGCGCGGTCCAGGACGAAGGTGACCCCGCACTTGTGCAGGGCCACGTCCATCAGGACCTGGTCGAAGGCACGGTTGAGGAAGGTCGCGTACACCGCGAAGACCGGGTGGACCCCGCCGGTGGCCAGACCGGCCGCCGAGGTGGCGCCGTGCTGCTCGGCGATGCCCACGTCGTAGATGCGGTTCGGGAAGGCCTCGGCGAACTTGTTGAGGCCGACCGGGTGGAGCATGGCGGCGGTGATGCCGACGATGTCCTCGCGCTCGTGACCGATCTTGACCATCTCGTCGGCGAAGACGGAGGTCCAGCTGGCGGCGGCGGTCTTCACCGGCAGGCCGGTGTCCGGGTGGATGACGCCGACCGCGTGGAAGCGGTCCGCCTCGTGTTCCAGGGCCGGGGTGTAGCCGCGGCCCTTCTGGGTGAGGCAGTGCACGATGACCGGGCCGCTGAAGCGCTTGGCGCGCTGCAGGGCGGACTCCAGGGCCTCGATGTCGTGGCCGTCGATGGGCCCGATGTACTTGAGCCCGAGGTCCTCGAACATGCCCTGCGGGGCGATGAAGTCCTTCAGGCCCTTCTTGGCGCCGTGCAGGGTCTCGAAGAGCGGCTTCCCGACGACCGGGGTGCGCTCCAGGATCTCCTTGCCGCGGGCCAGGAAGCGCTCGTAGCCGTCCGTGGTGCGCAAGGTCGCCAGGTGGTTCGCGAGGCCGCCGATGGTGGGGCCGTACGAGCGCTCGTTGTCGTTGACCACGATGACCAGCGGGCGGTCCTTGGCGGCGGCGATGTTGTTCAGCGCCTCCCAGGCCATGCCACCGGTCAGGGCGCCGTCGCCGATGACGGCGGCGACGTGGTGGTCCTCGCGGGCCAGCACCTCGTTGGCCTTGGCCAGGCCGTCGGCCCAGCCGAGCACGGTGGAGGCGTGCGAGTTCTCGATCACGTCGTGGTCGGACTCGGCGCGCGAGGGGTAGCCGGACAGACCGTTCTTGGTCCGCAGGCCGGCGAAGTCCTGGCGGCCCGTGAGCAGCTTGTGGACGTAGGCCTGGTGGCCGGTGTCGAAGAGGACCTTGTCCTTGGGCGAGTCGAAGACCCGGTGCAGGGCGATCGTCAGTTCGACCACCCCGAGGTTGGGGCCGAGGTGCCCGCCGGTCTTGGAGACGGCGTCGACGAGGAAGGACCTGATCTCGGCCGCGAGCTGGTCGAGCTCCTCCTGGCTGAGCCGGTCCAGATCGCGCGGTCCCTTGATGCGGGTCAGCAGCACCCGTGCCTCCTTGCAGTTGCTTGCTGGTCTGTCGAGTCTAATGTTCCGCCCCCGGCCACGGTCATCGGGCCGTCCCGAGGGAGTCACACCTTTGTCATACATGTACGCACGGCCTGGCGGCCACACATCACATACGGGCGTATACCCGTACATGAGTACCCCGTTCAGGCACGCACGGATGCCCGGCGCCACGAGAAGTGGCGCCGGGCACTGTGACCGGTCTTACCGCCGGACATCACTCCGGCGGGCGGGTCGGACGCGCGATCAGGCGCGGCCGGCCGTCTTCTGGGTCTTGCGCGTCACCGAGTCGATCACCACGGTCGCCAGCAGCACCGCGCCGGTGATCATGTACTGGATCGGCGTGGCGATGCCCTCCAGGGCCAGACCGTACTGGATCGAGACGATGACCATGACGCCGAGGAGGGCGTTCCAGGTCCGGCCCCGGCCACCGAAGAGGCTGGTGCCGCCGATGACGGCCGCCGCGATCACGTTCATCAGCAGGTCGCCGGCGCCGGCGCTCTGGTTGGCCGCCGCGATCTTGGAGGCCCAGAACAGGCCGCCGATGGCGGCGAAGGTGCTGGAGATCGCGAAGACCGTGATCCGGACGCGGGTCACGTTGATGCCCGCGCGGCGGGAGGCCTCGACGCTGCCACCCAGTGCGAAAACGTTTCGCCCGAAGGTCGTGCGACGCAGCAGGAAGTCCGTGAGGACCAGGGCCAGCAGGAAGAGCACCACCGCGAGCGGCAGACCCTTGTACTGGTTGAACAGCACGGCCGGGCCGAAGGTGCACAGCGCGAGCAGGCCGGTGCGCAGCAGGATCTCGGCGAGCGGGCGGGAGGGCATCCCGGCCGCCTCGCGGCGCCTCGCATCGAGGAAGGCCGCGAGGAAGTAGCCGGCCACCGCGAGCGCGGCCAGCCCGTAGGCGACGGCCACGTCCGAGAAGAAGTACGTGGTCAGCTGGCCGACCACGCCGTCGGAGTCGATGTTGATCGTGCCGTTGCTGCCGAGGATCTGCAGCATCGCGCCGAGCCAGAAGAGCAGGCCCGACAGGGTGACGGCGAAGGCCGGGGCGCCGACCTTGGCGAAGAAGAAGCCGTGGATCGAGCCGATCAGGGCGCCACCCACGACGGCCGCGAGAATGGCGAGCCATTCGTTCACGCCGTGCGTGACGGCCATGACGGCGACGATCGCGCCCGAGACACCGCTGACCGAGCCGACCGAGAGGTCGATCTCGCCGAGCAGCAGCACGAAGATGATGCCGATGGCGATCATGCCGGTGCCGGTCATCGTGATCGCGATGTTGGTCAGGTTCTCCGGGGAGAGGAAGTTCGAGTTCAGCCCCTGGAAGATCGACCAGATGACGATCAGGCCGATGACGACCGGGAGGGAACCCAGGTCGCCCGCCTTCATCTTCCGCTTGAACTCGCCCACGTACCCGGCGAGGCCCTCCTCGCGGACGAGCAGGCGGGGGTCCACCGCCGGGATCGCGTCGTGCGCGGCCGCGGGGTTGACCGGGTCGATGTGTTCCTGCTGATCGACGCCCTTGTCCAGTGGACCGGTGGCAGGGTTCTGGGTGCTCACTTGCCGGCCTCCGAGGTGCGGGCCGCCCGGCGGGTCACGGCGTTGTCCGTGGCACCGGTGATGGCGGAGATGATCTCTTCCTGCGAGGTGTCGGCGACGTTGAAGACACCGTTGTTGCGGCCCAGCCGCAGGACCGCCACCTTGTCGGCGACGGCCTTCACATCGGCCATGTTGTGGCTGATGAGGATGACGGCGTGGCCGCGCTCGCGCAGCCGCTCCACCAGGTCGAGAACCTGTGCGGTCTGCTCGACACCGAGGGCGGCGGTGGGCTCGTCGAGGATGACGAGCTTGGGCTCGCCCAGCATGGAACGGGCGATCGCCACGGTCTGGCGCTGACCGCCGGAGAGCGAGGCGATCGGGATCCGGACACTGGGGATCCGGATGGACAGGGTGGTCAGGAGCTCGCGGGCGCGCCGCTCCATCTCCACCTCGTCGAGGATGCCGAAGCTCTTGAGCTCCCGGCCGAGGAAGAGGTTGCCGACGACGTCGATGTTGTCGCACAGCGCCAGGTCCTGGTAGACCGTCGCGATGCCCAGGTTCTGGGCGTCGTGCGGCTTGCCGATGGCGACCGGGCGCCCCTCCCACTCGATGACACCTTCATCGATGGGGTGCACGCCGGCGATCGTCTTGACCAGCGTGGACTTTCCGGCACCGTTGTCGCCGACGAGGGCGACCACTTCACCGGAGTGGATCTCGAGTTCTACGTCGGTGAGGGCCTGAACGGCGCCGAACCGCTTCGAGACCCCTCGCAACGCCAGCACGGGCGCAGCGGACACATGAACCATCTCCTTCGCCGCCTGACCGGCGGGGATGTCGTGCAAAAGAGCAGGAGCGGGACGAATAGGGGAGGAACGTTTCTGCCCGGCGCCCCGCCCGGTGGCGGGATGAGAGGGAGGGGCGCCGGTCAGGCACGGGGGCCGTCTCGTGGGGAGACGGCGGGGGGCCGTTACTTCAGGCCGGCGGCGGCACAGGCGGCCGCGTACTTGTCGGTGCAGATCTCGTCGACCGAGTAGACGCCGTCCTTGACGACGGTGTCCTTGATGTTGGCCTTGGTGAGCGAGACGACCGGGATCAGGACGGAGGCGACGCCCTTGGCGGTCGGGCTGTCGACCGTGGACGTGGACTCGGGCTTGCCACCCTTGGCGAGGGCGACGGCCATCTTCGCGGCGGCCTCGGCCTCGGGGGCGTACGGCTTGTAGACGCTCATGAACTGCTCACCGGCGACGATCCGCTGCACACCGGCGAGTTCGGCGTCCTGGCCGGTGACCGGCGGCAGGGGGTTGACGCCGGCGGCCTTGAGGGCGGTGATGATGCCGCCGGCCATGCCGTCGTTGGCGGAGTAGACGCCGATGACCTTGTCCTTGCCGAGCGCGGAGAGCGCGGCCGCCATGTTGGTGTTGGCGTTCTCCGGCTTCCACTCGACCGTGTCGTACTCCTTGCCGACGTTCACCTTGCCGTCGAGCTCGGAGTGCGCACCGGACTTGAAGAGCTTGGCGTTCGGGTCGGTGACCGAACCGTTCATCATGACGATCTGGCCGTCCTTGGCCTTGTCGCCCAGCGCCTCCAGCAGGGCCTTGCCCTGGACCTTGCCGACCTCTTCGTTGTCGAAGGAGGTGTAGGCGTCGATCGGGCCCTCGGCCAGGCGGTCGTAGGCGACGACCGGGATGCCGGCGTCCTTGGCCTTCTTGACCGAGCCGGCGATGGCCTTGGAGTCCACCGCGTCGATGATCAGGACGTCCACCTTGTTGGTGATCATCGTGTCGACCTGGGAGTTCTGCGTGGTCGCGTCCTGCTTGGCGTTGGCGTAGACGACCTCGCCCTTGCCGCCGGTGAGCTCGGCGATCTTCTTCTCGATCAGCGGCTTGTCGAACTTCTCGTAACGCGCGGTCTGGTTCTCCGGCAGGAGCAGACCGACCTTGATCGCATCGCCCTTGGCAGCGCCGGAGGACTCCTTCGTCGTGTCGCCCGCCTCCTTCGCACTGCCACAAGCGGCGAGCGAAACGGCCATGGCACCAGCGGCGACAGCTACGGCGGCTCTGCGCATACGCGTGTTCATTACTTGAACCTCCCTGACGAGGCCGCAGCGGCGCGGCCGAGGTGGATGTGAGTCAACCCCGGCCGCGTTTTGCCGTCAAGGAGTGAATTCTTAACGAGATGACAACGGTGCCATTCGTTATCTACCTGAAGACAAGACGGCTGGAGCTCGCACTCCACTTCCATGATCTGACAAAAGTGTCGAATCGCCCATCTCGCTGAGGACGAGCGCCAGTGCTCCCAGCACCTCGGCCCGCCCTCCCAGGTTCCCCGTCAGCACCGACAACTGCCGGGCCGCGCTGGGGATCGCGTACCTCCCCACCGATTCACGGATGGGCGCGAGGACGAGCTCACCGGCCTCCGCCAGCGAGCCGCCGAGCACCACCCGGCTGGGGTTCAGGAGGTTGCACAGACTGGCCACGCCGCTGCCGATGTGCCGGCCGACGTCCGTGATCACCCGGCGGCAGCCCGGGTCCCCCTCACGGGCCAGTTCGACCACGCGCTCCATCGTCAACTCCGGGCCGTGCGTGCCCTGGAGCAGCGGGAGTACGTACCGGGCCGCCGTGAAGGTCTCCAGGCAGCCGCGGTTGCCGCAGCGGCAGACCGGGCCCGATTCGTCCAGGGTGATGTGCCCGATCTCGCCCGCCGTGCCGCCGGGTCCGCGGTAGATCTGGCCGTTGATCACCAGGCCGGCGCCGACGCCGCTGGCCACCTTGATGTAGGCCAGGTCTTTCACTCCCCGCCCGCTCCCCCAAACGAGTTCACCGAGGGCGCCGAGGTTCGCGTCGTTGTCCACGTACACGGGCACTCCGAGGCGCTGCGAGAGCTCCTGGCGGGGATTGATGCCCGCCCAGCCCGGCAGGATCGCGGTCGAGCCCAGGGTCCCGGACTCCACGTCGATCGGGCCCGGCACGCCGAGCCCGACGCCGATGACCTTCTCCAGCCCCACGCCGATGTCCGCGATCAGCCTTCCGACCAGGGCTTCCGCCCGGTCGAAGCCGTCCGTCCAGGACGCGTCGACGTCCAGCGGCTCGGACTCCTCCGCCAGTACCTGGTGGGCCAGGTTCCCCACCGCCACCCGCAGGTGGGTGTGGCCGAAGTCGACACCGATGACGATCCCCGCGTCACCGCTGAGCGAGACGCTGCGCGCCCGGCGGCCACCGGCCGAGGTGTCGGTGACCTCGACGGTCCCGCCGTCCTTCAGCTCCCGGACGATGTTGGAGACCGTGGCCGCCGACAGTCCGGTGGCACGGGCGATCTCCGCCTGGGTCAGCGATCCCGCGAGCCGCACCGCCCGCACGACCCGTTCGAGATTCGCGCGATGCAGTGACGACTGCGATCCGGGAGTCTGCACGACTCATCCACTCCTGCCCATTAGCGACGGCGAGCCGTCGCCCCCCGGCCGGGGCATGTCACGGCTGCACGCTCCGAGACCCCGGCATCTCTCCAACTTGTGAACCTTAAGTCGAGCCTTAACGCATCCACACGTCAAGAGGCTGACACGGGATGAAACGGCTGGTACCGACCTAAAGATGGAGAGAAGCGCCTGTTGGATCGTGCTACGGTCGCTGGGACGCCGGTCCTCTGCGGCCCTTTCGGCCGGACCTGGCGTCGGGCATTGACCGCGCTACGCAAGGAGGTGTTCGGGATGAGTCCCGATCGAAGTCCTTGCAGCGCTCTCGTTGCTCTCGTCGGCTGACCTCGTGACCGGCTGACCTCTCTCCGGGTACGCACGGCAGCGGTGGACCGCCTGCCCTGTGCGCGCTCGCGTTCCGTTCGCATCGCGTCGCGTTCCTTCGCGTTCCTTCGCGTTCACTCCTTCCACACTCCCTTCCTTCCGCATGCCCTGCCAACTCCGCCGGGCGTGCGTCATCCATGCCCACCGGCGTGCCGCGGGCCCATCGGGCCGTCGTGCGCCGACCCGTGATCACTCCACGTGACCGAGCGGCTCCGCGCTGCCCGGACACCGTGGAGGGAGGTATTCGTCATGACCATGCTCACCCCCCGTACCCCGACCACCCTCGCACCGCCGGGCCGCTCCCGCCGTGAGCGCAAGGCCGCCGAGCTCCAGGACCGCACCCGCCTCGTCGGCGAGCGGCTCGCCGGGATCGGCGCCCGCTCGGGCGTCGAGGTCCTTCAGGAGGTGGACACCTCCCCGGCCGGCCTCACCCACGCCGAGGCCGCGCTGCGCCTGGAGCGGCACGGCTCCAACACCGTCGCCCACGAGCGCGCCCCCCGCTGGTACCTCCAGCTGGCCAAGGCCTACGCGAACCCCTTCATCGCCGTACTGGTCCTCCTCGCGGCGGTCATGTACTGGCAGGACCCCGGTGACCCGGGCGTCGTCATCCTCTCCGTGATGGTGGGGATCAGCGGACTGCTGCGCTTCTGGCAGGAATTCCGCTCGGGCCGCGCCGCCGACGCGCTGAAGAAGCTCGTCACCACCACGTGCGCGGTGCAGCGCCGGGCCGGCAGCGGCTCCGCGCCCACCACGTTCGAGGTACCCATGGACCAGGTGGTCCCGGGCGACGTGGTCAAGCTGGCGGCCGGTGACCTGATCCCGGCCGACCTGCGGATCGTCACCGCCAAGGACCTCAATGTCGGCCAGGCCGCGCTGTCCGGCGAGTCCCTGCCGGTGGCCAAGGCCGACACCCGCACTCCGGACCTCGGCGGGCAGGGGACCACGGACCCGGTGGAGGCCGACAACCTGGCCCTGATGGGTACCTCGGTCACCTCCGGCACCGCCACCGGGGTGGTCGTCGCCACCGGCGCCGACACCTACTTCGGTTCGATGGCCGGCTCGCTCGTCGGCGAGCGCCCGCAGACCACCTTCGACACCGGCGTGCGCAAGGTCAGCTTCCTGCTGATCCGCTTCATGCTGGTGATGGTCCCGGTCGTCTTCATGATCAACGGCTTGACCAAGGGCGACTGGGACGAGGCCCTCCTCTTCGGCATCGCCGTCGCCGTCGGATTGACCCCCGAGATGCTGCCGATGGTCGTCTCCGCCAACCTGGCGCGCGGCGCGGTGGCCATGTCCAGGCGGAAGGTGGTCGTCAAGCGACTGAACGCGATCCAGAACCTGGGCGCGATGGACGTGCTCTGCACGGACAAGACCGGCACCCTCACCGAGGACCGGATCGCCTTGGACCGCTACCTGGACGTGCACGGCCACGAGGACGGCGAGGTACTGGAGTACGGCTACCTCAACGCGCACTTCCAGACCGGCCTGCGGAACCTGATGGACCAGGCCGTCATCGACCGCGTCGACGAGGCCGAGGAGGTTGTCGTCGACGCACGGTTCTCGATGGTCGACGAGATCCCCTTCGACTTCGCCCGACGCCGGATGTCCGTGGTCCTCTCCCGCAACTCCCTGGTCGGCGACTTCGGACGGCGCGAGCACATCATGATCACCAAGGGTGCCGTCGAAGAGGTCCTGGACCTCTGCACGCACATGACGGACCGCGGGGAGACGGTCGAGCTGACCGAGCAGCTGCGGTGGCACGTCGCCCGGATCGCCGAGGACAACAACCGTCAGGGCCTGCGCGTCCTCGCCGTCGCCACCCGCACGATCGCCGGCCCGCGCGAGACCTACACGGTCGCCGACGAGGAGGGGCTGACGCTGGTCGGCTTCCTCGCCTTCCTCGACCCGCCGAAGGCCGACGCGGCCCGAGCCCTCCAGGGCCTGGCCGACAAGGGCATCGCGGTGAAGGTGGTCACCGGCGACAACGACCTCGTCGCCGCCCGGGTCTGCGCCGATGTCGGCATCGACGTCGGCCAGGTGGTGCTCGGCCCCGAGACCGACGACCTGGACGACACCGAACTGCGCGCGCTGGCCGCCCGTACGACGGTCTTCGCCAAGGTCAACCCGGTCCAGAAGGCCCGGATCGTCCGGGCCCTGCAGGCCGGCGGCCACACCGTCGGGTTCCTCGGCGACGGCATCAACGACGCGGCCGCGCTGCGCGACGCCGACGTCGGCATCTCGGTGGACACCGCCGTGGACATCGCCAAGGAGTCGGCCGACATCATCCTGCTGGAGAAGGACCTCACCGTCCTGGAGCAGGGCGTCCTCCAGGGCCGCACCACCTTCGGCAACACGATCAAGTACATCAAGATGACGGCGTCGTCGAACTTCGGCAACGTCTTCTCGGTCCTGGTCGCGAGCGCCTTCATCCCCTTCCAGCCGATGCTCGCGATCATGCTGCTGGTCCAGAACCTGGTCTACGACATCGCCCAGCTGGCCACCCCGTGGGACCGGATGGACGAGGAGTACCTGCGCAGGCCCCGCAACTGGGACGCCAAGGGCATCGGCCGCTTCATGGTCACGATCGGCCCGATCAGCTCGATCTTCGACATCGCGATGTTCCTGATCATGTGGCACGTGTTCGCGGCGAACAGCGAGGCGAGCCAGTCCCTCTTCCAGTCCGGCTGGTTCGTCGAGGGCCTGCTCTCGCAGACCCTGATCGTCCACATGATCCGCACCCGGAAGATCCCCTTCATCCAGTCCCGCGCCTCCTGGCCGGTGATGGTCATGACCGTCCTCGCGGTGCTGACCGGGCTCTGGCTGCCCTTCTCGCCGCTGGCGTCCTCGCTGGGCTTCGTGGCCCTGCCGGCGAGCTACTTCCCGTGGCTGATCGGCGTGCTGCTCGCGTACTGCACGCTCACCCAGCTCGTGAAGACCTGGTACATCCGCCGCTTCGGCACCTGGCTGTAGGAGAATGAATTGAACACGTTCAGCCCGGCCGGCACTATGGCTCCAGGACGTCGCCGGCCGGGCGGACCGTGGGTTCGCCGTGCCACGAGGGGGGTTGATCGTGCATCAGAAACGGTCGTACGCAGTCGTGCTGGTGGTCTCGACGCTGGTGGGACTCCTGGAGGTGGCGCTCACGGTTGTGGTGGTCGTGCTGTACGTACAGACGCAACCGCCGCCGGACAGGGGCCCGGACTGGGTCGAGATCGGGGCGGACCTGGTCGCCACCGTGCCCCTCATCGGCTTCATCTCCTTCCTGCTGTCGCTGGTCTTCGTCCTCCCGGCGGTCGCGCTGGCCGACCTCCTCGGCCGATGGCTCGGCAGGCACGCGGCCTGGTGGTCGGCGCCGCTGATCGTGGCGGCCCTGCTGACGCCGCCCGTCTTCGGCTACGCGGCGTACAACGACACGCAGACGCGGGCCACGCTGCTCTTCTGGGTCTCTGCCACGGCCTCGCTCTCGGCGGGAGCGCTGATCGCCCTGCCCCGGGACGACCGGCTGCTGGGGCGGGTGGCGCGGTGGGGCACGGGTGTGGTGGTGGGGACGGGGCTGTTCGGCGCGCTCGGGCTGGCCGTCGGCCTGTTGCCCGCGTACGAGCCGCCGAGGATCGGGCCGCAGACCATGGTCGGCCTCTGGAACGACGGCATGGGCCACGACCTGGTCTTCACCGCGGACGGCCGGGTCACCGCCACCGGCGTCGGCAGGCGCTTCGCCTTCGACTACCCCTACGACCCGTACCCGGGCTGCTGGGGCTCCGGGACCTGGGTCTACGAGGGCGGCCCGAACGTCCGGGCGCAGAAGGTGCGCATCGACATCCCCGGGTGCACCTTGCCCGTGTGGGACGTCGGCGGCACCGCCGAGAACCCCCGGATCGTCCGGCAGATCGGCGACCAGGGTCCCGGATACCTCTACAGGCTGAACAAGGCTCCTGACGGGACCCGGCCCTGAGGCTCTACTTCAGGGTCGCCGAGGTGAGGCCCGCCTGGATCTGGCGCTGGAAGGAGAGGTAGACCACGAGCATCGGGACCATGGCGATGGTGGCACCGGCGAACAGCACCGGCAGGTCGGTCTCGTAGCCCATCTGGTACTGGAGCTGGATGAGCCCCTGGGTGAGCATGTACCGCTCGGGGTCGGCGCTGGTCTGCGGCTGCATCAGCACGGCGGGCAGGATGTACTGGTTCCACTGGCCCAGGACGTTGAAGATCCCGACGCTGATCAGACCGGGCTTGGCCATCGGCAGCATCACCTGGAAGAAGATCCGGGTGTCGGAGGCTCCGTCGATGACCGCCGCCTCGTGGATCGCCGTCGGCAGCGTCCGGAAGAAGGAGTGCATGAAGAAGACCGTGAAGGGCATCGAGTAGGCGACGTAGACCAGGATCAGACCCTGGTAGGTGTTCAGCATGTCGAAGCGCTTGACCATGAAGAACAGCGGTACGAGCGCCAGGAACACGGGGAACATCGCCCCGCTGACGAAGAAGTAGTAGATGAGCCGGTTCCCCGTGAAGGGGTAGCGGGCCAGCACGTACGCGGCCATGGAGCCGAACAGCATCGTCAGCGGGACCGAGAACACCAGCACGATGAGGGTGTTGGCGAAGTAGCCTCCGATGCCCTTCGTCCAGGCCCGCCCGAAGGCGTCGAAGTGCCAGTTGGAGGGCCAACTGAGGGCCGAGCCGCCGATCTGCGCGTCGGTCTTGAAGGCCCCGAGCGCCAGCCAGAGCAGGGGCAGCACGATCATTATCGCCCAGACGACCAGGAAGCCGTGCGAGAAGACGTTGAGGGCCATGCCCTCGGAGCGGCGCCCCTCCCGCTTCCCCGGCCGTCCGGCGCCGCCGGCCCGCTCCGCGGTGTTCTCACCGGGAGCCTTGATCACTGTGGATGGTGCGGTCATCGTGGAAACTCCGCTCAGAACTCGATGCGCTCGCGGCGGGTGGCGCGCAGCGTGATGACGGAGAGGATCATGGTCAGGGCGAGCATGACCACGCCCATGGCGCAGGCGTACCCGCTCTTGCCGAAGTAGAGGAAGTTGCGCATCAGCACCGTCGACATGACCTCGCTGTGGTGGTCGGGCCCGCCGCCGAACTGACCCGAGGTCATGGTCGACACCAGCACGAACATGTCCATGGCGGCGATGCCCAGATAGACCGCCGAGGTCTGCACAGAGTCCCACAGCAAGGGCAGCGTCACCTTGAAGAAGGTCTGGGCGCGCCCGGCGCCGTCGAGCAGGGCGGCCTCGTAGATGTCCTTGGGGACGGACTGCATGGCCGCGGAGAACAGGACGAGGTAGAAGCCGACGCCGTGCCAGACGACGACGAGGAGCAGGCACCACAGGACGAGGTTCGGCTCGTTGAGCCATTCGACCGGGTGGGCCGCGTCGATCAGGCCGACCTTGGTCAGGAAGCCGTTGAGCAGGCCGCCCTCGTCGCTGCGGTAGATCGCGCCGAAGAGCACGGAGAGGATGGCGAGGGAGAGGACCTGGGGGAAGAAGTAGACGACCTTGTAGAAGCGCGATCCGCCGACTCCTTGCACCCCGCCGGCTCCGCCGCGCCCGCCCGCGTTCACCATGAAGGCGAAGAAGAGGGCGAGCAGGATGGTGACGAGCGGGACGAACACCAGGAGCAGCAGGTTGTGCCAGAGCGCGCCGCGGAAGACCTCGTCCGTCAGCAACGTCGCGTAGTTGTCCATGCCGACGAAGTCGAACGTCGGGGACTGCCCGCTCCAGTTGGTGAAGGAGTAACCGAACGTCTGCACGTACGGCCAGATGACGAAGGTCAGGTACAGCGCTAGGGGTGCGAAGAGGAAGCCGGTGATGAAACCGGCCCGCCCCTTCCTCTGGGCTACTTGGCTCATGGTGTCCGTCCCCGCGGTGTCAGGCGCGCTTGTTGTTCTTGGCGTTCGGGTCCTTGGCCGCCTTGTCCACCGCGGCCTGGGCTCGCTTGATCCACTCCTTCGGCTGAATCCGCTGCGCCATGAGCTCATTGGACGCGTTCTGGATCTCGGTGTCCATTTCGCTGTACCAGTCGGGGTAGCGGTAGCTGAAGGTGTTGCCGCCCGCGGCCTTGAGGGCCTCGACCGCCGACTGGGTGCCCGGCCGCAGTTTGACGCCGGGGTCCACCCCGTCCTTGACCACCGTGAGCGAGTTCGCCTGCTGGGCGAAGATCGTCGACCATTCGCGGGACAGCATGGAGCGGAGGAACTCGAAGGCCGCGGCCTTGTTGGCGGCCTTCTCCGGGACGATGAAGGGCTCGTCGACACCGGCCCGGATCGCCTCGAAGGGCAGCTTGCTGTCGGCGAGCAGCGGCATCGGCAGGAACTTCATGTCGAAGTCCTCCGGGGTCTGCTTCAGCTGCTCGTTCTCCAGCCAGGAGCCGGAGGGGATGAAAGCGGCCTTGTACTGGTTCCAGGCCGTCTGTGACTCCGTGTGGGTGAGGCCGTTGGTGCCCGGCATCAGCAGGCCCTTCTCCACCACCTCGTAGACCGCCTCGACCGCGGCGAGGGCGGCGGGGTTGCCCTCGAAGGCGTTCGGCTCCAGGTTGTCGATCGCCTTCATGGCGTCCAGACCGCCCTTCTTGGCGATCAGGTCCATGATGACGACATTGATGTAGTACGGGAACTTGCCCTGGTGGGCGAGGCCGCCGATGCCGGCTTCCTTGGCCTTGGCGCAGACGGCCAGGAACTCGTCCCAGGTCTTCGGCGGCGCCCAGCCCTTCTCCTTGAAGAGCTTGCCGGAGTACCAGAAGCCGAATACGGCGTAGACGTACTTCAGGACGACGAACTTGCCGCCCTGCAGGCCCTGTTCGTAGGCGCCGTCGACCAGGGTGTCGCGCACCTTCTTGCTCGGGTCGTCGAGCGAGGGCGAGTCGAGCACGGCGGTGAGGTCGGCGAGTTGGTCGCCCTTGGCGAGCACGTCCAGCTTGATCTGCTGGGCGCCGGAGTCGTCGACGACGTCCGGCGGGTTCCCGGCGTTGAAGCGGGGCTGGAGCTTGGCGGTGATCTCCTGGGTGCCCAGGTGGGAGCTGGTGGTGCCCCACTTCTTGTCGAAGGCGGCCTCCCAGGCCTTCGCGTAGTCGTCGCCGAATCCGCCCTTGAAGACGACGACGTCCAGCTTGCCGCCCTTCGCGACGCCGAAGGGGTTCTCCTTGGTCACCGGCGCCTTGGCCGGGCCCTTCGTGGAGTTCTCCGCACCGCCGGACGCGCAGGCGGACAGGAAGCTCATCGTCGGCACCGTGATCAGTCCGAGTGCTGCGGAGCGCTTGATCAGGTCGCGGCGTCCGAGGCCCTCACCAGTGGATCCCATGCTCATGTCCTCGCCTTCGTCAGAAGTGTGAAGGAGACCGGGGATTCACGGTGGTGACCGTGCATGCGGACATCACCACAGGTCCCCGCCCACCCCCGGCCCGGAGCCGCTCGTCTCGCGGTGATCCGGACGGGCACAGGTATAGTCCACTTGCGCTCGTGTGAGCAAGATCATGCACATTTATGGCCACCAGTTTTTCCGAGTTGAGACCTGTCCGTCACATGGACACGCCGCCGGACGAACGGAAGGGCCGTACCCCCTCGACGGGGGTACGGCCCTTCGGCGTCTACTGCGCGGTTCAGCCGCGGATGAGGTTCCGGAGCACGAACTGCATGATGCCGCCGTTGCGGTAGTAGTCCGCCTCACCCGGCGTGTCGATGCGGACGACCGCGTCGAACTCCACACCGGTTTCGGTGGTCACCTTGACGGTGCGCGGGGTGGTGCCGTCGTTCAGCTCCTCCACACCGGTGAAGGAGAAGGTCTCCTCGCCGGTCAGACCCAGGGAGGCCGCGGTGGCACCCTCCGGGAACTGCAGCGGGAGGACGCCCATGCCGATCAGGTTGGAGCGGTGGATGCGCTCGTAGGACTCGGCGATGACGGCCTTGACGCCGAGCAGCGCGGTGCCCTTGGCAGCCCAGTCACGGGACGAGCCCGAGCCGTACTCCTTGCCCGCCAGGATGACCAGCGGGATGCCGGCGGCCTGGTAGTTCTGCGAGGCGTCGTAGATGAAGGAGACCGGCGCGCCTTCGACGGTGAAGTCGCGGGTGAAGCCGCCCTCGGTGCCCGGCGCGATCTGGTTGCGCAGGCGGATGTTGGCGAAGGTGCCGCGGATCATGACCTCGTGGTTGCCACGGCGGGAACCGTACGAGTTGAAGTCGCGACGCTCGACACCGTGCTCGGTGAGGTACTTGCCGGCCGGGGTGTCGGCCTTGATCGCACCGGCCGGGGAGATGTGGTCGGTGGTGACCGAGTCGCCCAGCTTCGCCAGCACGCGGGCGCCGGCGATGTCGGAGACCGGGGTGGTCTCCATGGTCATGCCCTCGAAGTAAGGGGGCTTGCGCACGTAGGTCGACTGCGGGTCCCACTCGAAGGTGTTGCCCGTCGGGATCGACAGCGCCTGCCACTGGGCGTCGCCCGCGAAGACGTCCTGGTAGGACTTGCTGAACATGTCCTCGCCGATGGCGTTCGCCACGACGTCGTTGACCTCGGCCTCGGAGGGCCAGATGTCCGCGAGGAAGACCGGCTTGCCGTCGGTGTCGGTGCCCAGCGCGTCCTTGGTGATGTCCACCTTCATGGAGCCCGCGATGGCGTACGCGACGACCAGCGGCGGGGAGGCCAGGTAGTTCATCTTGACGTCGGGGTTGATGCGACCCTCGAAGTTGCGGTTGCCCGAGAGCACCGAGGTGACCGCGAGGTCGGCCTCGTTGATCGCCTTCGAGATCTCCTCGTCCAGCGGACCGGAGTTGCCGATGCAGGTGGTGCAGCCGTACCCGACGAGGTTGAAGCCCATCTTGTCGAGGTACGGGGTCAGGCCGGCCTTGTCGAAGTAGTCGGTGACGACCTTCGAGCCGGGGGCCAGGGTGGTCTTGACCCAGGGCTTCCGGCTCAGGCCCTTCTCGGCCGCCTTCTTGGCCACGAGCGCCGCGGCGACCATGACGTAGGGGTTCGAGGTGTTGGTGCAGGAGGTGATCGCGGCGACGGTGACGGCGCCGTGGTCGATCTCGAAGGAGGTGCCGTCGGCCAGGGTCACCAGGGTGGGCTTGGTGGGCACACCGTTGGAGGACGCCGGGGCGTCGGACGCCGGGAAGGACTCCTTGCCGGCCTCCTCGTCGTCGGAGACGTAGTTGCGCACGTCGACGGCGAACTGCTCGGCGGCGTTGGCCAGGACGATGCGGTCCTGCGGGCGCTTCGGGCCGGCGATGGAGGGGACGACCGTGGAGAGGTCGAGCTCCAGCTTCTCGGAGAAGTCCGGCTCGGCGGCCGGGTCCAGCCACAGGCCCTGCTCCTTGGCGTACGCCTCGACGAGCGCGACCTGCTGGGCGTCGCGGCCGGTCAGGCGCAGGTACTTCAGGGTCTCGTCGTCGATCGGGAAGATCGCGGCGGTGGAGCCGAACTCCGGCGACATGTTGCCGATGGTGGCGCGGTTCGCGAGGGAGGTGGCGGCGACGCCCTCACCGTAGAACTCGACGAACTTGCCGACGACGCCGTGCTTGCGCAGCATCTCGGTGATGGTCAGCACCAGGTCGGTGGCGGTGGTGCCGGTCGGCAGCTCGCCGGTCAGCTTGAAGCCCACGACGCGCGGGATCAGCATGGAGACCGGCTGGCCGAGCATCGCGGCCTCGGCCTCGATGCCGCCGACGCCCCAGCCCAGCACGCCCAGGCCGTTGACCATGGTGGTGTGCGAGTCGGTGCCGACGAGGGTGTCGGGGTACGCCTGGCCGTTGCGGACCATGACCGTGCGGGCCAGGTGCTCGATGTTGACCTGGTGCACGATGCCGGTGCCCGGGGGGACGACCTTGAAGTCGTCGAAGGCGGTCTGGCCCCAGCGCAGGAACTGGTAGCGCTCCTTGTTGCGGCCGTACTCCAGCTCGACGTTCTGCGCGAAGGCGTCCTTCGTGCCGAACTTGTCGGCGATGACCGAGTGGTCGATGACCATCTCGGCGGGCGAGAGCGGGTTGATCTTCGCCGGGTCGCCGCCGAGGGCCTTGACGGCCTCACGCATGGTGGCGAGGTCCACCACGCAGGGGACGCCGGTGAAGTCCTGCATGATCACGCGGGCCGGCGTGAACTGGATCTCCTCGCTGGGCTGGGCCTGCGAGTCCCAGTTACCGAGCGACCGGATGTGGTCGGCGGTGATGTTCGCGCCGTCCTCGGTGCGAAGCAGGTTCTCCAGCAGGACCTTCAGGCTGTAGGGAAGGCGGGCGGAGCCCTCGACCTTGTCCAGCTTGAAGATCTCGTACGACTCGTCGCCCACCTGCAGCGTGCTGCGGGCGTCGAAGCTGTTCGCCGACACGACAGTCTCCTTCATGCATGAATTCGCGCGTATTACCGCAATCCTGCCGCCACGCCCCTTGGCCAATCCGCTAAGGTAGGGCTAAGTTAGGTAACCCTTACCAGCGGGGGCGGCTGCGGTACGCCTTCGGCAGATATCTCGATGTCGAGATAACTCTAGTACATGTCCGGGGGGAGGGACGAGGCGCGCACCCGCAGTCCTGCCGGGACCGTCCGCTGACCAGGCGATTCCGCATGCCCGGATTCGATCAGGTTGACCAGGACAGATACCGCCGAAGCGGCGATCCGCTCCGGATCGAGGGTGACGGTGGTCACGGCGGGTTCGGTCTCCGCGTAGGCGGGATCCTCGCTCGCGCAGACCAGCAGCAGCCCCCGATCCCGCCCCGAGCCGCCCGGTACGCCGGGTACGCCGGGTACGCCGGGTATACGGAGACCGTGGCGCGCGGCCGCGGCCAGCACCTGGCGGCCCCCCGGGTCGTACACGCAGTACACGGCGTCGGGGCGGTCCGGCCCCGAGAAGGCGGAGTCGAAGGCGTGCCCCGCCGCGTCGTCCGGATCGAAGGGGACCAGGAGCGGAGCCAGGCCGCGCTCCGCGCACCACTGTTCGTAGGCCGACGTGACGGCCCCGGTGTAGAACTCGCGGCCGTAGCCGCAGTGCAGTGCGATCCGCCGGGCCCCGGAGGCCGTGAGATGGTCGAGCACCTCACGGGTGGTCGTGGTGTGGTCGTTGTCCACCCACACGTCCGCGGGCCACGGGTCGGGCGGCCGGCCGTCGAAGACCACCGGCAGACCCCGCGCCCGTAGGGCCCGTAGCACCGGGTCGCCGGCCGGGCTGTCGAGCAGCAGCATCCCGTCCACGGAGAGGGTGTGCCACAGCGGCTCGGCGCCCCGGTCGGCGGGCAGGGTGGTCAGGGCGTACCCGTGCGCGTGCGCCGCCGAGGTCGCGGCGGTGAGCAGCCGGGAGAAGTAGGCGATCCCGACGAAGTCCCAGGCGTCCCCCGCGTACGTGGTCACCGCGACGCCGAGGCTGCGGGTGCGCGGGCCGCGGCGGGCTCCGTAGCCGAGGGCGCCCGCCACCTCGCGGACCCGGCGCCGGGTGGACTCGCCGAGGCGGCCGGTGCCGTTGAGCGCGTGGGAGACGGTCGCGGTGGACACCTCGGCGGCGCGCGCGATGTCGGCGAGGGTCGGTCCGGGCGCGGGTGGCTGCTCTGGCACGCGGCCATCGTACGGATTTCGTCGATGGGGGCGGCTTCTGGTTAAGCGGTTAATCAAACAGTGTCCTGGCCACACCAACGTTTGGAGTGGGCATGACGTCTTCTTCGCACCTTTCCCGCCGGGGACTGCTCGCGGCCGCCGGGATCACCGGGGTCGCCGGGGCGGCCGGCTTGCTGGGGGCCGCCCCGGCCTCGGCCGCCCCCGCCTCCGCCCCCGCCCCCACCTCCGGGCGCGGTTCGGCGGCCCTGGTGGTCCACAACGCCTCGGTGTTCACCGGGACCGGCAACCGGGCACGCGTCGAGGCCGTCGCGATCGGCCGGGACGGCAGGATCCTCGCCACCGGGACGAACGCGGCGCTGCGCCGGTACGTGGGCCGGGACACCGAGGTCGTCGACGCCCGCGGCAACACGGTCATGAGCGGCATCCACGACGGCCACGTCCATCCGCTCGGCGCCGGCGAGCGCTCGCTGTCGCCCTCCCTGGAGGGCGCGGAGACCACCCTGGCCGAGCTCCAGGAGATCCTGACCGGCTTCCTCGCCGACACGGGCGGCGCGGGCGCGGAGCCCGACCGCTGGCTGGTGGTCGAGGACTGGAACCCGGTCGGACTGCTCCCCGTGGGCACCAACCCCCACCACACGATGCTGGACGCGCTCCCGACCCGGCGGCCGATCGCCCTCGTCGGCGGCGACGGCCACAACCTGTGGGCCAACGGGCGGGCCCTGGACATCGCCGGGATCACGGCGGCCACGCCGGACCCGGTCGGCGGCAAGGTGGTCAAGGGCGCGGACGGCCGACCCACGGGCGTCCTCAAGGACGACGCCCAGGGCCTGGTACGGCGGCACGTACCGGAGCCCACCCGGGCCGACCTGGTCGCGGCGTGCGCCGAGGTGCTGCGGCTGGCGGCCGCCTCCGGGGTGACCACGATGATGGACGCGCTGGTGGGTCGGCACGAACTGGAGCTCTACCAGGCGCTGTCGGCGGCCGGGAAGCTGCCGCAGCGGATCGTGCCCGCGATCCGGTTGGAGGCCGAGCAGACCAAGGACCCGGCGGGCGCGCTGGCGTACGCCCGGGGCCTGCGGCGGGAGTTCGCGGGCGTGCGGGGACTGCGGTTCGGGATGGTCAAGGTGTTCCTGGACGGGGTCATCGAGTATCCGGCGCAGACCGCCGCGCTGCTGCAGCCCTACCTCGACGGGAACGGCGGGCCGACCGACAACCGGGGCGAGCTGTACACCTCGGCGGCGGACTACGGGCGGCTCGCCGCCGCCTTCAACAAGGCGGGCTGGCAGATGCACGCGCACGGGCTGGGTGACCGTGCGGTACGCACCGCTTTGGACGGATACGCCTACGCCAAGCGGGTGACGGGCCTCCGGGACGCCCGCAACGCCGTCGCGCACCTGCAGCTCGTGGACCCGGCGGACCTGCGGCGGTTCGCCCAGTTGGGGGTGACGGCCTGCATGCAGCTCCAGTGGGCGGCGAAGGACACCTGGACGATGGAGGCGCTGCTGCCCTACATCGGCCCCGAGCGGCACCGGTGGATGTACCCGGCGCGGAGCCTGGAGAAGGCGGGTGCGCGGCTGTCGGGCGGCTCCGACTGGCCGGTGGACGCCCTCCAGGTGTGGAACCAGTTGCGGACCGCGATCGACCGCCAGGGCGCTTTCGGGGCGGGGCCGCTGTACCGCGAGCTGGAGGGGCTCGACCGGGACGCCGTGCTGCGGATGCACACCTCGGGAACGGCGTGGCAACTGCGCCAGGAGGAGCTGACGGGCACGGTGGAGCCGGGCCGGGCGGCGGACCTGGTGGTGCTGGACCGGGACGTGAGGCGCTGCCCGGTGGCCGACATCAGCGGGACGGGGGTCCGGATGACCCTGGTCGGCGGCCGCGTGGTGCACGACGCGGATTCCGCGTCGGGGAAGGCGGCCTCGGCGCGGGTGGCGGGCGCGGCGTCGGGCCCGCGCCCGGCCTCGTACGCGACGGTGCACGCCGGCGGGCGGCACCACGCCTGCAAGAACTGAGCGGGGGTCCGCGGCCGGCGGGGTTCGGCCGCCGCGGGCCGGTCGCCGGGCTCAGCCCGCCGCGAGACCGTGACGGGCGGCCCAGGAGTTGAGCGCGGCGGCGATCTCCTCGGGCCGGTCCTCGGGGCAGAGGTGGGCGGCCGGCCCGCAGTACTCGACCTCCAGCGCCGAGACGTTCTCCTCGCACCAGGCGACCGTCTCGGGGCCCACCATGAGGGCCGGCGAGCCGTCGAAGGTGAGCAGCAGCTTGGGCACCTCCGGGCTGTCCGCCAGCCAGGCGCCGTACCGCTCGACGGCGGCGTGCACATCGGCCGGATCTCCGTCGATGGGCAGCGAGCGGGCCCACCGCAGCAGGGGCAGCCGGCTCTCGCGGGTCGGGTAGGGGGCGGCGTAGACGGCGTGGTCCGCCTCGCCCATCGGGTGCAACACGGTCTGCCCGACGCTGTCCTCGATGAAGATGTTCCGGTCCAGGACCATCTCCTCCCCCACGCCCGGGGTGCGGATCGCCTCGAACCGGGCCCGCGCGGCGGGCGGGTACTGCGCCCAGCTCAGCGGTCGCACGATGGTCTCCATGAAAGCGATGCCGCGGACCCGACCGGGGTGGCGGGCGGCCCGGTCGAAGGCGAGCGCCCCGCCCCAGTCCTGACCGACCAGCACCACCTCGTCGAGCCCGAGCGCGTCGAACCAGGCGTCCAGATGGCGGGCGTGGTCCTCGAAGCGGTACTCCCCGCCCGGCTTTCCGGAGCGGCCCATCCCGATGAGGTCCGGGGCCAGGACGCGGACCGCGCCCTCGATCCGGGGCAGGACGCGCCGCCAGAGGTGGGAGGAGGTCGGGTTGCCGTGCAGGAACACGAAGGGCACGGCGCCGGGCCGCGCGTGGTCGCCGCGGTGGTCCTCGTAGTACATCGTCGTGCCGAGTACGTCGATCGTGGGCATGGAAGGCCCCTTCCAGCAATCGTTGGTCTGACTAACGTTAGTGACACGAACGAAGTTATATCGTTAGTGCCACCAACGCAATGGGTACCATCGGCCCATGACCACGGAAGAGAACGACCCCCGCGTCCCCGCGCGGCTGCGCGAACTGCCCAGCCGACTACTGGGACAGGCCTCCACCCACGCGCAGCGGCTCGTGACCGAGGGGCTGAGCGGGGCGGACGCCCGTACGTGGCACTACGCGGCCCTGGTCGCCCTGGAGGAGTCCGGCCCGGCGAGCCAGGCCACCCTCAGTGCCCGCACCGGCATCCACCGCAGCGACCTGGTCGCCGTCGTCAACGAACTCGCCGCACGCGAACTGGTGGAGCGGACCCCCGACCCCGCGGACCGCCGGCGCAATGTCGTCACCCTCACGCCGCCCGGCCGGCGACACCTACGCAAACTGGAACAGATCCTCACCGCGGCCCAGGAGGAACTGCTGGCCCCACTGTCCATCCAGGAGCGGGAGCAGCTGACCCACCTACTGGGTCGGATCGTCGACCATCACGCGTACGGGGCCCCCGCAATGGGACCTGAGGGTCGGTAACAACTACTCAATTCACCCATTTGCCACACCCGACGCGGGAGTCATCTCATATCTGAGATAGCGTGCCCCTATGGCAGACGACTACCTCGTACGCATCGGCAAGCTCATCCGTGACGCCCGGCAGCATCGCGGCTGGACACAGAGTCAGCTCGCCGACGCCCTCGGCACCAGCCAGAGCGCAGTGAACCGGATCGAGCGCGGCAACCAGAACATCAGCCTTGAGATGATCGCCCGCATCGGCGAAGCGCTCGACAGCGAGATCGTCTCCCTCGGCTACGCCGGCCCGATGCATCTGCGCGTGGTGGGCGGCCGCCGCCTGTCCGGCGCCATCGACGTCAAGACCAGCAAGAACGCGTGCGTCGCCCTGCTCTGCGCCTCGTTGCTCAACAAGGGCCGTACGGTGCTGAGGCGGGTGGCCCGCATCGAGGAGGTCTACCGCCTCCTGGAGGTCCTCAACTCCATCGGTGTCCGCACCCGTTGGATCAACGACGGCGTGGACCTGGAGCTGATCCCGCCGGCCCGCCTCGACATGGAGGCGATGGACGCGGACGCGGCCCGCCGGACCCGGAGCATCATCATGTTCCTGGGCCCGCTGCTGCACCGGATGGAAACCTTCCGCCTGCCCTACGCGGGCGGTTGCGACCTCGGCACCCGCACCATCGAGCCGCACATGATCGCCCTGCGCCGCTTCGGCCTGGACATCACCGCGACCGAGGGCATCTACCACGCGAAGGTCGTCCCCGGGATCTCCCCGGACCGCCCGATCGTGCTGACCGAGCGCGGGGACACCGTCACCGAGAACGCGCTGCTGGCCGCGGCCCGACACGACGGCGTGACCGTCATCCGCAACGCCTCCTCCAACTACATGGTCCAGGACCTGTGCTTCTTCCTGGAGGCCCTGGGCGTCCGGGTCGACGGCGTCGGCACCACCACGCTCACCGTCCACGGCGTCCCGAGCATCGACGTGGACGTGGACTACTCCCCCTCCGAGGACCCGGTCGAGGCGATGAGCCTGCTCGCCGCCGCGGTCGTCACGGAGTCGGAACTCACCATCCGCCGGGTGCCGATCGAGTTCATGGAGATCGAGCTCGCGGTCCTGGAGGAGATGGGCCTGGACCACGACCGCTCGGCGGAGTACTCGGCGGACAACGGCCGCACCCGGCTCGTCGACCTCACGGTCCGCCCCTCGAAGCTCGAGGCGCCGATCGACAAGATCCACCCCATGCCGTTCCCCGGCCTGAACATCGACAACGTCCCCTTCTTCGCGGCCATCGCCGCGGTGGCCCAGGGCCAGACCCTGATCCACGACTGGGTGTACGACAACCGGGCCATCTACCTGACGGACCTGAACCGCCTCGGCGGCCGCCTCCAACTCCTCGACCCCCACCGCGTCCTGGTCGAGGGCCCCACGCGCTGGCGGGCGGCGGAGATGATGTGCCCGCCGGCCCTGCGCCCGGCGGTGGTCGTCCTCCTGGCGATGATGGCGGCGGAGGGCACCTCGGTGCTGCGCAACGTCTACGTGATCAACCGCGGCTACGAGGAACTGGCCGAGCGCCTCAACTCGGTCGGCGCCCAGATCGAGATCTTCCGCGACATCTAGGAAGCCGGATCGATCGACCGACGCGCCAACTACGAGGCAAGCGCACGCCTGAGGCCCCATCCCCCTTCACCAAGGGCGATGGGGCCTCAGCGCTTCGGTCCTTACGTCCACCAGGCGATGATCACTACCCCTCGGCATCCCGTTTTGCTTCAATGTCCTCGAAATCGGCATGGGGGAGAGCATGGGGCACGAGCCGGCGACGGCAGAGCGCGAAATCGACCGCTTCCTGGGCCGGGTGAGCGACCGGCGACCGCACTGGAACGTCAAAGGTCGGGAAGTCTTTCTGCACAAAGACGGCAGGCTGCGGTACGCGGCTTCCGTTTACGAGCACGGGTTCGACGGCGAGAACCGGCTCGCCCCGCAGATCGTCCTCACCGTGCGGGACTGCGATGCCGACAAGATGAGGGTGCTCCTGCGAGCCGTGGCGAAGTACGGCTCGACCACCTATGCCAAACCGTTGAACCCCACCACTGCGCAGATCGGCTTGGTCAGCGAGCCGCTTCCGTTCGGACTGCGTAGTCGAGCCGTCGACTGGGTCGAGCACACCTTCAAAAGGCTCCGCCCCGTGATCAACGCGACCCTGGGTACCCCCGAGAAACGCACCTCCGCTCCGGGCAACGCCGCGCAGGCCGGGGATCAGGCACCGCGGGCGCCCCGGCCGAAGAAGGCCTGTCCGGTCTGCCACCAGCCCCTCCCGTCCGGCTACACCCGGCATCAGCGCTGCGAGAACCCCCGTCTCGCCATCACGGATCCCGGGCCGGCGGTGCCGGCTCACCGCAACCGATATCAGGAGCTGGTCGCTCGCATCGAGCAGAGGGAAGTCCCCGGCCATCGCGCCCAGCGCACCAGCAGCGTCCCGGTGCGCCGGCAGTCGGCCAAGGAAGCGGTCTTGGAGCGCTGCGGCGGCCGGTGCGAGAGTCCTGAATGCTCAGGGATGCCGACAGATGTCACCGACACCGGGAAGCCGATCCTCGAAGTCGATCACGTCCGCCCCATCGCCGAGGAGGGCCGTGATCATCCGGAGCAGATGGTGGCGCTGTGCCCGAACTGTCACGCCGTCAAGACGCGTGGATCCACGCGGCACAAGCTCCAGCAGACCCTGCTCGAGATCGCCCGCAAGGCCCACCAGGCGGCCATGGCCGGGTAGGTACGCCGGATCGGCCACGAACCGCCGGCGGGAGGTGATCGTGCCCCTCCACAACCTGAGCCGCCCCGCGCAGTCCTGCCATCACCCACTCCCAGAAGGGGAACCCGCTCGGTGGGCACTCCGCAGAGTCGTGAACCCGCTCGAGACGACACCGCCGACCGGTGCGCCGTCAGTGCGGGGTCGGGAGCCAGGTCGTGGGATCGGACGTCGGCTGCTCGCCCGTCGCCAGGTTCTTCACCTCGTGTGCGGCCCCCTCCTCGAACGGCGGGAACCAGACGAACGGGATGCCCTTCCGGGACGCGTAGCGGACCTGCTTGGCCACCTTGTCGGCCTGGTGGTAGAGCTCGACGTTCATCCCGCGGCGGCGCAGGAGCGCCGCCGTGGCCTCGGCCTCGGGCCGGCGGTCGTCCCGCGGGACGACCACGAGTACGTCGCTGGGGCACTTCACGGGGGTCTCCAGGAGCCCCTCCGCCAGGAGTTTGGCGAAGATGCGCGTCAGCCCGATCGACATCCCCACACCCGGGAGCCCGCGCCGGATGAAGGATCCGGTCAGGTTCTCGTAGCGCCCGCCGGAGCAGATTTCGCCGTGATCCGCTCGACGGTCGAGTCGCGGACTCGATCGGACGCCGGTGACCAGCGTCGTACACGGAGCTGTGCGTGATCAACCGACTTGAGGCGGCGCCACCGACGCCGACCCCCTTCGAACCGCCCCTCCGTCTCACCCCTCGTCAACACTGGTAGCGAATTCAACCTTCTGGGTATCTTGAGCGCCGCTCAAGGAGCACTCACGACCCAGGAGTTACCGATGAACATCCCGACCCGCCGCAGAACGAACGCCATGAAGAAGCGCTCCAGAGGCGCCCTCGTCGTCCTCGCCGCCGTTCTGTCGCTCGCCGCCTGCGATCCGGCGGCGCCGGCCACCACCCCGAGCGTCAGCGCCTCCGCCACCGCGCGTACGAGTCCCAGCCCTTCCGCGGTGTCGGTCACCCCGAGCCCGAGCGAGAGCCCGACCCCCAGCGCCGAACCCACCACGGCCGCGCCGACCCTACCGGCCCCCGTCGCCGCCCCCACCACCGAGGCTCCGGCACCCACCAAGGCCGCCCCCGCGCCGCCGGCCCCGACCCGTACCCGTACCCAGGCGCCCGCGCCCGCGCCCGAGCCCACCAAGGCGACCGCCGGCTGCTATCCCCGTTCCAACGCCGGCAACTGCTACAAGGCCGGTCAGATATGCCGGAAGGCCGATGTCGGCACGTCCGGGCGGGACGCGGGCGGGCGCGCCATCCACTGCCGCGACGACGACAGCGTCGGCCAGCGCTGGGGCTACTGACCGTCCGCCGTTCGCAGGCCCCGGCCCCGGGCCCTACGCCGCCTGCGGGGTGAAGGGGTGGAGGGAATCGCCGCCTGGACCGACGATGCCGTAGGTGCTCTCCGGGACCTTGTTCCAGGCGCCGGGAAGGTCACCGAGGGGCTCGGAGACGACCAGGCGGGTCTCGTCGGAGACTTCCTGGAGGAACTCCATGTCGGGGTGCAACTTGCGGAGCGCGTCCACCCGGCTGCTGTAGAACAGCGATCGCGACTCGCTCCGGCTGGAGTACCGGAAGGCCCAGAGGCGTTCGCCGTCGCTGATGGCGAGCGTCATCTGGAGCGGGTACTCCACACCGTGCTCGCGGCCGACGCGCTCCACCACGCCCGCCATCCGGGCCACCGCGCCCGGCGGATCGGCCTCCAGGCCGCAGGTGAGCGCCAGGTGGAACATCACCTCGGAGTCCGTCGTCCCCTCGACGTCGGGGTACAGCACGGGGTCGATGAGCAGGGTGAGTTCCCGCCGCATTCGGTGGAAGTCGGCGATGGCCCCGTTGTGCATGAACAGCCAGCGGCCGTACCGGAAGGGATGACAGTTCGTCTGCTGCACCGCCGTACCGGTCGACGCCCGGATGTGGGCGAAGAACAGCGGGGAGCGGACGTGGTCCGCGAGTTCCCGCAGATTGCGGTTGTTCCAGGCGGGGCCGATGTCCCTGAAGGTCGCCGGGGTGGTCGTGTCCTCCTCCGTGTACCACCCGACGCCGAATCCGTCCCCGTTGGTCGTCTCCACACCCAGCTTGGAGTGCAGGCTCTGGTCGATCAGCGAGTGGGCCGGTTTGTACAGGATGGTTTCGAGCAGCAGGGGTGTTCCCGAATACGCGAGCCATCGGCACATGAGCGATCACCTCCGGGGACAACACGCACGGTAGCCCTATCCAGTGTGGGGGCACCCCTTGATGATCGCCACGCCGGCGGGGGCGTCGCGATCAGGCCACTGTGCGGCCTGATGGGCCCTCGTCCTCGCCAGGCGAGCACGGGGGCGGCAGAATCGGGTTTCCGTAGGACGAAGGGGCGGGGGCCATGACGGTGCAGGCGAACGCGAGCGGGGACACGGGTACGGGTGCGGACACGAGCACGGGCACGGGCACGGGCACGCGTACGGAGGTCCCCGGCCCGGCCGGCGTTCCGTTGCTCGGCTCACTCCTCGACCTCAGGTCCGACTCCCTCGGGACCTATCTGCGCGCCCAGCAGCAACACGGCGACCTGGTGCGCATCACCGCCGGTCCGCCCGGCATGCGCGCCGAGTTGTACTGCGTCTTCTCCGCCGAGGGCGCGCAGCAGGTGCTCGCCTCCGACGCGGCGGGCTTCCGCAAGGACAACCGCTTCTACCAGGAGGTCCGGGAGTCCTTCGGCAACGGCCTGCTGACCAGCCAGGACGAGGACTACCTGCGCCAGCGTCGGCTCGTGCAACCGCTGTTCACCCGCCGCCGGGTGGACGGGTACGCCGAGGCGATCGCCGCCGAGACCCGATCCGTCATCGACTCCTGGGGTGATGCCCTCGACGGCGTCGTCGACGTCTCCGACGAGATGATGCACCTGGCCCTGCGGGCCGTCGCGCGCATCCTCTTCGGCACCGATGTCGAGACCACCGCCGATGTCGTGGCCGAATGTTTTCCGGTCATCACCGACTACGTGCTGCGCCGCGGCTACTCCCCCGCCAACATTCCCCGTCACTGGCCCACTCCTGGCAACCGGCGGGCCGCCGCCGCGTTGGACGAGCTGTACGGGGTGTGCGACAGGATCATCGCGGAGCGCCGGCGCGAGGTCACCGCCGATGACGGCGCCGGCGACGACGGCACCGGGGCCGGGGCCCGAGCCGGGGCTCCCGGCGAGGACCTGCTGACGCTGCTCGCCGCCGCCAAGAGCTCGGACGACGGGGAGTTCGACGCCGCCGAGCTGCGCGACCAGGTGTTGATCTTCCTGCTCGCCGGGCACGAGACGACCGCCACCTCCCTCTGTTTCGCCCTGCACCTGCTGGCCCTCCATCCCGAGCAGCAGGACCGGGCCCGCGCGGAGGTCTCCCGCGTGCTGGGCGACCGTACGCCCGAGGCCGCCGACCTGGAGCGGCTCCCGTACCTCACCCAGGTCCTCAAGGAGGCCATGCGGTTGTACCCGGCCGCGCCGGTCATCGGGCGCAAGGCCGTCGCCGCCACCCGGATCGGGGAGCACACCGTCCCCGCGGGCGCGGACGTGATCGTGGCGCCCTGGGTGACGCACCGCCATCCCGCGTACTGGCCGGACCCGGACCGCTTCGACCCCGAGCGCTTCACCCCCGAGGCGGAGGCCGGGCGGCCGCGCTACGCGTGGTTCCCGTTCGGCGGCGGGCCGCGCGCCTGCATCGGGCAGCACTTCTCCATGCTGGAGTCGGTGATCGCGCTGGCGATGATCCTGCGGGCCTACGAGTTCGAGGCCGTGGACACCGAGGTCCCGGTGGGGGCCGGAATCACCCTGCGGACGACCGGCCCGGCGCGCTGCCGGATCCGTCGCCCGAGCACGCCGTAGACCGCGTCGTGGACCGCGTCGTGGACCGCGTCGTGGACCGCGTCGTGGACCGCGTCGTGGACCGCGTCGACGACGCGCCGTAGACCGCTCCGTGTCACGGATATACGGGATGCGGGCAGGTCGAGGCGGGTAATAGGGTCGATTCCCGTGGAACCACTCACCGAGAAACAGATCCGCTCGTCCTTCGTGAACTGCACCAAGGGCGAGGCGGCACGGCTGCGCCTACCGCTCGACTTCGCCGAACTGCCCTGGAAGGACCTGGACTTCCTGGGGTGGGTGGACCCGGGAGCGCCCCTGCGGGCCCATCTGGTGCTGCCCCGGGAGGACGGTTCAGGTCCGCTGGGAATCTCGCTGCGCGTACCGGCGGTCGGCCGCACCAGCGTGGTGAAGTCCAGCCTGTGCCAGATCTGCCTGACGGGGCACGCCTCTTCCGGGGTGACCCTGCTCGCCGCGCCACTGGCGGGCGCCCGCGGTCGTGAGGGCAACACGGTCGGCACGTACATCTGCGCGGACCTCGCCTGTCCGCTGTACGTACGCGGCAAGCGTCAGGCGAAGCTGCGCGCCGGGCAGTACGAGGAGTCCCTGACGCTGGACGAGCGGCTCGCCCGCATGGGGGACAACCTGAACGCCTTCGCTGCCCGCGTCACGGCGGTGTAGCGGCACGGAGCCGCACTCCGCTCCCGGGCGCCCCCGGGGCCCCCTCAGGTCCGGTCCGCCGCCGGTGTGTGATTGCCCTGGAGGCGTGCGAGGTCCGAGGGGCGGACCTGGATGACGAACAGCGCGATCAGCGCGCCGACCAGGGTGAACGCGGACGCCACGACGAAGGCGGTACTGATGCCCGAGGTGAGGACCTGGTCGCCCCAGGGCTTGGGGAGTTGTCCGGTGCGCCGGAACAGGGCCTTCTGCACCGGGCCGGCGGTGCTGAGGAACTCCGGTATCTGCTGCTTGGCCTCGTTGCGGCTCGCCGTGCCGTAGACGGTCACCAGGATCGACAGGCCCAGTGAGCCGCCCACCTGCTGCATCGTGTTCAGCAGTCCGGACGCGGCGCCCGACTCCCGGTCGGTGACGTTGGACAGGGCCATCAGCGTCAGCGAGACGAACTGCAGGCCCATGCCGAGGGCGAAGAGCAGCATCGGCCCCAGGATGCTCCCGAGGTACGTCGAGTCGACGTCGATCTGCGTCAGCCAGGCGAGGCCGGCCGCCGAGGACAGTGCGCCGGTGACCATGAAGGGCTTGGGGCCGAGCTTCGGCAGCAGTTTCGCGGTCAGGGCGGCGCCCACGGCGATCACGGCACTGACCGGCAGGAAGGCGAGGCCGGCCTGGATCGGGCTGAAGCCCAGCACGATCTGCACGAAGAGGGTCAGGAAGAAGAACATGCCGAAGATCGCGCAGGCGAGCATGAGCATGATGCCGTAGGTCCCGGCCCGGTTGCGGTCGGCGAACATGTGGAGCGGGGTGATCGGTTGCGGCGAGCGCCGTTCGTTGAGGATGAAGAGGGTCAGCAGGACCACGGCGGCGCCGAAGGAGCCGAGGGTGATCGGGTCGCGCCAGCCCTCCTGGGACGCCCGGATGAAGCCGTAGACCAGCGAGACCATGCCCAGCGTGGACAGCAGCGCGCCCGCGAAGTCGAAGTGTCCCGGGTGGCGTTCGGACTCGCGCAGGACCTTCGTGGCCAGCAGCGCGATCACGATGGCGATCGGGACGTTGACGAAGAGCACCCAGCGCCAGTCGAGCCACTCGACGAGGACGCCGCCCGCGAGGAGGCCGATCGCGCCGCCGGCGGCCGAGACTCCGGCGAACACGCCGAACGCCCGGTTACGGGCCGGGCCTTCGCGGAAGGTGGTGGTGATCAGGGCGAGGGAGGTCGGTGAGGCGATGGCGCCGCCGACGCCCTGGAGGGCGCGTGCGGCCATCAGCTGGCCCTCGTTCTGGGCGAGTCCGCCGAGGAGCGAGGCGAGTCCGAAGAGCAGGACGCCGAAGATGAAGACGCGTTTGCGGCCGAGGATGTCGCCGGTGCGGCCGCCGAGGAGCAGCAGTCCGCCGAAGGCGAGGGTGTAGGCGTTGACGACCCAGGAAAGGCTTTCGGTCGAGAAGTCGAGAGCCGTCTGGATGTGTGGCAGCGCGATGTTCACGATGGTGATGTCGAGAACCACCATGAGTTGGCAGGAGGCGATGACGAACAGGGCGAGTCCGCTGCCGCTTCCCCGGACCTTGCCTTCGGTCCCGCTGTTGCTCGGCGATGCGTTCGGATCCACCTTTTCGACGCTAAGCCCGCGCCTCTGGGGTCACCACTCGAACAGCCTAGTAGTGGTGACATTTCACATGTCACACTACGATCATGGATGACTTTCTTCGGCTCTCCGCGAGCACGGCCCGCTTCACCCACGGCGCCCCGCGCGCCTTCTCCTTCGGGGACGACGGCCGACTGCTCTGGTTCCTGCGGTCGACGGGCCCCACCGACGCCTTCGACTCGCTCTGGGTGCTGGACACCACCACCGGCGCCGAGACCCGGCTCGCCGATCCCCGCGAACTGTGCGCCGAGCCCGGCCCCCTCCCCGACGCCGAGCGCCGGCTGCGCGAGCGGACCCGGCTCGTCGCCGCCGGAATCGGCTCGTACGCCCTCTCCGGTGACGGCCTGCGCGCCGCCTTCGCGCTGTACGGGCGGCTCTTCGCGGTGGCCGCGGGCGGCGCCGGCACCCCCGAGGAGATCCCGGCCGCCGGACCCGCGCTGGACCCGCGGCCGAACACCGACGGCTCGCGCACCGCGTACGTCGCCGACGACGTCCTGTACGTCGCCCCGGGCGGCCGGATCAGCCCCGACGACGGGGCCCGCTGGGGCCTCGCCGAATTCGCCGCCGCCGAGGAGCTGAGCCGCCCCCGGGGCCACTGGTGGTCCCCCGACGGGGTCACCCTGCTGGCCGCCCGCGTCGACGAATCCGCCCTCCAGCGGCGCTGGTTCGCCGACCCGGCGCACCCGGAACGGCCCGCCGAGGACTTCGCCTACCCCGAGGCGGGCGGCCCCAACGCCGACGTCCAGCTGTGGGTGCTCGGCGAGGGCGGGACCCGGATACGGCTCGACTGGGACGCCGACACCTACCCGTACGTCTCCGACGCGGGCTGGGAGTCCGAGACCGAGATCCTGCTGACCGTCCAGGACCGGCTCCAGCAGAGCGTGCTGCTGCTCTCCGCCGACCCGGCCACCGGCCGTACCCGGGAGCTCTCCCGCACCACGCACCCGCGGTGGGTGGACCCGCTGGTCCCCGGCACCCCGGCCCGCCTCGCCGACGGGCGGATGCTGACCGCGGCCGACACCCCGGACGGCGCCGCCCGCGCCCTCGCGGTGGACGGCGCACCGCTCACCGGGGACGGGATCCAGGTCCGTGCCGTCGCCGGGGTCCACGAGGGCCGGCTGCTGATCGAGGCGGGCCTGCGCGACCCGTCCGAGCAGCAGGTCCTGCTGCTGGACCCGGACACCGGGAAGCTGACCCCGCTCGCCGACGGGCCCGGCGTGCACACCGTGTCCGCGTCGGCCGGGACCCTGCTGCTGACCACCGCCGACGCCGACGGGGTACGGCGCACCGTACGCACCCCCGACGGGCGGGAGTTCACCCCCGCCGACCTGTCCCAGCCGCTCCCCCACCGGGTGGAGCCCGTCCTGGAGCGGGTCACCGAGCACCGCGTCCCCACCGCCCTCGTCCTGCCGCGCGACCACGTCCCCGGCCGGAAGCTGCCCGTCCTGATGGACAGCTACGGCGGCCCCTGCGCGCAGGACGTCACCGCCGACCCGCGCCGCTGGCAGCACCGCCAGTGGTGGGCCGACCAGGGCTTCGCCGTCGTCACCGTCGACAACCGGGGCACCGCCTACGTCTCGCCCGCCCACACCCACGCCCTGTACCGCGGCTTCTCCGAGATCACCCTCGACGACCAGGTCGCGGCGCTGCACGCGCTCGCCGCCCGCCACACCGACCTCGACCTCGGCCGGGTCGGCATCCGCGGCTGGTCGTACGGCGGGTACCTCTCGGCCATGGCCGTGCTGCGCCGCCCCGACGTCTTCCACGCGGCGGCCGCCGGGGCCGCGCCGACCGACTTCCGGCACTACGACACCGCGTACACCGAGCGGTACCTGGGCCTCCCGCAGGAGCACCCCGAGGTGTACGAGCGGGACTCCCTCATCCCCGACGCCCCGAAGCTGTCCCGCCCCCTGATGCTGATCACGGGCCTGGCCGACGACAACGTCCACCCCTCGCACACCCTGCGGCTGTCCCAGGCCCTGACGGACGCGGGCCGACCCCACCAGCTCCTGGCGCTGCCCGGAGTCACCCACATGACCCCGGGCGGCATCCGGGAGAAGATCATGGCGCTGGAACTCGACTTCTTCCGCCGCGAACTCGCCTAGTGCCGTGACCGGAAAGGTTTGCCGGGTCGTGTTGTCCGGTGCGGTGCATCTCCCCCAGCTACCGCTGGGAGGGGCCCCCGGGCGGAGGGCCACGGCTCGTACCGGACGTACCGCCGTGGTCCGACAACGCGGCGAGGTGCCGTGCCGGGCAGCGCGACCCGGTGAATCTTTCCGGTCACGGCACCAGGTCGTCGCGGCCCTGACCGACCTGCCCGCCGGCGGGGCGGTCAGGGCTGCGGGGCGAACACGATGCGCACCAGGGCGATGACGACCAGCATCGCCACCGGTGCGTACCACCAACGCCGCAGCCGGCCCGTGTTCACACCGGCCGCCGTCCCCGCGAGGGCCATCAGCTCCACCACCAGCCCGAGCCCCGCCATCAGCCGCGCGGTGCCCGTCACCGTACGATCCCAGGGTCCTTCGGACTGGGTGAGCACCGCGTTGAGCACGAAGAACCCCGCCACCGCGTGCAACCCCACCAGGACGGTCGCCCACGCGGCCGTGGCCACATGAGCGCGCGTGACCCGCGCTGTCCGCTGCTCAGTCATTCAGCGCCCGCCTCGCGTTCTCGATGTTCGCCCCGAAGCCACGACCGTAGTTCTGCGCCTCGTCCGTGCGCCAGCCCGGTCCGCCGTTGTACCTGGCGGCCAGTTCCTGGTACTGGGCGGGGGTCATCTCCTCGGCGGGTACGTCCGCGAACGAGCTCTCCGCCTTGAGTTGGGCGAGGTACTCGGAAGCGATGTAGATGTTCGTCGAAGGGTTCTGCGTCGCCCTCTGGATCTCGTCCCTCTGGTTCCGCGTGAGATTCTCCGGGTCGTAGCCGAGCACTTCCGCGGAGCGGCGGAGCTGGATGGCGATCGGCCCCATGGACGTCTGGTCCGCCTCGCCCGACAGGTGGGCCTTCTCCGCCAACCACTGGAACTCCGGCCAGACCTCGTACTGGCTCCGCCGGTAGTTCACCGCGATGTTGTCGGCCCACTTCGGGTCGCCCTGCACCTCCTTCCAGGCGATTCCCGCAATCATGTCGGCCGGCAGACCCGTGTACGCGGCCGCGTCCCGGATGTGCGCGCGGTTGGCGCGGATCCACTCGCGCCGGTCCTCGTCCGAATCCGACGGCAGCCACTGGTTCTGGTCCATGGCGGGCGGTAGTCCCGCCAGCCGGGACCGGATCTCCCTCAGCTTGGGGGACACGGTCTCCTGGCCGACGTTCGGGGCGATGCCGTCGACGCGTGGGCCGGCGCCGGGGAGCGCGGCGTTGGGGTCGTGTGCGGCCTCCCCCACCTCCTGCCTCAGCGCGGGCATCCCCGCGAGGAGCACCGAAGGGTGGGGCAGGTCGCCCCGGAAGTCGGGCAGGTCGCGCTGTGCCTTGCCCAGTTGGGCCACGCACGTGGTGCGCGCCTCGTGCTCGATGCGTTCGGCGTCGCCGAAGGCCTGCTTCGCCCCGTTGTACTGCTGCTCCGCCTCGTCACGGATCTCGTCGACGTCGACCGTGATCTCGGCCAGCCAGTCGAGGACGCCGGTGCGCTTGCGGAGGTCCTCCCACTGCCTCATCGGCTCGGCCCGCTGCGCCGTTTCGGTCACCGGACTGGCCACCCGCGCCATGACCCTGGACAGGGCGCGCTCGTTCGACAGGCCGCTCTCGTAGCGCCCTTTGGCCCGGCCCACCGCTTCGGCGTAGTCCACCAGCGCGGCGTGGACACCGCGGAAGGCGCCCGACAGGGCGGTGGCCAGCTTCTCGGCCTCGCCGAGCCGCTTGACGTAGAGCTGCTCGGCGTCACTCACCCAGTGGGTGCGCGTCGCCTTCAGGAAGGCCGAGTCGGCGGATTCCAGCAGCAGATGGAGCCTGCGGTACTCCTGGGCGGTGCGTTCGATCAGGGGAGGACTGCACAGTTCGAGGAACTCGACCTCGGTGCGGTAGGTCATGCCGGTCACCTGTCCTCGGCGGGTATGAACCGGCCGTTGTCGAGAACCGTGCGGAACGCGCCTTCCGCGGCGAGGTCGGTCTGCGCGTAGTCACCACCCGCCACCTTCAGCTTGGTGGCCAGCGCGGCCAGGAGCGAAACGGTGTCCAGGTACTGGTCGTTGCCGAACCGCGCGAAGGAGTCCAGAGCGGTGGACACCTCCTGGTGCGAGCGTGGCACCCGGGCCATGACCGTCATCTCGCCGTCGGGCCGCCCCGCGTACAAGAGCCCCGCCAGTTCCACGAGGAGGTGCGAATTCCCGTTGATGGACGCGGCGTTCGCCACATATCCGTCGCTACTCGATGTCATGTCCGCCCCTAGATCATTTGCGGTGAATGATGTTACGGGACACGGCGCGAACACCCGGGTAGCGGAAGGACCCGGGGCCGATCGTGTCGGCTCCGGGTCCTCCCCCTTCCTTCCCTCGGGTCCCCGTCAGTCACCGGGGAAGTGGCAGGCCACCTCGCGGGCGGCGGCGGGGCGCAGCGGGGGGCGGTCGGTGCGGCAGAGCTGCTGGGCCTTGGGGCAGCGCGGGTGGAAGGTGCAGCCCGGAGGTGGAGCGGCCGGGCTCGGCGGGTCGCCGAGCAGCACGATCCGCTCCCGCCGCCGTTCCGCCGCCGGGTCGGGCAGCGGTACGGCGGACAGCAGCGCCCGGGTGTACGGGTGCTGCGGGTTCTCGTAGAGGGACTTCTTGTCCCCGATCTCGACGATCCTGCCGAGGTACATGACGGCGACCCGGTCGCTGACCCGTTTGACCACCGACAGGTCGTGCGCGATGAACACGTAGGCGAGGCCGAGTTCGGCCCGTAGCCGTTCCATCAGGTTGACGATCTGCGCCCGCACGGAGACGTCCAGCGCGGAGACCGGCTCGTCGGCGACGATCAGGCGAGGGCTGGTGGACAACGAGCGGGCGATGCCGATGCGTTGGGCCTGACCGCCGGAGAACTCGTGCGGGTAGCGGTCGATGTGCTCCGGGATCAGTCCGACGAGCTCCATCAGTTCGGCGGCCCGGCGGCGGGCGTCCCCCGCGCTCCAGCCCTGTACCAGCAGCGGGTCGGAGATGATCCGGGACACGGTCTGGCGCGGGTTGAGGGAGGAGTGCGGGTCCTGGAAGACCATCTGGATGTGCCCCCGCAGCGGACGCATGGCGGACGGGGAGAGGCGGCTGATGTCCTTGCCCTCGAAGGCGACCCGGCCCGCGGTGGGCTCCAGCAGCCGGACCAGCATCCGGCCGGTGGTGGACTTCCCGCAGCCCGATTCCCCGACCAGGCCCAGGGTCTGCCCGGCCGCCAGGTCGAAGGAGACCCCGTCGACGGCGCGCACGGGCGCCCCCCGGCGCCCGGTCACGGATCGTCGGCCGGGGAAGGTCATGGTGAGGTCCTGGACGGACAGCAGCGGTGCGGCCGGGTCGGGCCCTGCGGCGGTCGCGGCTGCCGCAGGGGCCGTGCCTTGGGCCGCGCCTTGGACTGCGGCGTTCGCGGAAGAATCGGCTCCGACGGTCATCGGGACACCCCCGGGGCGGTCGAAGGGACCCCGGGCGCGGAGCCGCCCGGTGAGGTCGCGGTGGATCCCGCGAAATGGCACGCGGCCAGCCGCCCCCGCGCCCCGTACGGTGCGGGTTCGGGCCGCTCGCCCGAGCAACGCGCCCTCCGGTCGGCCGGGCCGGCGGCGGCCACGGGGCAGCGCGGTGCGAAGGCGCAGCCCGGGGCGGGCGTGAGCAGGGAGGGCGGGGAGCCGGGGATGAAGGGCAGGGGGACGTCGTCGGCGGTGTCGAGGCGGGGCAGCGAGTCGAGCAGTCCTCGGGTGTAGGGGTGGGCGGGGTCGGCGAACAGATCGTCCGCGGGGGCCTGTTCGGCGGCACGACCGCCGTACATGACGAGCACCTCGTGGGCGACCCGGGCGACGACGCCCAGGTCGTGGGTGATCATCACGACACCGAGGCCGCGCTCCTGCTGGAGCCGGGCGATCAGTTCCAGGATCTGCGCCTGCACGGTGACGTCCAGGGCTGTGGTCGGCTCGTCGGCGATCAGCAGGTCCGGTTCGCAGGCCAGGGCCATGGCGATCATGGCGCGCTGGCGCATGCCGCCGGAGAACTGGTGCGGGTACTCCCCGGCGCGGCGGGCCGGTTCCGGGATGCCGACCTCGCCGAGCATGTCGACGGCGCGTTTGCGGGCGGCGGCCCGACCTGCCTTGAAGTGCACCCGGAAGTGCTCGGCGATCTGCTCGCCGACGGTGTAGTAGGGGTGCAGGCTGGAAAGCGGGTCCTGGAAGATCATGGCCATCCGGCGGCCGCGGACCTTGGACAGTTCCCGTTCCGGGAGCCCGGTCAGCTCCCGGCCGGCGAGGGCTACGGAGCCGCTGACCTCGACCGGGCCACGGTGCAGGCCCATGACGGCGAGCGAGGTGACGGACTTGCCGGAGCCGGACTCGCCGACGATGCCGAGGGTGCGGCCGGCTTCGACGGTGAAGCCGATCGAGTCGACGGCCCGTACGGTGCCGCGCTCGGTGGTGAAGGTGACGCGCAGATCGCGTACGTCGAGGAGCGGAGCGGCGGTGTCGGCTGCCATCAGTACCTCACTCTCGGGTCGATGACGGCGTACAGGAGGTCGACGAGGAGGTTGGCGACGACGATGAAGAAAGCGGCGAGCAGGGTGACGCCGAGGACCACGGGCTGGTCGGAGTTGACCAGGGCGCCGTAGAACAGCCGCCCGATGCCGGGGAGTCCGAAGATGGACTCGGTGATGACCGCTCCGGCGAGCAGGCCGCCGAGGTCCATCCCGAAAATGGTGAGGATCGGGGTCATGCCGGAGCGCAGCCCGTGTTTGACGACGACCGTGCGCTCGGGCATGCCCTTGGCGCGGGCGGTGCGGATGTACGGCTCGGCCATCGCCTCGATCATCGACCCGCGGCTCTGGCGGGCGTACATGGCGGCGTAGAGCAGGGCGAGGGCGATCCAGGGCAGGGTCAGGTTGGTGGCCCAGGCGAGCGGGTTGTCGGAGAAGGCCTGGTAGGTGGGGTAGGGCAGGAGGCCGGCGACGCGGATGACGCCGTAGATGAGCATCACGGAGGTGAAGTAGACGGGCAGGGAGGCGGCGGCGACGGCGCCGACCATCAGGGCCTTGTCGGTGGCGGTGTCCTTGCGCAGGGCGGCGGTGACCCCGGCGCCGAGGCCGAGGAGCAGCCACAGCACGGCGGCGCCGACGGCGAGGGAGGCGGAGACCGGGAGCCGGTCCATGAGCAGGTCCCAGACGGGCAGCGAGTTCTCGTAGCTGTAGCCGAGGCAGGGGAAGTCGCAGTCGACGGCGTACTGGCCGGTGCCCAGGGTGCGGCCGGTGAAGATGCCGGTGAGGAAGTCGGTGAACTGCCGCCACAGGGGCTGGTCGAGGCCCAGGTACGCGCGTACGTCGGCCAGACGTTCGGCGCTGCAGGTCTTGCCGCAGGCGGCCGCGGCCGGGTCGGCGGGCAGCACGTAGAAGATGAGGAAGGTGACGGCGGCGATGGCGAGGAGCACGCCGACGAGGGCGAGCAGCCGGCGGGCGAAGTAGAGGATCAACTGCGGCCGCCCCTCGGGTCGAGGATGTCGCGCAGGGCGTCGCCGAGCAGGGTGAAGGCGAGCACGGCGAGGAAGAGGAAGACGCTGGGGATGACGAAGTACATGGGGTCGGTCTCGTAGTAGGCCACGGACTCGGCGATCATCTGGCCCCAGGAGGGGGTGGGCGGGCGGACGCCGACGCCGAGGTAGCTGAGGGCGGCCTCGGTGCTGATCATTCCGGGGATCAGCAGGGTGGTGTAGGCGATGACCGGGCCGGAGACGCCCGGGAGGATGTCGCGGGTGAGGATCCGCCAGGGGCCGGAGCCGCCGACGCGGGCGGCGTCGACGTACTCGCGGTGTTTGAGGGAGAGGGTCTGGCCGCGGACCACGCGGGCGACGCCGGGCCAGCCGAAGACCCCGATGACGGTGGTCATGAGGACGATCCGGTTGACGTCCTTGGCCACGGACAGCATCGCGATCATGAAGATCAGCGAGGGGAAGGACATGGTCAGGTCCATGAGCCGGGACAGGATCGTGTCGGTGCGGCCGCCGAAGTAGCCGGCGGCGATCCCGGCCGCGGTACCGGCGACCACCACGATGGCGGTGGCCGCGAAGGCGATCAGGAGGGAGACCTGCGCGCCGTTGATCACGCGGGCGAACAGGTCGCGGCCGGTGACGGGTTCGACCCCGAGCCAGTGCTCGGGGCTGATCCCGCCGAGGGCGCCGAGCGGCTGGCCGCCGAGGTAGGGGTCGATGGCGGTCTTGTCGAACTCGTTCGGGGACCAGCCGCCGAGGGCGCCCAGCCAGGGGGCGGTGGCGGCCATCAGGACGAAGAGGAGGACGACGCCGAGGCTGACGCGGACGGCGGGGCGGCGGCGCAGTTCCCGTCGGGCGAGCTGCCAGGGGCTGCTGCCGGACGCTGCCGCGGGCCGGACGGTGGCGGCATCGGGGGCGGGGGCCGGGACCGGGTCCGGGCCGTGGGCTGTCGCGCCGTCGGGGGCCGGGCCCGGGTTCGGGCTCGGGCTCGGGCTCGGGCTCGGGCTCGGGCTCGCGGCAGCGGCGGCGTCCGGGGCCGGGGGGCCTGCGGTGGCCTGGTGTGCCCGGTCCTCCGGGACCGGTGCGGTGGTGGTCATGGCGTCCAGGGCTCCGGCTTCCTCAGCCCTGGCTCTTCGCCGGGTCCTTGAGGCCGACGGTTCCGTAGTCGATGGTGCCGGTCCACACGGGGTGGCCGAAGGCGCCGGCGATGTTGGTGCCGACGAGGAGCGGCTTGCGCTCCAGGAGGAGCGGGACGTTCGGGGACTTGGCCATCAGGGCGGCGTCGAGGTCGATCCAGGCCTGGTTGGCCTCCTTGGCGTCGGCCATGGCGTTGATCTCGTCGATCCGCTTCATGGTCGCCTCGTCGCGGAACTGGCTGTAGTTGCCCTGGTTGCCCTTCTCCTTGATGGTGCGTCCGTCGAAGACGAACGGGATCCAGGTGGAGCCGGAGGGGTAGTCGGGGCACCAGCCGGTGAGGGTCATGTCGGGGGTGGTGGAGAGGTCACCGATGACGTCGTAGTAGGCGCCCGGGTCGACGGTGTCGATGACCACCTCGATGCCGGCGCGTGACAGCCCCTGCTGGATGGCCTCCGCCTTGCCCTTGTCGCCCGTGGAGACGGACAGGGACACCTTGAGCGTCTCCTTGCCGGCGGCCTTGAGGAGTTCCTTGGCCTTGGCCGGGTCGCCGGCCGGGGCGATCTTCAGGACGTCGGCCTGCTTGCCGCCGGAGAGGGCCGGGGGCAGGTAGGCGGTCGCGATCTCGTTGAGGGCCGGGCCGCCGCCGGCGGTGATGACGGCCTCCTTGTCCACGGCGTACTGCATGGCCTCGCGGACCTTCGGGTCGTCGAAGGGGGCGCGGGAGTTGTTCAGGTGCAGCATCTCCGTGCAGCCCTGGGACTCGGCGAGCAGCCGGGCCTTGACCTCGGGCTTGGGCAGCACCTTGGGGGCGCTCTCGGGGCGCATGTCGGCGTACTGGACGGTGGAGGCGTCGGCGCCCTCGCCGGCGATGATCCGGTCGTCGATCTGGCCGCCCTTGAGGCCCATGACGACGACGAACTTGTCCGGGTAGGCCTTGCGGACGGTGTCGGTGCCCGGGTCCCAGTGCTCGTTGCGGACGAGGACCAGCTTCTTGTCGCGGTCGTACGACTCGATCTTGTACGGGCCGGAGGAGAACGGGCGGGCGTCGTACTGGGTGCCCTTCTCCTGGGCCTGGGGCACGGGGGCGAAGGTGGGCAGGGTGGCGGTCGCGGAGAACTCGGCGACCGGGCGCTTGAGTTCGAAGACGATCGTCCGGTCGTCGGGGGTCTTGACGGAGTCGAGGTGCTGCCCCTGGAGCGGGCCCTTGTAGCCCTCGGTCCCGGCCAGGTACTGGGCGGCGTAGTCGGGGCCGCCGGTGAGGTCGGGGCTGAAGGAGCGCTCGACGTTGTACTTGATGTCCTGGGCCTTGACCGGGCTGCCGTCCTCGTACTTCACGCCCTCCTTGAGGGTGAAGGTCCAGGTGCGGCCTCCGTTCGAGGAGGTGCCGAGGTCGGTGGCGAGGTCGGGGACCAGCTCGCTGCCGGCCTTTCCGGGCTCGGCCTTGAAGGTGACGAGCGTGCGGTAGAGCAGCCGGGTGCCGAAGTCCATGGTCGGCATCGTCCAGTTGCGCGCGGGGTCGAGGTGCGCGAAGTCCTGGTTGGACAGGACGGTGAGGGTGCCGCCCTTGACCGGGGTCCCGCCGAGGATCTTGCCGTCGTTGGCGGCGGCGGGGTTGGCACCGCCCGCGCCGGCCGAGCCCTTCTTGGTGTCGGAGCAGCCCGAGGCGCCGAGTGCGAGAGCTGCCACCAGGGCGGTGGCGAGGGCGAGTTGGGTGCGCTTGGTCATGGTCACTCCAGTGAAGGGCCGCGCTCTAGGATGTGACCGGTAACATAGTAATGTGAAATTGCACTGACAAGGGGTGGGGGCCGCCGTTATCCAGCCGTGTCCAAAACGGGCGGGCGGCGCGTCGGCACGACAGCCGACCCGGCGGGCGGGAACATGCCCGATGTGATCACCACGACCAAGGGCACACGGTGGAACAGGAGTTCACGGCGCCGGGAGTCGGGGCGGCCGGAACCGGGGCGGCGCGACTTCCTCACCGCGGTGGGGGCCGCGGCGGCGACCTTCGCGCTCGGGGTCCCCGCACGCGCCACCGACGCCGCCCGGGACGCCGCCACGGCCGTCGAGTACGTCGACGTCCAGCTCCTCGACATCACCGACCTGCACGGCTTCCTGCAGGGCGCACCGGGCAGCAACTCCGTCATCGTCGGCAACGGCGGCATCGGCTACACCGTCGGCGGCGTCGCGTACATGGCCGCGCACCTCGAACGGCTCCGCGACGGGCACCCCAACTCCCTCTTCTTCACCCCCGGGGACGCCTTCTCCGGCTGGGAGTTCGACGCCGCCGCCTTCGCCGACGAGCCGACGATCGAGGCCCTGAACCGCATGGGGCTCGACTTCGCGACGGCCGGCAACCACGAGTTCGACAAGTCGCCCGCCATGCTCCGGCGCCACATGGAGCAGGGGATCCCCTTCCCGGTCGAGGGCCGCGACACCTCCTTCACCGACTCAACCGGCCTGCGCTTCCACGGCGCCGACTTCCGCTACTACAGCGCCAACCTCGTCCGCGCCCAGGACGGGGGGACGGTCCTGCCCGCCTACAACATCGAACGGGTACGCACCGCCGACGGCCGGGAGCTGCCCATCGGGTTCATCCACCTCACCGCCGTGGGCGCCGAACGCTTCCCCGGCTCCTACCAGCCGGGGCTCGCCACCCTCGACGACGTCGCCACCGCCGACCGCTACGCCGCGCTGCTCAAGAGCCAGGGTGTGAACGCGATCGTGCTCAGCCTGCACGACGGGGCGGTGGCGGGAGCCGACTTCAACAGCGGCGTCGACCCCTCGGGGCCGGCCCTCGACCTCGCGCTACGGGTCTCCCCCGACATCGACGTGATCGTCACCGGGCACTGGCACACCCGGTTCAACATGATGGTCCCCGACCCGAACGGCGTCCCCCGCCCGTTCGTCGAGGCCGGCTGCTACGGCCAGGTCATCAACGAGATCAACCTACGGCTCGACCCGCTCACCGGCCGCGTCGTCCGAGAGCTGACCGTCTCCACCAACCACCCCAACACCCGGGACATCGCACCGCATCCGGAGCTGCAGGAGGTCGTCACCTACTGGGCGGGGCAGGCGGCCGAGCGCGACAGGACCCCGATCGGACGGCAGACCGGCTCGTTCCTGCGCGCGCGGAACACGGCCGGCGAGAGCACCATGGGCAACCTGGCCGCCGACTGGGCGTTGTGGGCGGGCAGCAGGCCCACCGATCCCGAGAACGACGCCAACATCCACCCCAACGTCCCGGCCGAGCTCGCCGTGGTCGCCGCGGCGCCCCGGGTCGGCCAGACCGTCGTCGCCGGGGACCTCGTCCTCGATTCGGCCTCGGGCGGCGTCGTCACCTTCGGCAGTGCCTGGCGGGCCATCGGCTTCGGCGATCCGATCGTGAGCGCGTGGGTGAGCGGGGAGCGGATCCACGACGCGCTGGAGGAGCAGTGGACGACGACGGAGAGCGGCGAGCTGCGCTTCGCGCCCCTGGCCGTCTCCCGGAACGTGCGCTACAGCTTCGACGCGGGGGGCCCGGTCGGGGACCGGGTGCACCCCGCCGAGGTGTTCGTCGGCGGCGTCGCGCTGGACCTCGACCGCAGCTACCGGCTCGCGGCACCCTCGTACACCCTGCTCGCGAGCGACGGCTATCCGGCCCTCTCCGCGTTCGAGGAGCCCTTCCGGCACCAGCGGGACTTCGAGAGCTTCGTGGCGTACGTGCGGGAGACGGCCGTGCTGACCCCGCAGCCCCGGGGGCGGGTCACGGTGGCGGCAACGAGCGGCGGGGCGGGCGCGGTGGGCACCGTGGTGGACCCGCCGGTGCCGCTCCTGCCCGACGGCACCCCGGTACCGCGCCCGGAGGCGGCGATCATCTCGGCGGACCGGCCACGGCCGGCCCACGACGGCGGCCGCGCACCCTGTTGATCGGCGCGAACCCCCTGCGGGCTACTGCACGCCCGAGCCCAGACCGCCGGGGACCCGGCCGACCGGCTCGTCGCGGCCCTGGGCCCACAGGGAGCGCACGTGGCCGAGGTGGCGGAGCATGCACTCCTGCGCCGCCTCGGCGTCCCCGCTCAGCATCAGGTCGAGCAGCTCGATGTGCTCCTCCGCCGAGGAGACCAGCTTGCCGGCCTCGTCCAGTCCGGTCAGACCGTAGAGCCGGGACCGCTTGCGCAGGTCGCCGACCGTCTCCACCAGCCGGTCGTTGCCCGCGAGAGCCAGCAGGGAGAGGTGGAAGCGGCGGTCGGCCTCCAGGTAGCCGATGAGGTTGTGCTCGCGCGCGCTGGTGACGATCTCCTCGGCGATGGGGCGCAGCGCCTCCAGCGCCTCGGCCGTGGCGATCTTCGTGATCCGGCCGATGGTCGGCACCTCGATCATCGTGCGCAGTTCGGTGAACTGGTCCAGGTCGCGCTCGCTGACCTCGGTGATCCGGAAGCCCTTGTTGCGGACCGGTTCGACCAGCCCCTCCCGGGCCAGGTCGAGCATGGCCTCGCGGACGGGGGTGGCCGATACGCCCAGTTCGGCCGCGAGGCCCGGTGCGGAGTAGACGCTCCCGGGGCGCAGCTCACCCGCTATCAGCGCGGCCCGAAGGGCGTGGCCGACCTGGTCGCGGAGGCGTTCCTGGGCCTTGATGAGACTGTGCTGCTTCAGGTCACCCATTGCTTTTCCTCCGAGACCCCCGTACACCACCGACGAGGAGAGGAACAGCGTACAATGTCACGTTGCGCTGCTCACACTCCGGCGGCCTCGTACAGCGCGACCGCCACAGCGAGATCTTCCCAGGCCATGCCCACACTCTTGAAGAGCTGTGGACAACTCGGCGTCCCGCCCGCCGGGATCCGACCGCCGACCAGGTCGGCGAGGGTGCCGCTGATGTGACCGGGTCCGATGGCTCCCTCGGCCTCCGGGACCAGCAGGTCCCCCGCCTCGCGCAGGGCCGCCGCCCGGGACTCCACGTACACCGCCGCCCGTCGCACAAGGGCGGTGTCCGTCTCCCGGGCCGTCGGCTCGTGCGAGCCGACGGCGACGACGGTGGCACCCGGCCGGACCGGACGCCCGTCGAAGAGCGGCTCGCGCGCCGTGGTGCAGCAGATCACCAGATCGGCGTCGGCCACCTCCTTCGGGGTGCCCGTCCGGGCGGCCGGGCCCAGGGTGCGGGCGTACGCGGCGAGCTCCTCCGCCCGCCCGCGGTCCCGGGCGACCACCACCACCTCGGCCAACTCCCGTACGGCGAGGGTCGCTTCCAGATGTCCGTACGCCTGGGGCCCGGATCCGAAGAGCACCAGCCGCAGCGGGCGACCCGCCGGCGCCAGGTGACGCAGCGCGAGGGAGGAGACCGCCGGGGTGCGCAGGGTGGTCAGCGCCGCGCCGTCGAGCAGGGCCAGCGGGCGCAGGGTGGGCCCGTCCAGCAGGAGGTAGGAGCCGGTGATCCGGGGCAGCCCGCGGGCCGGGTTGCCCGGCGCGACCCCGGCGATCTTCACCCCGGCGTACGCGCCGGACGCGGCCGGCATCAGCAGCAGTTCGCCCCCGCCGGGCACCTCGATCGCGGAACGCGGTGGGCAGCTCTCCGGGTCGAGTCCGCCGAGCAGGGCGGCGGCCACGGCGTCGGCGGCCGCCGCGGGACCGATCAGCTCGGCCATCCTCCCCGCCCCGAGCTGCGGGATGCCCGTCACAGCAGGAATCCGGTACCGAGCGCGTCCTGCGGGTCCACCACGAAGGTGTGCTCGCCGGTGCGGTGGGCGGTGCCGGTGACCTCGGTGACCCCGCCTGCGGAGATCCGCCCGGTGAACACCGTGCCCGTGACGGACTCGTGCAGCAGGTCCTCCTCCGGACCGAGCCGCCCGTCCTGCGCCAGCAGCGCGAGCCGCGTCGAGGTTCCCGAGCCGCAGGGCGAGCGGTCGACCTGCCCGTCGGCGAACACGGTGACGTTGCGCTGGTGCGGCCCGAAGGGGGTGTCGGGCAGCTCCTCGTGGAGGATCACCCCGTAGACGCCGGAGAGCAGCGGGCCGTCCGGGTGCCAGGTGGCGGGATGGGTGGCCAGCGCCGCCCGGATCTCCTGTCCGGCCCGCACCAGGGCGGGCAGCGCCGCCCGGGTGACATCCAGGCCGAGGTCGCGCGCGCGGACGGCGGCGTAACAGGCTCCGGCGTACGCGATGTCCACCTCGGCGAGCCCGAACGAGGTGGCGACCGGCACCTTGCGGGCGCCGACCACCGCCGGGACGTTGCGGAAGGTGACCCCGGTGGTGCGGCCCCCGGCGCGATGGACGGTGGCGGTGACCCGTCCCGACGGTACGTCGATGCGCACCGGGACGTCCCCGTCGTCCGGGGCGGCGACCCGGCCGGTGTCCACGGCCCAGACCCCGAGCGCCATGGTGCCGTGGCCGCAGGCGGTGGAGTAGCCGTCCTTGTGCCAGAACAGCACGCCGAAGTGGGCCCCGTCGTCGTCGGCCGGGACCACGAACCCCCCGTACATCCCGGCGTGCCCGCGCGGCTCCTGCACGAGCAGGCGCCGTACGTCGTCCAGGGCGCCCCGGCGCGGAGCGGTCCCGGAGCCTCCCGGACCGATGGCCGTGGCGCAGCGCTCGGCGACGGTGTCACCCGCGGCCGGCGGCATTCCCGCCGCGGCGGTGTCGACGATCCGGAAGGGCTCGCCGGCGGTGTGGTAGTCCACCGTGCGGACGGTGATCACAGGAGGAACCCTCCGGGGAAGGGGTCGGCCGGGTCGAGGAAGTACTGGGCGGTGCCGGTGATCCAGGCCCGACCGGTGACGGTGGGGATCACGGCGGGGAGCCCACCGACGGTGGTCTCCGCGACCAGCCGGCCGGTGAACTCCGTACCGATGAAGGACTCGTTCACGAAGTCCGTGTCGAGTTCCAGGAGGCCGCGGGCGTGCAGCTGGGCCATCCGCGCGCTGGTCCCCGTACCGCAGGGCGAACGGTCGAACCAGCCGGGGTGGATGGCCATGGCGTGCCGGGAGCGACGGGCGTCGGAGCCGGGGGCGGCGAGGTAGACGTGCTTGACCCCGGCGATGGCGGGGTCCTCGGGGTGGACGGGCCGGTCCGGGCCGGCGTTGATCGCGTCCATCACCGCGAGCCCGGCGGCGAGCAGGTCGTCCTTGCGCGCACGGTCGAAGGGCAGTCCCAGGGAGTCCAGTTCGACGAAGGCGTAGAAGTTGCCGCCGTAGGCCAGGTCGTAGGTGACCGTGCCGAAACCGGGGACCTCGGTCTTGAGGTCGAGGCCGACGGCGAAGGAGGGCACGTTGGTCAGGGTGACGGCGGTGGCCGCCCCGTCCTCGACCCGGACGTCGACGCTCACCAGCCCGGCCGGGGTGTCGAGCCGGACGGTGGTGACCGGCTCGACGACCGGGACCATGCCGGTCTCGACGAGGACGGTGGCCACGCCGATGGTGCCGTGCCCGCACATGGGGAGCAGGCCCGACACCTCGATGTAGAGGACGCCGTAGTCGGCGTCGGGGCGGGTCGGAGGCTGCAGGATGGCGCCGCTCATCGCGGAGTGCCCGCGCGGCTCGTACATGAGCAGGGTCCGGACGTGGTCCATGTGCTCGATGAAGTGGAGCCGCTTCTCGGCCATGGTGGCGCCGGGAATCACCCCGACTCCCCCGGTGACGACCCGGGTCGGCATGCCCTCGGTGTGCGAGTCCACCGCGTGGTAGACGTGACGCGTGCGCATGTGCGGTTCCCCCGATGACTAGTTGAGGCCCTCGGCGAGGGCCTTCTCGGTGGCGGCGCGGACGGCGGCCTCGATCTCGCCGGTGAGCGGGAAGCGCGGCGGGCGGGTGGGGCCGCCGGGGCGCCCGGCGAGGTCCATGGAGAGCTTGATGGCCTGGACGAACTCCGTCTTGGAGTCCCAGCGCAGCAGCGAGTGCAGGGACTTGTAGCGCGGCAGGGCGGTGTCGAGGTCTCCGGCGACGGCGGCCCGGTAGAGCTGGGCGCATGCGTTCGGGAGCGCGTTGGGGTAACCGGCGATCCAGCCGACGGCGCCCGCGAGGGCGAGTTCGAGGAGGACGTCGTCGGCGCCGATGAGCAGGTCGAGGCCGGGGGCGAGCTCGGCGATCTCGTAGGCGCGGCGCACGTCCCCGCTGAACTCCTTGACGGCGACGATCGAGCCGTCGGCGTGCAGCCGCGCGAGCAGGTCCGGGGTCAGGTCCACCTTGGTGTCGATGGGGTTGTTGTACGCGACGACGGGCAGCCCGGCGCGGGCGACCTCGGCGTAGTGGGCGCGTACGGCGTCCTCGTCGGCCCGGAAGGCGTTGGGGGGCAGCAAGAGTACGGAGCCGGCGCCGGCCTCGGCGGCCTGGTCGGCCCAGCGGCGGGCCTCGGCGCTGCCGTAGGCGGCGACGCCGGGCATGACGCGGGCGCCGTCACCGGCCGCCTCGACGGCGGTACGCACGACCCGCGCCCGCTCCTCGTCGGTGAGGGTCTGGTACTCCCCGAGAGAGCCGTTGGGGACCACGCCGTCGCAGCCGTTGGCGATCAGCCAGGCCACGTGTTCGGCGTACGCGTCGTGGTCGACGGTGAGGTCCTCGCGCAGCGGGAGCGCGGTGGCGACCATGATTCCGTGCCAGGGACGGGTGCGGGGCGCGGGGGTGTGCGCGTGGGTCATGTGAGAGCTCCCTAGTGTGGTGTGTGACATTTTACTAGTGGGTGCGGCGCGGCCACAAGGGCCCCGGCGCCCCGATCAGTGCGTGGCGGGCGGAAGTTCGGCGAGGTGGCGCAGCGGAACCGGACAGGACAGCGGCCGCCGGTCGGCCGCGGGCTCGTCCCCGGCCAGGGCCGCGACGGCCGGACCGCACATCCGGCCCTGGCACCAGCCCATCCCGGCCCGGGTGAGGAGCTTGACCGTACGGGCGTCCCGCGCGCCGAGCTCGTCCGCCGCCTCGCGGATGCGCCCGGCCGGCACCTCCTCGCAGCGGCAGACCACGGCGTCGTCCGGGAGCCAGCCGGTCCATCCCTCGCCGGGGCGGTGGGCGGTGGCCATCGCGTCGGCGAAGGCCCGCATCCGGGCGCGGCTTCGGACGAGGCGGGCCCCGGGCGGCGCGCCCGCCACCGAGTGCGCGGCCAGCTCGCCCTCGATCATGGCCAGTTGGGCTCCGCCGATGCCCCCCGTCTCGCCCGCCGACCAGATGCCGGCGACGGAGGTCCGCTGCTCGGCGTCGAGGACGAGGGCGACGGTGCCGTCGGCGGACAGGCGGGTCTCGCAGCCGAGGCCGGTGGCGAGTTCCAGCTGGGGCACCAACCCGTGGCCGACGGCGAGCGCGTCGCAGGGGATCCGGCGGGCGGTGCCGGGCAGCGGCCGCCAGTCCCGGTCGAGCCGGGCCACGGTGACGGCCTCGACCCGGTCGGTGCCGTGCGCCTCGGTGACGGCGTGCCGGGTGAGCAGCCTGACGTGGTGGCGGGCCAGCGCCCCGGCGTAGCCGGCCGCCTCGACGAGCTTGCCGGGGTTGCGCAGCAGGGCGGGGACCTGACCCGCGTACGCGGTGTAGGCGGCGGCCTCCACCACGGCGGGCACGGTGGCTCCGGCGGCGGCGAGCGACCCGGCCACGGCGAGCAGCAGCGGCCCGCTGCCGGCGACGACGACCCGCTTGCCCGGCAGGACCAGCCCGCCCTTCAGCATCGCCTGCGCCCCGCCGGCCCCGACCACTCCGGGCAGGGTCCAGCCGGGGAAGGGCAGTTGCCGCTCGTAGGCGCCGGTGGCGATCAGCACCGCCCGGGCGGTGACGGTGGCGGCCTCCTCCTCGGGGGCGTGACCGGCGACGGCGTGCAGGATCCACTCCGTGACGGGGGCGGCGGACCCGCGGCGCGTCACGGCGGCCCGGCCCGGTACGACCGCCCACACAGGGTGGAGCGGGAGGTAGGTGATGCGGCCCTCCGAGACGTGGGCGCGCAGGGCGGCCTCACGGGTCGCGAACCGCGGCCAACCGTGGTGGAGCGCCTCGGGCCGGGCCGCGCCCAACCCCGGGGCGGGATGGCGGTAGAACTGCCCGCCGGGCCGGTCGCCCGCGTCGAGCAGGGTGACCCGCAACCCGAGGCCCGCGGCCGTGACGGCTGCGGCGAGGCCGGCCGGACCGGCCCCGACGACGGCCAGGTCGACGAGCCCGGCAGCGGCGGCGGGTTCAGACGGCGAGGTCGGCATGGCCGGTTCCCTCCTGGGTGGTGACGGAGTCCCCCGGCCGGGCCGGGAGCAGGCAGGCGCGTCCGTTCGGGCGGCCGTTGACCGTGACGAGGCAGTCGTAGCAGCTGCCGATCCCGCAGAACGCGCCGCGCGGGGCGCCGCCCTCCCGGGTGGTCCGCCAGGCCAGGATGCCCGCGCCCCAGAGCACGGCGGCGATGCTCTGACCGGGCAGGGCGGGCAGTTCCCGGCCGTCGAAGGTGATCTCGTACGCGGCTGCCGGGCTGCCACCGACCAGCGAGCGGGGGCTGCGCATCAGTGCTGCTCCTCGGGGGTGTCGGGGTCGGCCGGTTCCGCGGGGAAGCGGTCCGGGCGGAACGGGTGCGCGGGGAGCGGCGGTTCGGTCCCCGTCAGGGCGGCGGCGATCAGCGCTCCGGTGGCCGGGGCCAGGCCGATGCCCGCGCCCTCGTGACCGCAGGCGTGCAGCAGCCCGGGACGTCGGGGGTCCGGGCCGATCGCCGGGAGGTGGTCGGGCAGGTAGGGGCGGAAGCCGTGGTAGGCGCGCAGCACCCGGACGTCGGCCAGCACGGGGAAGAGCGCCGCGGCCTGGCCCGCGAGCCGGCGCAGGGCCTCCGTCGAGAGGGTGCGGTCGAAGCCGACCCGCTCCCGGGTGGCGCCGATCAGGACCGGGCCGGAGGGGGTGCCCTCGACCACCGCCGAGGACTGCAGGGCGGCGGAGCCGCTGGCGACGTCCGCGATGTAGTCGGCGGCGTAGACCTTGTGCCGGACCACCCTCGGCAGGGGTTCGGTCACCAGGACGAAGCCGCGGCGCGGGAGCACGGGCAGGTCGACCCCGGCCAGCGAGGCGACGCGGCCGCCCCAGGTGCCGGCCGCGTTCACCACGGCCGAGGCGAGGAGTTCGCGGTGCGGTGTGCGCACGCCGCGTACGGCGCCGCGGTCCAGCAGGATCTCCGTCACCTCCTCGCCGAGGTGCACCTGGGCACCCGACGCGGCCAGCAGTCGGGCCGCCGCCTGGGCGGGCTGGACCTGGGCGTCCTGCGGGTAGTGGAAACCGCCCGCGAGGCCTGGGGCCAGGTGGGGCTCCAGGTCGCGCAGGGCGTCCGCGGCCACCTCGACCGCGTCGACGCCGGCCGCGCGCTGGCCCTCCGCGAAGTGCCGTAGGGCTTTCACGGTGGTCTCGTCGGGGGCGACGACGAGCCCGCCCTTGGCCTCGTACTCGACCTCCCGCGGCAGGATCGCGGCGAGTTCGGTCCACAGCCGGGTGGACAGCAGGGCGAGGTCGAGTTCGGGTCCGGACTCCTTGTCGGAGACCAGCAGGTTGCCTTCACCGGCACCGGTGGTACCGCCCGCCACGGGGCCCCGGTCGACCACGGCGACGGAGAGTCCGGCGCGGGTCGCGTAGTAGGCGCAGGCCGCCCCGACGACGCCGGCGCCGATGATCACGGCGTCCAGGGAGTGTCTCTTGAGCACGGCAGTAATATGTCACATTCTTTAGAGCCTGCCCAGCTCCCCGGACCGGTCCCGCACCCCCCTCGGATGCGGGACCGCTCGGGTGCCGGGCCTGCGCCGGTCAGCTGCGGAGGGGACCCTCACAGCTGTAACTGGACGTGCCCGCGACCTTGTTCGTCCAGATCTCCACCGGACCGAAGGAACAGTTCATGTCGGCGAGGTTGTTGGAGGCCGCGCCCGCGCGGTCGAGGATGAAGTAGTCGACCGTCTCCGACATGTCCTTGAACACCTGGTCGTCGTTGCGCCAGTTCTTCAGGTTCGCGGTGATCCGACCCGTGCAGGTGAAGCGGCGCTTGCCGGGGTCACCGTTCTCCACGCAGTCCGGCGTGTTGTAGGTGGCCGCGGCGAACGAGGACTTCACCGAGGCGAGCGCCGCGTCGCGCAGCCGGTCGTTCGCGGTGAAGGAGGTGTTCGGCACGTAGAGCTGGTCGACCTTGGCGATCTGCGCGTCCAGGAAGCGGTCGTAGTCGCGCTGGAGGTAGGTGTCCGCGCCCATCCGGTGGCGCCAGGCGTCGTAGGCCGCCACGTCGTCGGCCCGCAGGTGCGTGTACATCTCGCGCAGGAGCGTGGGCTTCTCGGCCCACAGGAACTCGAAGAAGGTGCCCGCGTAGCTGTAGAAGCGGAACCCGTCGCCGTCGTAGGTGGCGTTCAACAACTGCTCGACGCTCATCCGCGGGCCGCCGCCGGCCGTGTCGCTGATGATGCTCTTGACCAGCGACTTGCGGACGGCGATGCCGTTGTCGCGGGTGGCGCCGTCGAAGAACTCGGCCGTGCCCTCGTCCATGGCGGTCGTGCGGTCGCTCTCGTACCAGGGACCCTGACCGAAGAAGCCGGGGACGGCGAACCGGCCGTTGAGATAGTGCGTGTACTCGTGGCGGAAGAGCTCCTCCAGGGTGAGGGAGGAGTCCTGGGGGACGCGGCGCTGATAGGTGTAGAAGGTGGCGCCGTTCTCGATGTAGATGCCGCCGTTGTTGGTGTCGTAACCGGTCAGGATCGGGTGGTAGTTCACGTAGTCGGCGCGGGAGGCGTAGAGCACGATGTTCAGCGTGGTGTTGGGGTCGCCCGCGAGCGGCTGGTCGGTGCCGAGCACCCGGTGGTACTGGGCCTTCACCTGCTTGCTCGCGTAGTACAGCTGGTCGACCGTGGCCCGGTCCAAGGCGGTGCGGACCTTGATGGCGCCGTTGTCGTAGGAGTAGGTGTAGGGGAAGAGCTGCTTCTCGATGTCCTCCTTGCACACCCCGTACGGCTTGCAGGCCTCGTAGACGTTGAGCCAGGAGACGATCTTGGCCCACGGTTCGCTGCCGTCACCGAAGGCGGCCCGGACCGGGCCGAGCATCGCGCCGAGGTCGGCGACGACCCGGTCCCGCAGGCCCTCGACCTGGCCGAAGCGGGCGTACTCGCTCAGCGCGTCGCGCACCACCCAGGCGTTGCCGGTGCCCTTGAGGTGGGTGTATCCGGAGAAGGCCTTGAAGGCGTCGCGATAGGAGGGGTCCGCGGCCACGGCGGAGTGGAAGGCCGCGTCCTGGTTGCCCGGGTAGACGCCCAGGTAGGAGACGGACAGCGCGGCCAGCGCGGCGCCGCCCCAGCCGGCGTCGAGGTGGGTGGCCGGGTGGGCCGGGTCCATGGTCGCCAGGACCTTCTTGATGAGGCCGAGCTGGTGCTGGCGCAGGCCGGGCGCACTGCCGGCGTAGAGGGCCTCGCGCAGGGTGCGGGCGTTGGAGGGCGTCGCGTCGAAGGTGCGGGCGGCGGCGCCGAAGTCGGCGATGGCCCGGCGCATGGCATCGACGGTGGGGGCGTCGGTGACGTCGATCTCGGGGCGCGAGTAGTCGTGGTAGGCGACCGCGTGCAGGTACGTGAACATCTCCTCCAGGTGCGAGGAGTTACGGCCGTCGTGGGCGGCGGCCAGGCCGGATATCCGGCGGGAGACGGCCTGCACGTGCGCGTCCGACATGACCGGGGTCAGGCGGGCGTCCCAGGTCCAGATGAGACCGCGCAGACAGCCGTCGGCGAGCACCGCCTGGTCCGCGAGGAAGTCGGCGAACTGCTCGGGGGTGAGTCCGGTGATCCCGTCGAGGGTGCAGGGAACGCCCGCGGCGACGCTCTTCGCGGTGGGGGCCGCCTTGGCCGTCCTGCCGCGCTTCTGCAGGTCGTCGGCGGGCGCGGCGGCGGTCGCGGCGCCCGGGACCTGCCCGGTGATGTTCTGCCCGCCCGGGGCCGGGGCCGGCACCGGGGTGTTGTCCTTCGGGTCGGCCAGGCGGTCGACCTCGTCGAACGGGTTCCCCGTGGGGCCGGGGGCGGCCGGGGCCTGCGCGCCGGCGAAGGACGCCGGGGCCGCGAACTCGGCGGCCTGCGTGGTGGCCTGCCCCGCGGTGGCGAGGAGGGTCACGGCCACGGCGGAGGCGAGGAGGGAAGAGCGCACAGCTCTGTGCTTGAGCACCGATAACTCCTGATTGGAGAGGGTGAGGTGGGGGGTGGTGCGTGAACTGCCCTGCGTCACACGGCGTTTGACGGGGATTAACGTGCCGCGGTGTGAGCTGTAACATAGTAATGTGAAATTGCACTGACAACCCCTGTGCGCCCACCAGTTCGTTTCTTTCCAGAGGGAGTCCTCGTGACCGACGCCTCCGACCGCCTCAACACGGGCAGTCATGACCGCCCGGTCTCGCCGGAGTTGTCCCGGTTCATGGCGGGGAACTGGGCCGCGAGCCCGCTGCCCGACTCCGCCCGCGTCCCCGGCCACGACGTCACCCCGGCCCGCCGGGCGCGCCTCTCGGCCCGCTTCCCCGGCGAGCGGCTGATCGTCCCGGCCGGGGAGCTGAAGGTCCGCTCCAACGACTGCGACCACCGCTTCCGGCCGCACAGCGCGTACGCCTGGCTGACCGGCCTCACCGGCGAGGACCAGGCGGGCCACGTCCTGGTCATGGAACCGTCGGGTCCGCACGGCCACGAGGCCGTGCTGTACCTGCGGCCACGCTCACCGCGGCAGGGCGGGGACGGGGAGTTCTACCGGGACCGCCGATACGGGGAGTTCTGGGTGGGCCGCCGGCCCGACCTCGCGGAGGCCGAACGCCTCACCGGCATCCGCTGCGCGCACCTGGACCGGCTCGGTTCACCGGCGGGGCGCGACGCGGCCTCCGACGCCGAACTCGCCGCCGCCCTCTCGGAGCTGCGCCTGGTGAAGGACGCGTGGGAGGTGGCCCAGCTCCAACTGGCCGTCGACCACACGACGGCGGGTTTCGAGGACGTCGTACGGGCCCTGCCGCGCGCGCTGGCGCATCCGCGCGGGGAGCGCTGGATCGAGGGGGTCTTCGGCCTGCGCGCCCGGGCCGAGGGCAACGGCACCGGCTACGAGACGATCGCGGCGTCCGGCGCCCACGCCTGCACCCTGCATTGGATCCGCAACGACGGCCGGCTGAACGGCGACGAGTTGCTGCTGCTGGACGCGGGTGTGGAGACGGACACCCTCTACACGGCGGACATCACCCGCACCCTCCCGCTGACGGGCCGCTTCTCCCCCGTGCAGCGCCAGGTGTACGAACTGGTCCTGGCCGCGCAGGACGCGGGCATCGCGGCGCTGCGCCCGGGGGCGAGCTTCGGTGACTTCCACCGGGCCGGGATGCGGGTGATCGCGGAGGGCCTGGCGGAGTGGGGCGTCCTGAAGAACGCGGAGGGCGACCTGCACCGCCGGTACACGCTGTGCAGCAGCGGCCACATGCTGGGGCTGGACGTGCACGACTGCGCGAAGGCGCGGGCGGAGACCTACCTGGACGGCGTCCTGGAGGTGGGGCAGGTCCTGACGGTGGAGCCGGGCCTCTACCTCCAGCCCGACGACGAGACCCTCCCGGCGGAACTGCGGGGCATCGGCGTCCGCATCGAGGACGACCTGGTCATCACGCCGACCGGCGCCCGCCTGATGTCCGGCGGACTGCCGCGCACGGTGGCCGGTATCGAGGAATGGATGGGCACCCTCCTGGAGCCCTGACCACCGGTCCGCTCCCGCGGCAGGTAGCGGCCCCGGCCGACCTAGCCGATCCGTATCGGTCCGCCCGGACCGCTCCCGCGGCAGGTAGCGGCCCCGGCCGACCTAGCCGATCCGTATCGGTCTGCGGGGCGGGATCCGATCACGGCGCGGGCGGGTGCGCGGGGCCGGGCAGGGGTGTCTCCTCGGCTCGGCGCGTGCTGCATGTCTCGGCCGTACCCGGTGGTGGCGCCTCGTCCTGCGGGGACACCCCTGCCCGTCCCCGCTCCCCACGCGTCGGGGCGGCTTCGGGGCCACTGTCGAAGTCCTGCCGTGGGGCGGGGACACGGTGGAGTGTCCCCGCAGGACGAGCGCGCACCACCGGGTACGGCCGAGACATGCCGTACCGCGCGAGCCGAGGAGACACTCCACCGGGGCACCGACCCACACCACCAGCCCCGCCGGCGCTTGAGGCGCGGGGGCCCGGGGCAGCGCCCCGGCGGGGGCCCGGGGGCGGAGCCCCCGGCGGCTACGCCAGGACCGCCACCCCGTCCAGCTCGACCAGGGCCGCGTCGTCCCACAGGCGGACCACGCCGATGACGGCCATCGCCGGGTAGTCGCGGCCCGCCGACCGCTTCCAGATGCGGCCCAGTTCGGCCGCGTGCGTCCGGTACGCCGCCACGTCCACCGCGTACACCGTCACCCGGGCCAGGTCCGCCGGGGTACCGCCCGCTGCGGCGAGGGCCGTCAGGAGGTTGGTGAGGGCGATCTCGAACTGCTCCGGCAGGCTCTCGCCCACCACCTTGCCCGCGCCGTCCAAGGCGGTCTGGCCCGCCAGGAACACCAACCGGGTGCCGATCGCCGCGACCGCGTGCGAGAAGCCCGTCGCCGGCGACAGCTCCGGCGGATTGATCCGGTCCAGGCTCATCGCGCCGCCACCCCCGACACACCCGCCGCGCCCGCGACCCCCGCGACCCCCGCGTACAGCTCCTTCGCGATGATCGTGCGCTGCACCTCGCTCGCCCCTTCGTAGATCCGCGGTGCCCGTACCTCCCGGTAGAGGTGTTCGAGCAGGTGGCCGCGTCGGAGGGCGACCGCGCCGTGCAGTTGGACGGCGTGGTCCACCACGTACTGGGCCGTCTCCGTGGCCAGCAGCTTCGCCATCGCCGCCCGGCGCGGGACGTCCCCCGCGCCGCGGTCGTAGGCCCCGGCCGCCGCGTACACCAACAGCCGGGCGGCCTCCGTGCGGGTGGCCATCTCCGCCACCCGGTGCGCCACCGCCTGGAGGTCGCTCAGCGTTCCGCCGAAGGCGGTCCGGTCCGCCGTGTACGCGAGCGTCGCGTCCAGCGCGGCCCGGGCCATGCCCACCGCGAAGGCGCCGACGCTCGGCCGGAAGAGGTTCAGGGTGTCCATCGCGACGCGGAATCCCCGCCCGGGCTCACCCAGCAGGTCCCGCGGGCCGACCGGCACTCCGTCGAAGGCCAGGGAACCGATGGGGTGCGGGGAGAGCATGTCCAAAGCCGCGCCGGAGAGTCCGGGACGGTCTGCCGGGACCAAGAAGGCCGAGACGCCCTTCGCCCCCGGCCCCTCCCCCGTTCGGGCGAACACGGTGTAGAAGTCCGCCTCGGGGGCGTTGGAGATCCAGCACTTCTCACCGCTGAGCCGCCAGCCACGGCCACCACCGCCACCGCCACCGCCACCGGCGGGATCGGCGGTCGCCGCCAAGGCCAGTGCCGCCGCGTCCGAGCCCGCCCCCGGCTCGCTCAGCGCGAAGGCCGCCACCGTCCGCCCGGCGCGTACGCCCGGCAGCCAGCGCTCCCGCTGCTCCTCGCTCCCCTCGCGCAGGACCGGGTACGCCCCGAGCCCCTGCAGGGCGAGCGCCGTCTCGGCCTCCGTGCAACCGTAGGCGAGGGACTCCCGCAGCAGGCACAGTTCCAGCGCGCCCGAGGCGAACACCCGCTCCAGCAGGCCCAGCTCGCCCAGCGCCGCCAGCAGCGGCCGGTTGACCCGGCCCGGTTCCCCCTTCTCGGCCAGTGGCCGCAGCCGCTCCGCCGCGAGTGCGCGCAACTGCCCGCACCACTCCTCCTGGTCCACCCCGAGCGCGAATCCGGTCATCCGAACATCCCCGCATCTATCGCGTCCTGTTGACTGCCGTCACCATCACGATACGCTCCTGGGAGGACCTTCCGGCGTGGCCGGCGGGAACTACCGCACGGCCGGCTCCACCCCACCCCGGACCGCCGCAAGGGGGGCGACCCGCCTTGGACCTCAAGCCTTCGGCTCACATCGACACCTTCGCCCGTGACCATCTGCCACCTGCGGACACCTGGCCGGAGCTTGTCTTCGATCTGCCCGAACTGGCCTATCCGGACCGTCTGAACTGCGGGGCCGAGCTGCTCGACGCCACCATCGCCCGGTTCGGTCCGGCGGGCGCCGATCGCCCGGCCTTCCGTAGCTCCACGGGTGAGGTGTGGACGTACGGAGGTCTGCGCGAGCGGGTGGACCGACTGGCCCACACCCTCACCGCCGACCTCGGCGTGGTCCCCGGCAACCGGGTGCTCCTGCGCGGGCCCACCGGCCCCTGGCTCGCGGCCTGCTGGCTCGCGGTGATGAAGGCGGGCGCGGTGGCCGTCACCGTACTGCCCCAGCAGCGCGCGCAGGAGCTGGCCACGGTGTGCGCGATGGCGCGGGTGGGGCACGCCCTGTGCCATGCGGACGTACTGGACGACCTGGTCAAGGCAGAGGTGCCGGGGCTGCGGATCACCGTGTACGGGGGCGCCGCCCCGGACGATCTGCTCCGGCTGGCCGAGAAACACCCCGAGCCGTTCCCGGCCTCCCCGACCTCCGCGGACGACGTCGCCCTGATCGCCTTCACCTCCGGGACCACCGGGCGGCCCAAGGGCTGCATGCACTTCCACCGTGACCTGCTCGCGGTGGCCGACACCTTCTCCCGCAGCGTGCTGCGGCCCCGCCCCGACGACGTCTTCGCGGGCAGCCCACCGCTCGGTTTCACCTTCGGCCTCGGCGGGCTGGTCGTCTTCCCGCTGCGCGCCGGGGCCTCGGCGCTGCTGCTGGAGGAGGCGGTGCCGCGGCGGCTGCTGCCCGCGCTCGCGGAACACCGGGTGACGGTGCTGTTCACCGCGCCCACCGCGTACCGGACGATGCTGGACGCGCTGGGCCCGTACGACGTGGGCATGTACGACCTGTCGGCGCTGCGCCGCTGCGTCTCGGCCGGGGAGAACCTGCCCGCCGCCACCTGGCAGGCCTGGTACGAGCGCACCGGCCTGCGCATCATCAACGGCATCGGGGCGACCGAGCTGCTGCACATCTTCATCTCCGCCGCCGACGAGGACATCCGCCCCGGTACGACGGGTCGGGTGGTCCCGGGCTGGGAGGCCCGGGTGGTGGACCGGGCCGGCCGCCCGGTCCCGGACGACGAGCCGGGACTGCTGGCCGTGCGCGGCCCGGTGGGCTGCCGCTACCTGGCCGATCCCCGGCAGGGCGAGTACGTACGGGACGGGTGGAACCTGACCGGCGACACCTACGTCCGTGATCCGGACGGCTACTTCCGCTACGTCGCCCGGGCCGACGACATGATCGTCTCCGCGGGCTACAACATCGCCGGCCCCGAGGTGGAGGAGGCCCTGTTGCGCCACCCGGACGTGGTGGAGGCGGCGGTCGTGGGCCTCCCGGACGAGCGCCGCGGCCAGATCGTGGTGGCGTACACCGTGGCACGCGACGGCGCGGTGCTGACGGAGGAGATCCTGCGTACCTTCATGCGGGCGGAACTGGCCCCGCACAAGTGCCCGCGCTCCTTCGTCTTCCTCCCGGCCCTCCCTCGTACCGCGACGGGCAAACTGCAGCGGTTCCGGCTGCGTGATCCCGACGCCCGACCCGACCCGCCCCACACCGCCTAGAGTGAAACCGTGGTCGAGCAGCACACTCCGCGATCTTTGATCGTCACGTTCTACGGAGCCTACGGGCGGGCCTTCGAGGGCCCGGTCCCGGTGGCCGCGCTGATCCGCCTGCTGGGCGCGGCCGGCGTGGACGCCCCGTCCGTCCGCTCGTCGGTGTCCCGGCTGAAGCGGCGCGGCTTCCTGCTGCCCGAGCGCACGGCGGACGGCTCGGCGGCGTACGGGCTCTCCGAGGAAGCCCGGCAGCTGCTGGACGACGGCGACCGCCGGATCTACGGCAGCCCGCGGCTGTCGGACGAGTGGCTGGTGGCGGTGTTCTCGGTCCCGGAGCAGGAGCGGAGCAAGCGGCACCTGCTGCGCTCGCGGCTGGCCCGGCTCGGTTTCGGCGCGGTGGCGCCGGGTGTGTGGATCGCCCCGGCCCGGCTCGCCGAGGAGACCGCGCACACCCTGGAGCGGCTGCACCTGACCCCGTACGTGGAACTGTTCCGCGGTGCCCACCTCGGTTTCGCCCCGACCGCCGAGGCGGTGGCCCGCTGGTGGGACCTGGCGGCCCTGGCCAAGCAGCACGAGGAGTTCCTGGACCTTCACGAACCCGTCCTGCGCGCCCTCCGGTCGGGCCCGGAGCCGACCCCGCAGGAGGCCTACCGGGGCTACCTCCTCGCGCTGGACACCTGGCGCCGGCTGCCGTACGCCGACCCGGGCCTGCCGCGCGAACTGCTCCCGGCGGACTGGCCGGGCGACCGGGCGGCGGCCGTCTTCGCCGAGTTGCACGAACGGCTGCGCGCCGCCGGGGAGCGCTTCGCGCAACCGTGACCGGCCGGTGGACGTCCTCACCGGTCATGACCTCATCCGTTCCGCGGCCCTCGCCGAAGAGGCCTCTCCTCACGCTGGGCCCGGCCGCGCTCGCCGGAATCGCCGCAGCTTGCGTCGCCGTATCGCTGTCCTCCCATGCCCGGAGGTACTGCGACTGAGCGCCGTCCTGCTGGTGCTCACCGTCCTGACGCTGGTGTTCTTCTCGGTGTTCGGCACCCTCGACGGCTATCCCGGGGACCCCTCCAGGTGCGGGCCGGACAACGTGCCGCCGTGGTGGCCGGACGGTCTGCCCCGGTAGGGAGCGCCTCGCGGACCGGGGGCCGGGCGGAAATCCGGGTGCGGGCGGGCGCGCGCCGCATCACGATGGGACATGACCTGGACCTTCACCACGGATCTGGCGGCCTTCGTGCGCGCGGCGGGCCCGGCCCTGGCCGCGCGGCCCGTCCCCAACACCGTCCTGCTGAGCGTGACCGACGCCCTGGTGCGGCGGGGCACCGGTACCTACGGCGGCGGCACCCCCTTCTTCGGCTGGTGGACCGGCGCCGACGGCGCCGTCGCCGGTGGTCTGCTGTGCACCCCGCCGTTCCCGCTGCACCTCGGCGTGGTGCCCGCGGAGGCGGTCCGGGCACTGGGGGCGGCGCTCGCCACCGAGCCGCTGCTCGCCGGGGTCCGCACGCTCAACGCCCGCCGCCCGGACGCCCAGGCGCTGGCCGCGGCCTGGGGGCGGCCCACCCGGACCTCCGAGGAGCAGCGCCTGTACCGGCTGGCCGCACTGGCCGCCCCGGACCCCGCCCCGGCCGGGCGGGCCCGGCCCGCCACCGAGGCCGACCTCCCGCTGCTGCTGGACTGGGTCACGGCCTTCAAGGCCGAGGCGGGGGTGCCCGGCAGCGCCTCCGAGGCCGTGCTGCGCGACCGGATCTCCTACGGCGGGGCCCTGCTGTGGGAGCGGGCCGGGGCTCCCGTCTCGCTGGCCGGTTTCACCCGAGCCATGGGCTCCACCTCCCGCATCGGCCCGGTCTACACCCCGCCGGAGCACCGCGGCCGCGGCTACGCCGCCGGGGTCACACACGGGGCGAGCGAAGCGGCGTACGCGACGGGCGCCGCCGAGGTCCTGCTCTTCACGGACCTGGCCAACCCCACGAGCAACGGCGTCTACCTGCGGCTGGGCTACACCCCGGTCGAGGATCGCACCGAGATCGTCGCGACGTGACGGCGCGGCGCCGTTTCGCGTGGGGCCGGTCAGCCGCAGTCCCACCCGTGGGCGAAGGGGCGATCCGGGCGGGCGCGGCACTGGAAGACGTACACCGCGCCCACACCGCCCGGTTCGAGGGCCGTGGGGTCCACCGGGACCGCACGGCCGCCGTCCTCGTCCCGGTCCTCCGACGGCAGCCGGATGCGCCACGAGGCGCCGTCGCACTCCCGACTTGCCACCGTGAGCAGGTGGTCCGTGCGGTGCCGCATCCCTCGCAGTCCACCCGTCCCTCCCCGGTGAACCAGGAGGGGTATCCGCCGGGTTCGGTGCCCGGCGCCTCGGCGAAGTCGGCACCACACCCGGCGACCGGCCACGCCTCGTCCGCCGGCCACAGCAGCGGCCCGCCCACGGAGCTCTCGGTGTGCGCCGCTCCCTGATCCGGCCTGATCCGAAGGGCAGGCCCTAGCCGCGTCCCGTCGGCGGGGTGCGGCTGCCCGCGCGGTACGGGGCCGGCCAGGGGGCGCCCGGGCCTTCGTAGGACTGCTCGGCCGCCGCGTGCAGGGTCCAGTGGGGGTCGTAGAGGTGGGGGCGGCCCAGCGCGCACAGGTCGGCACGGCCGGCCAGCAGCAGCGAGTTCACGTCGTCCCACGAGGAGATGGCGCCGACCGCGATGACGGGCACGCCGAGCGCGCCGCGGATCCGGTCGGCGTACGGGGTCTGGTACGAGCGCCCGTACTCGGGGGCCTCGTCGGCGACCACCTGGCCCGTCGAGACGTCGATGGCGTCCGCGCCCCGGGCGGCGAAGGCGGCCGCGATCCGCACCGAGTCCTCGGGCGAGGTGCCCCCGGGTGCCCAGTCGGTGGCCGAGAGGCGGACCGTCATCGGGCGGTCCTCGGGCCACACCGCGCGGACCGCGTCGAAGACCTCCAGCGGGAACCGGAGCCGGTTCTCCAAGGAGCCGCCGTACGCGTCGTCACGGTGGTTGGTCAGCGGGGACAGGAATCCGGAGAGCAGGTAGCCGTGGGCGCAGTGCAGTTCGAGCAGGTCGAACCCCGCGTCGGCGGCGCGGACGGCGGCGGCCGCGAACTCGGAGCGCAGCGCGGCCAGGTCGTCGGGGCCGAGGGCGCGCGGGAGCGCCGAGACGCCGGGTCGGTAGGGCAGCGCGGAGGCGGCCACCAGCGGCCAGTTGTCCTCGGGCAGGGGGTCGTCCATGCCCTCCCACATCACCCGGGTCGAGCCCTTGCGGCCCGCGTGGCCGAGTTGGACGCCGAGGGCGGTGCCGGGCGCCGAGGTGTGGACGAAGTCGGTGATCCGCTTCCAGGCGGCGGCCTGTTCCTGGGTGTAGAGGCCGGTGCAGCCGGGGGTGATGCGGCCCTCGGCGGACACGCAGACCATCTCCGTCATCACCAGGCCGGGGCCGCCGAGGGCCCGCGCGCCCAGGTGGACGAGGTGGAAGTCGCCCGGCACGCCCTCCTCGGCCGAGTACATGTCCATCGGTGAGACGACGACCCGGTTGCGCAGGGTCAGGCCGCGCAGGGTGAAGGGGGTGAACATCGCGGGGGTGCCGTCCGGGCAGCCGAAGTCCTTCTCCACCGCCCGCGTGAAGCGGGCGTCGCGCAGCCGTAGGTTGTCGTGCGTGACGCGGCGACTGCGGGTGAGGAGGTTGAAGGCGAACTGCCGGGCGGGCTGGTCGACGTATCCGGCGATCTCCTCGAACCACTGCCGGCTCGCCGCCGCCGCCCGCTGGGTGCTGGCGACCGCCGAGCGGCGTGTCGCCTCGTACGCGGCGAGGGCGGCCGGGACGTCGCCGGGCGCGGCGCCCACCGCCTCGGCGAGCGCGAGCGCGTCCTCCACGGCCAGTTTGGTGCCGGACCCGATGGAGAAGTGGGCGGTGTGCGCGGCGTCGCCGAGCAGGACGATGTTGTCGTGCGACCAGCGCTCGTTGACGACGGTACGGAACCGCGTCCAGGCGGAGCGGTTGCCGTGCAGCGGGCGCCCGCGCAGGGCCTCGCTGAAGATCTTGGCGCAGCGCGTCGCGGACTCCTCCTCGTCGCACAGGTCGAAGCCGGCCGCCCGCCAGACCTCGTCGCGCATCTCCACGATCACGGTGGAGGCGTCGGCGGAGTAGGGGTAGGCGTGCAGTTGCATGACGCCGTGCTCGGTCTCCGCGATCTCGAAGCGGAAGGCGTCGAAGGCGAAGTCGGCGGCGAGCCAGATGTAGCGGCAGCGTCCGCCGGTCAGCGTCGGCCCGTAGTGCGCGGCGCCGGCCTCCCGGATCGCGCTGTGCACCCCGTCCGCCGCGACCACCAGGTCGTACGAGGCGGCGAGTTCGGCCACGGGCGGGGCCTCGGAGCGGAAGCGCAGGCGGACGCCGAGTCCGGCGCAGCGCTCGTGGAGGATCTCCAGCAGCCGGCGTCGCCCGACGGCCGCGAAGCCGTGCCCGCCGGAGGTCAGCAGCCGTCCGCGGTGCACGATGTCCACGTCGTCCCAGCGCACGAACTCGGCGCTCAGGGCGGCATGGACGACGGAGTCGGCCCGCTCGATGCCGCCGAGGGTCTCGTCCGAGAGCACCACTCCGAAGCCGAAGGTGTCGTCCGGGGCGTTGCGTTCCCAGACCTCCACCGTGTGGCCCTGGCGGGCCAGCAGCGCGGCGGCGTAGAGCCCTCCCGGTCCCCCGCCGACGACGGCGACCCGCATGGCACCAGGAGTCATGTGGCTACCTGCCCTTCCACTCCGGCGGCCGCTTCCCGGTGAAGGCGGCGTGGAACTCGGCGTAGTCCTGGCCGTGCATCAGCAGGGCCTGGGTGTTGGCGTCCAGTTCCACGGACGCCGCCAGGGGCATGTCGAGCTCGGCGGTGAGCAGCGCCTTGGTCTGCGCGTGGGCGAGGGCGGGGCCCGCGGCCAGGCGCGTGGCGAGTTCGGCGGCCCGTACGTGGGCCTTGCCCTCCTCGGTGAGCTCGCTGAGCAGGCCGATCCGCTCGGCCTCGGCCGCGTGTACGGGCTCTCCGAGCATCAGCAGGCGGGTGGCGTGGCCGAGGCCGACGACCCGGGGCAGCAGGTAGGCCGCGCCCATGTCGCCGCCGGAGAGGCCGACGCGGGTGAAGAGGAAGGCGAAGCGGGCGGTGGGGTCGGCGATCCGGAAGTCGGCGGCGAGGGCGAGGACGGCGCCGGCTCCGGCGGCGACCCCGTGCACGGCGGCGATGACCGGGAAGGGGCATTCGCGGATGGCGCGGACCACCTGGCCGGTCATCCGGTTGAAGTCGAGGAGTTGGGCGGTGTCCATGGCGAGGGTGGCGCCGATGATCTCGTCCACGTCCCCGCCGGAGCAGAAGCCGCGCCCCTCGCCGCCGAGCACGAGGGCGCGTACGGAGCGCTCACGGGACAGTTCGCCGAGCAGATCGCGCAGGTCGGCGTAGGCGCCGAAGGTGAGCGCGTTGAGCTTTTCGGGGCGGTCGAAGGTGACGGTGGCGACGCCGTCCTGCCGGGTGACCCGGAGGTGGTGCCACCGTTCGGTCGCTGGTGTGGAACCGATGAAGGGGCTCACCTCACCGACGGTATCACCTGATCGTGACTGCCGTCACAGAAGCGCGACACATTCGCCTCCGCGGGACGGATCGGAGATCCGGGGGGCGCCTGCGGAATGAGAATTCGACTTCGTATCGTTGAAAATGGGATGTCTACTGTCCCGACCCCGACCCCGACCTCGCCCCCGACCCCGATCCGAGCCCGAAGCCGACCCCCCGACCCCGGAACGGATGGCCTTTCCTTGCCCGACGCCTCCGCCTGGCGGATCGCCCTGCCCCACACGGCGGCCGCCGTACCCCTCGCCCGCGCCCTCGTCCGCACCGCGCTGGCCGACACCGACGCGCCCGCCGACCGGGACACCGCGGAGCTCCTGACGGCGGAGCTGGTCGCCAACGCCGTGGCGCACACCAGCTCCGGCGCACCGATCGAGCTGGTCGTGGAGCTGCTGGCGAACGGCTGTCAGGTCGAGGTCCACGACGGCGACCCCTGCCCGCCCGGCGACCTGTCGGCCCGTCGGGACGACGGCCGACCCGACCCCTGGCAGGAGCACGGCCGCGGCCTGCTGCTGATCCGGAGCCTGAGCTCCGACTGCGGCCACCGCCCCACTCCCCAGGGCAAGGCCGTGTGGTTCACCCTGCCCGCGCAGCGGACCGGCCCCCGCGGCGCATGACTATGCGTCACCTCGGGCGGGTCGGCCGAGGGTGGCGACGAGCACGGCCTTGATGGTGTGCAGTCGGTTCTCGGCCTCGTCGAAGACGATGGAGTGCTCCGACTCGAACACCTCGTCCGTCACCTCCAGGGAGTCGAGCCCGTGCCGCTCGTGGATCTCCCGGGCCACCTTGGTGCCGAGGTCGTGGAAGGCCGGCAGGCAGTGCATGAACTTCACGTCCGGATTACCGGTGGCGCGCAGCACGTCCATGGTCACCGCGTACGGGGACAGGGCCGCGATCCGCTCGTCCCAGACCTCCTTGGGCTCCCCCATGGACACCCAGATGTCGGTCACGACGAAGTCCGCGCCGAGGACCCCCTCGGTGACCTCCTCGGTCAGGGTGAGCCGGGCACCGCTCTCCGCCGCGAGCTTGCGCGCCGCGGCCACCACCGACTCGGCGGGCCAGTAGGACCGGGGCGCGACGATCCGTACGTCCATGCCCAGCAGCGCGCCGGTCACGAGGTAGGAGTTGCCCATGTTGAAGCGGGCGTCGCCGAGGTAGGCGAAGGCGATCCGGTTCAGCGGCTCGGTGGTGTGCTCGGTCATGGTGAGCAGGTCGGCCAGCATCTGGGTCGGGTGCCAGTCGTCGGTGAGGCCGTTGAAGACGGGGACGCCCGAGTGGGCGGCGAGTTCCTCGACGGCCTGCTGGCTGTCGCCCCGGTACTCGATCCCGTCGAACATCCGGCCGAGCACTCGGGCGGTGTCCTTGACCGACTCCTTGTGTCCCATCTGGGAGCCGGCCGGGTCCAGGTAGGTGGTGTGCGCGCCCTGGTCCGCGGCGGCGACCTCGAAGGCGCAGCGGGTCCGCGTCGAGGTCTTCTCGAAGATCAGCGCGATGTTCCTGCCCTGGAGGTGGCGCTGCTCGACCCCGGCCTTCTTGGCCGCCTTCAGGTCGGCGGCGAGCTCGATCAGACCGCGGAACTCGGCGGCCGTGAAGTCCAGCTCCTTGAGAAAACTGCGGCCGGCGAGGTCGATGGCCATGGGGTCGCTCCAGCGTCACGGTGACAGGGGATGATGGAAGTCTATACGATCCTCTGTATTGATATACGGACCGGGCCCAGGGTCTTTCCCCGGGCCCGGGACCCCTCCCCCAGGTCCGGCCGCCTCAGACCGCGTCCCGCTCGACGGGACAGCTCATACAGCGCGGCCCGCCCCGGCCCCGCCCCAGCTCGCTGCCCGGGATCTCGATCACCTCGATGCCCATCTTGCGCAGGTGCGTGTTGGTCGTCACGTTCCGCTCGTAGGCGACCACCACCCCCGGCTCCACGGCCAGCACGTTGCACCCGTCGTCCCACTGCTCGCGCTCCGCCGAGTGCACGTCCTGCGTGGCGGTCAGCACCCGGATCGAATCCAGACCGAGCGCCCCCGCGATGGCCCGGTGCATGTGGTCCTCCGGATGGTCGGTCACCTTCAGCTCGTGCGGACCGCCGCCCGGCTCGATCGTGTAGGAGGGCAGCATCCCGAGTCCGGCGTACTGAGTGAACGTATCTCCGTCGACCATGGTCATCACCGTGTCCAGGTGCATGAAGGCCCGCGACTTGGGCATGTCGAGCGCCACGATGGACGTCGCCGAACCGGCCGCGAACAGGCCGCGCGCCAGCATCTCCACCGCCTGCGGGGTGGTCCGCTCGCTCATCCCGATCAGCACCGCCCCGTTGCCGATGACCAGGACGTCCCCGCCCTCGATGGTCGAGGGATAGTCCGCCTGCCCCTGCGACCAGTAGTGGAAGGCGCCGGAGGTGGTGAAGAGCGGGTGGTGCTTGTAGATCGCCTCGAAGTGGACCGTCTCGCGTTGCCGGGCGGGCCAGCGCATCGCGTTGATGGACACCCCGTCGTAGATCCAGGCGGAGGTGTCCCGGGTGAAGAGGTGGTTGGGCAGCGGGCCCAGCAGGAAACCGTCCAGGTCCAGCGCGTGGAAGCGCACCGACACCGGCTCGGCGTGCCGCTCCAGGAACTCCCGCTTGGTCATCCCGCCGACGAGCGCCTCCGCCAGCTCGGCCGAGGTCAGCCCGTCGAAGACCGACCGCAGGTGGTCGGTGGCGAGCGGCCCGTACTCCTTCTCGTCGAAGACCCGGTCCAGTACGAGGTGTCTCGCCTCCGGGATGTCGAGGGCCTCGCACAGGAGGTCACCGAAGAGGTGCACCTCCACGCCCCGGTCCCGCAGCACGTCCGCGAAGCCGTCGTGCTCCTGCCGGGCCCGGCGCACCCACAGCACGTCGTCGAAGAGGAGCGCGTCCTTGTTGCTCGGTGTGAGCCGCTTCAGCTCCAGGTCGGGCCGGTGGAGGATGACGCGGCGAAGCCGCCCGGTCTCGGAGTCGACATGGAATCCCATGCCGTACACATTCCCAGACCGAACGGCTTTTTGACCTGGCGTCGGCTCAGCGAGGGGTGGCGAGGCCGAGAAGCGCCGAGGGGGCGCCGGTGAGCTCCGGGGTGGTCAGGCCCAGTTCGGGCATGGTCAGGTTCGGCACCCCGGAGTTGGAGGCGTCCGGCATCGTGAGCAGACCGCCGGCGACCAGACCGGGGGTCCGGGCGAGCAGGTCGGTGGCCGGCGCCTCGACGGAACCCTCGCCGTCCGTCTCCGGCTTGCCCAGCAGGTTCGGCACCGGGGAGGTGACGAGGGTGCGGCCGAGCTCGGTACCGATCGGGACCGACGGGAGCAGTGGGGTCGGGAGCATGTTCCCCTTGTGGAAGCGGGGCGCCTCGGGCGCTCCCGTGACCGGCATCGGCACGCCCGTGCCCACGCGCGGGGTGTCCACGCCCAGCGTCGTCTTCACGGCGTCGAGCGGGAGATCGACCGGCACCGATTGGGCCATGGCCGGGGTGGCCGCACCGGCCGCGGCCATACAGGTCAGGAGTGCCGCAATGCTTCCGCGCGCGGTCATCTTCATAGGTGACGTTCCGTCCTTCCAGGGTCGCGGACATTCCGCTGCCCTGGATGAACGATCCCGCCGGTGGATTTCCCGGAGTTCTCCGCGAAAGTTCCCCCATACGACCTAATTCGAGGCCGTACGGGGGCCACCCCTTTACGGGCCGTGCTGACGCGGCCCGCTCCCGCGAAGGTGCCGGCTCACAGGCGCGGGTCGACCGGCTCCGACTCCAGCGCGAGCACTGCGAAGACCGCCTCGTGGACCCGCCACAGCGGCTCGTCGGCCGCCAGCCGGTCCAGGGCCTCCAGCCCGAGCGCGTACTCGCGCAGGGCGAGCGAGCGCTTGTGCCCGAGGAACCGCTCCCGCAGCCGCTCCAGGTGGTCCGGGCGGGTGTACTCCGGGCCGTAGATGATCCGCAGGTACTCACGTCCGCGCACCTTGACCCCGGGCTGGACCAGTCGGCCCTTGCCGTCCTTGGCGTACGCCTGGAGCGGCTTGACGACCATGCCCTCGCCGCCGGCGGCCGTCAGTTCCAGCCACCAGTCGGTCCCGGCCCGTACGGAGTCCTCGTCCGCGGTGTCCACCAGGATCCGGCCGGTGCGGCGCAGCAGCCCGGTGCCGGCCGCCTCGTCCGCGGCGACCAGGCGGTCCAGCCAGAACAGCTGCTCGTCGTGGGGCACCGCGGCCAGCGACCGCCCGGCCACCGCCAGCAGCTGGAACGGCGCGAACCGTACGCCCTCCAGCCCGTCGGTGGTCCAGCAGTAGCGCCGGTAGGAGTCGGTGAAAGCCGCCGCGTCGGCCGCCCGACCGCGCTGGCGCTCCAGCAGCTCGCCGGTGTCGACACCCCGGGCGGTGGCCGCCTCCAGGGCGGCGATGGCGCCCGGGAAGACGGCGCCGGAGGCCGCGCCCACGGCGGCGTACTGGTTGCGCAACAGGCCGGTGGACTTCAGGGACCAGGGCAGGAGTTCCCCGTCGACCAGCAGCCAGTCGGTGTCGAGCTCTTCCCACAGGCCGGCGTCGGTGACCGCCGAGCGCAGCCGGGTGAGGACCTCCTCGGTGACCTCCGGCTCCTTGAAGAAGGGCCGCCCGGTGCGGGTGTAGACGGAGCCCGTGGGTCCGTCCACGCCGAAGCGGGTCCGGGCCGCGTCGGCGTCCTTGCAGACGAGGACCGTGGCGCGGGAGCCCATGTGCTTCTCCTCGCACACCACCTGGGCGACGCCGTCCTTGCGGTACTGGGCGAAGGCCTCGGCCGGGTGCTCCAGGTAGCCGTCCTCGCGGGAAGTGGCCGTGGGCGCCATGGTCGGCGGCAGGTACGGGACGAGGCGGGGGTCCACCGCGAAGCGGCTCATGACCTCCAGGGCCGCGGCCGCGTTCTCCTCGCGCACGTTGACGTTGCCCAGGTGCCGGGTCTCCACGACCCGGCGGCCGTGCACGTCGGCCAGGTCGAGCGGGCGGCCGTCGTGCCCGCCCGGCGCCTCGGCGACGAGCGGCTTGACCGGCTCGTACCAGACCTTCTCGGCAGGTACGTCGACCAGTTCGCGCTCGGGCCAGCGCAGGGCGGTCATCCGGCCGCCGAAGACGGCGCCGGTGTCGAGGCAGATGGTGTTGTTGATCCAGGTGGTGTCGGGGACCGGGGTGTGTCCGTAGACCACGACGGCCTTGCCCCGGTAGTCCTCGGCCCACGGGTAGCGCACGGGCAGGCCGAACTCGTCGGTCTCGCCGGTGGTTTCCCCGTAGAGGGCGTGCGACCGGACCCGGCCGGAGGTACGGCCGTGGTACTTCTCGGGCAGGCCGGCGTGGCAGACCACCAGTTTGCCGCCGTCGAGGACGTAGTGGCTGACGAGGCCGCGGATGAACTCCCGCACCTCCTCGACGAACTCCTCCGGCTCCTTCTCCAGCTGCTCGATGGTCTCGGCCAGGCCGTGGGTCCGCTGGACCTTGGAGCCCTTCAGGTAACGGCCGAGCTTGTTCTCGTGGTTCCCGGGCACGCACAGGGCGTTGCCGGACTTCACCATGCCCATGACGCGGCGCAGCACGCCGGGGCTGTCGGGGCCGCGGTCGACGAGGTCGCCGACGAAGACGGCGGTGCGGCCCTCGGGGTGGACCCCGTCCTCGTAGCCGAGCTTGGCGAGCAGGGTCTCCAGTTCGGAGGAGCAGCCGTGGATGTCGCCGACGATGTCGAAGGGGCCGGTGAGGTGGGTGAGGTCGTTGAACCGCTTCTCCAGGACCACCTCGGCGGTCTCGACCTCGTCGACGGAGCGCAGCACGTGGACCTTGCGGAAGCCCTCGCGCTCCAGACCGCGCAGCGAGCGCCGCAGGTCGCGGCGGTGCCGCTGGATGACCGCGCGGGGCAGGCCGGCCCGGTCAGGGCGGGCGGCGTTGCGCTCGGCACAGACCTGCTCGGGCAGGTCCAGGACGATGGCGATGGGCAGCACGTCGTGCTCGCGGGCGAGCTGGACCAGCTGTCGGCGGGCGTCGGCCTGGACGCTGGTGGCGTCGACGACGGTGAGTCGGCCGGCGGCGAGGCGCTTGCCCGCGATGTAGTGCAGGACGTCGAAGGCGTCGCGGCTGACGCTCTGGTCGTTCTCGTCGTCGGAGACCAGGCCCCGGCAGTAGTCGGAGGAGATGACCTCGGTGGCCTTGAAGTGCTTGCGGGCGAAGGTGGACTTGCCCGATCCGGTGGCCCCGATCAGGACGACGAGGGACAGGTCGGTGACGGGAAGTGTGCGCGTACGGGGGGTCTCGGTGCTGGTCATGCTGCCTCGCCCTCCTTCGGGGTGTCGGTGGTGTCGGTGGTGTCCGCGGTGTCCACGGTGTCCGCGGCGTCTGTGGTGTCGGTGGGATCGCTCTGCGTGAAGACGGCCATCTGGGTCGGCGGACCGACCTCGGGGTCGTCGTCGCCGACGGGCGCGTACCCCACCGCGTAGCCGTGGCGCCGCCCGACCTCCTCGGCCCACGCGCGGAACTCCTCGCGGGTCCACTCGAAGCGGTGGTCGCCGTGGCGGACGTGCCCGGCGGGCAGGGTCTCCCAGCGCACGTTGTACTCGACGTTGGGGGTGGTGACGAGGACCGTGCGGGGGCGGGCCGAGCCGAACACCGCGTACTCCAGCGCGGGCAGCCGCTCCGGGTCCAGGTGCTCGATGACCTCGCTGAGCACGGCCGCGTCGTAGCCGGCCAGCCGCTTGTCGGTGTACGCCAGCGAGCCTTGCAGGAGCTTCAGGCGCGCGCTCTGCCGCTCGCCCATCCGGTCCAGTCGCAGCCGCCGGGCCGCGATCTGCAGGGCCCGTACGGACACGTCCATACCGACGATCTCGGAGTACGTCGGGTCCCCGAGCAGCGCCTGGAGCAACTGGCCCTGGCCGCAGCCGAGGTCCAGCACCCGCTGGGCGCCGGCGCCCCGCAGGGCGGCCAGGATCGCCTCGCGCCGCTGCACGGCGAGCGGCACGGGCCGCTCCTCGGTGTCGCGGGTCTCGTCGACCGCGTTGTCGATCTCCTCGACCTCGCTGCCGTCGGCCTCGGCGAGGCGGACCAGTTCCAGGCGCTCGATGGCGTCCTGGGTCAGCCGCTTGTGCCGGGCCAGGTAGCGGGAGGTGATCAGTCCGTTCTCGGGGTGGGCCGCGAGCCAACCGTCGCCGGCGCGCAGCAGCTTGTCGACCTCGTCCTGCGCGATCCAGTAGTGCTTGGCATCGTCCAGGACCGGCAGCAGCACGTAGAGCTGGCGCAGCACGTCGGCGAGACGCAGCTCGCCCTCCAGGACGAGCCGGACGTAGCGGGAGTCCCCCCACTCGGGGAACTGCTCGTCGAGCGGTACGGCCTCGGCCTCGACGAGGTCCCAGCCGAGCGGGCCGAACAGCCGGTGCACGAGCGCGGCGCCGCCGCGGGCGGGCAGCACCGGGATCTCGACGCGCAGCGGCCGCACCTGCTCCGGCAGCTCCGGACGGGCGGCGCACTGCGCCTTGAGCGCGGTGCGGAACACTCCGCCGAGCGCGACGGCGAGCAGCGAGGACGCGGCGTACGGCCGGTCGTTCACGTACTGCGCGAGCGCGGCGTCCGGCGCCCCGCCCCGGCCCTTGCCCCGGCCGCGCCGCACGAGCGCGACGGGATCCACCTCCAGCAACAGGGCCGCCGTGCACCGCTGGGCCGAGGCCTCGGGGTAGAAGACATGGGCGGTGCCGTAGGAGGTGGAGAACGCCTGCGTCTTCCCGGGATGCTTGTGCAGCAGGTAGCCCAGGTCGGTGGCGGGTCGTTCAGGGGAGCCGGTGGTGGAGATCGTCAGGAACACACGTCCGAGTATGCGTTGAGGCTGCTCAGGGGACCACCACGTTTTACGTGCGCCGGGACGGGCCGTCGGCGGTCGGTCGTCCGAACAGCTCCGTAAGTGATCTTCACGTTTCCCCTACAAAGTCGGTCACGTTTTGACACTCTGTGCTGGCTTGAACACAACCGTTATCCCCGTGCCCTCAGGAGCCCTGTGTACCCTCCGCCTCACTCCCACACGCCGTTCCAGCCGATACGACGCTGGTGGCAACACCCGGCGCTGATCATCGCCGCCCTTGTCCTGTTCGCTCCGGCGGGCATCGCACTGGTCTGGATGAGCCGGTGGAGCCAGAAGAAGAAGATCATCGCCTCGGTCCTGTCGGGCCTCTGGTTCCTGCTGGTCTTCCTGTCACCGGATTCGTCGAAGAAGACCGGCGACGACGCCAAGTCCCCGGCCGCCGCGACGGCGACGGACACGCCCCGGTCCTCGGCGCCGGCGGCCACGCAGCAGCCACCGGCCCCTGCCGTGGTGATGCCCTCGGTCGTCGGCACCCCCTTCGCCTCGGCGGAGAAGGCCGTGGAAGCCGTGGTCGACACCCGGTTGACCGCCCTCGGCGCGTACAAGGACGTGACGCCGGCGGCCGACCACGCGACGTGGGTCGTGTGCTTCCAGGAGCCCGCGGCGGGCACCCCGCTCGCGTCGAAGTCCGTCCCGGTCACCGTCCACCTCGTCGCACCCGGTACGACCTGCCCGACCGGGAAGGACTCCCTCCTGCGCCCGAAGACCACGCCGAAGCCCACCCCCACGACGCCCACCCCCGAGCCGACGGTCGAGGAGGACGGCTCGACCGGTTCCTCGGGCGGGTCGACGGGCTCCTCCGGCGGGTCGGACAGCGTCGGCACCATCAGGCCCGGCGCCTTCTGCTCCCCGGCCGGCGCCACCGGCACGTACAAGGGCCGCGTGTACACCTGCCGGGACAAGCACTGGCGTCAGTGACGCAGGACGTCGGCGCCCAACTCCGCGATCCGGTCCGGGCCGATGCGGCAGCAACCGCCGACGAGGCGGGCTCCGGTGGTGCGCCAGGCGTGGGTGGGCCAGGGGGCGGGGGCTTCGGGTGAGTGCCAGGTGCGGGTGGTGGCGTTCCAGACGGAGCCGTCGTTGGGGTAGGCCAGCAGCGGTTTCGCGGTGACGGAGGCGGCCGCCTCGAGCGCGGGCAGGACATCGGCGGGATCACAGCAGTTGACACCGACCGCGATCACCTGCGGGGAGGCTGCGGCGAGGGCGAACGCCTCGCGCAGGGGTTGCCCGGCCCGGGTGCGACCGTCGGCCACCGTGTAGGAGAGCCAGGCGGGGGCGCCGGTCTCCGCGAGGACGGTGAGCAGCGCCTCGGCCTCGTCGGTGTCCGGGATCGTCTCCACGGCCAGGACGTCGGGGCCGGCGGCGAGCAGGGCCTCGACGCGGGGCCGGTGGAAGGCGGCGAGTTCGCGCACACCCAACCCGTACCGGCCGCGGTACTCGGAGCCGTCCGCGAGCACCGCTCCGTACGGGCCCACGGAGGCGGCCACCCACACCTCCTGGTCGGCGGCCTCGGCCACCCGGGCGGCCAGGCGCACACTGCGCCGCAGCAGGGCGGTGGTCTCGGCGCGGTCGTGACCGTGGGCGGCGAAGGCCTCGTAGCCGACCTGGTAACTGGCGGTGATCAGTACCTCGGCGCCGGCCCGCGCGTACGCCGTGTGGGCGGCCACCACCTGGTCCGGATGCTCGGCGAGCACCCGGCCCGACCAAAGGTCTCCGGACAGGTCGCAGCCCTGGGCGGCGAGTTGGTTGCTGAGCCCGCCGTCCAGGAGCACGGCTCGGCGGGCGAGGGCTTCGGCGAGCGGGCCGACGGCGCGTGGCACGGCTTTCCCCGTCCTAGCGGACCTGGGAGAGCACCTGGGCGGAGATCAGCTCCAGGTGGTCCAGGTCGTGGAGGTCGAGCAACTGGAGGTAGACGCGGGAGGCTCCGACGGCGCCGTAGGCACCGATCTTCTCCACGACCTCGGCCGGAGAACCGGCCAGGCCGTTGGCCTTGAGCTCGTCGACGTCCCGTCCGATGGCGGCGGCCCGGCGGGCCACCTCGGCGTCGTCCTTGCCCACGCAGACGACGAGGGCGTTGGAGTAGCGGAGGGCGTCGGGCCCCCGCCCGGCCTCCTCGGCCGCCTCCCGGACGCGGGCGAACTGCCGCTCGCTGTCCGCGATCGACGCGAAGGGCATGTTGAACTCGTCCGCGTACCGGGCGGCGAGCCGCGGGGTGCGTTTGGCCCCGTGGCCGCCGACGAGGACGGGCACCTTGGCCTGGGCGGGCTTGGGGAGCGCGGGCGAGTTCTCCACCTGGTAGTGCTTGCCCGCGTGGTCGAAGGTGGCGCCGGCCTCCGTGGCCCACAGGCCGGTGACGATGGCGAGCTGCTCCTCCAGCCGGGACATCCGGTCCGCCGGGAAGGGGATCCCGTACGCCTTGTGCTCCTCCTCGAACCAGCCCGCGCCGAGCCCCAGTTCGATACGGCCGCCGGACATCTGGTCGACCTGGGCCACCTGGATGGCGAGGACTCCGGGCAGCCGGAAGGTTCCCGCCGTCATCAGGGTGCCGAGGCGGATCCGCTCGGTCTCCCGGGCCAGGCCCGCGAGGGTGATCCAGGCATCGGTGGGGCCGGGCAGGCCGTCGGCGGATCCCATGCGCAGATAGTGGTCGGAGCGGAAGAAGGCGTCGAAGCCCAGGTCCTCGGTGGCCTTGGCGACGGTCAGGAGGGTGTCGTAGCTCGCGCCCTGCTGGGGCTCGGTGAAGATGCGAAGATCCATACTCTCCATCCTGCACTTCCCGCCCCCGCAGGGTGAATCCTCGTCAACCGGACGGTCCACGCCCGGGCGCGCCAGTGACCAGCCCGGACGGTGATCGTTGGCTCGGACGGAGCCGGACCGCCCGGCCCGCGCGCCGGCGGCGTCCCGCAGGTGCGTCCACCGCCCCCTTCCGCCTTGGAAGGGCCAGGGCCGAGGAGGCCGCCATGTCCCACGAGGCCGTGCCGGATACCCACCGACACACCGGACCGATCGGACAGGCAGCACAGGCAGCACACGACCGGGCAGGTCAGGAGCCTGCGGCAGCCGCCCAGGGGGACGGCGCGCCGAAGGGCCTGCTCCAGCAGATGGAAGAACTGATGGCGGCGCTCAACGCCGACCTGTCCCAGCTCGACGCCGACCTCCAGGCCGCCACGGACCGCACCACCGAGAGCGAGCGTCCGTCCTCCCGGCCGTCCTGACCACGCGGGTCCCGCCGAGCGCGGCGGGACCCATCCGCAGCGCCCTCAGGCCACGCCCGAGGCGGACCCCCGCTCCCGGACCACCATGCGGCGCAGGATCGCCCGCACCCGGTCGCTCGACTCGTCGGCCGCGTCGATCGACTCTATGCACTGCCAGTACAGGGCCTCGTCGTCCGTCCCGCAGGCCACCCCGACCAGGGCTATCCCCACTTCGCCCAGCAGCGCCTGGAGTCCGAGCATCGCCTGCCGGACGTCCGACACCTCACTCAACTGCGCGGCTCTCGGCGGATACTCGGGCGCGCTGCCCTCTCCGCGCAGGGCCGCCCGGTCGAGCACCCCGCAGCCTCTGCCTCCCGCTTCCCCCAGTCCCCGTGCCTCCGATCTCAGCTCCGGCGGCCCGGTGACCGCCAGATAGCTCCCTATGCCCTGCGCGAGCGCCTGGGCCTGCCAGGCCTCGCCCACGATGTCCCACGCGACCCCACTCTGTGCCAGCGCGTGCCGGCCGGCCGCGATGAGCCGTACCGCATCCATATGCCGTCCCCCGTCCGCACGACATCCCGCCATCCTCACCACTACCCAGAGTGAGGGCAATGAGCCAGTAAAGCCAGGGGTATTCGGAAAATGTGGACACAAACGTGATTGTGGATGAGTCCATCACTCCGAAGAGTGACGATTCGGTGTCGATGTACCCGGCACGGGAAAGCGGAGTTCGTTCCTCTCGATCTTCGCGGCGAGCGCATCCAGCACATCCACCCCGAGAACCTCACAGAACTGCAGCAGATACGCGAGCACGTCGGCCACCTCGTCGGCCACGCGGTGGGCCGATTCCGGCTTCTCCATGACCTTCGCCGACTGCTCGGGCGTCAACCACTGGAAGATCTCGACCAGTTCGGACGCCTCCACACTCAGCGCCACCGCCAGGTTCTTGGGCGTGTGGTACGGCTCCCAGCCGCGCGCGGCCGCGAACCGCGCGAGCCGACGCTGCAGTCGGTCCAGCCGCTCGTCGGGCCGGTCACCGATCCGCTCGTCAGGCCGGTCGCCGATCCGCTCGTCAGGCCGGTCGTCGATCCCCTCACCCGGCCCGTCGGCGGGCCGCCCCTCCGGCGACTCCGGCCGTCGCTCGGGCTGTTCCTGCGTCTCGCTCATGCCGTCAGGTCTACCATCGCGACGCCCGGCAGGTCGCGGGCGGCCGCCGCGGTCCCCTCCCCCACCGCCGCCACGAGCCGGACATGGCCGCGGCCGCAGGACAGCAGGGCCAGGCGCAACAGCTCGGCGCTCTGGCACCCGTCGAGGGCCCGGTCGAAGTCGTCGGCCAGCACCGTCAGCGCCTGCCGCGCGGAGAGCAGTTCGGCCGCCGGTTCCATGGCCAGCACCCCCGGTCCGGTGAGCAGGACCAGGGCCAGCGCGAGGAAGCGGAGTTCGCCCGCGCCCAGCCGGGCCAGCTCGGTCGCGGGCCGGCCGGGGCCGCGGTCCAGCACCGCCTCGACGGGGCCACCGCCCGCGGGAGCCCGTACGTCCAGCCCCGCCACGGACCCGGCGCAACCGGTCCGGGCCGCCTCCGCCAGCAGTGCGTGGCGGGTACCGCATTCGCTACGGGTCCGGCGCAGCACATCGGCCAGGTTGGCGCAGTCGCCCAGCAGCCGCCCTTCCCCCGGCGCGACGGCGGCACGCATCCGGTCCGGGCGGGGGTCGCACGGGAACACCGCGCGCAGGGCCACGACCACCTGTTCGGCGGCGGCCAATACCTGGCGCTGGCCCGCGGTGGAACCGGCGACGCGGAGCGGGAGCAGCGCCGTGCCCAGCCGGTCGTCGGGCAGCGGGGCCCGGGTGACGCCGACGGCGCCACCGGTGAGCCACGCGGCCTGGACCGAGCGTCGGCCGGGGTCGCGCAGGGCGGTGGCGAGCAGGATCTGCCCGTCCTGGGAGAGCCGCTCGCCGACGATCCGCAGGGTGGGCTCGACCTGGACGGCGAGGTCGAGCCGGACCGGGCCGACGGGGCCGTCCACGGTGCAGCCGAGCCGGATCCCGCGCCGGCGCTGCGCGTCGGGGACGGCCCGGTCGGGGATGCGGGCCCGCGGATCCGGGAAGGCCTCCTCCAGCGTGGCCCCGGAGCCCAGCCCGGCCAAGGCCTCGTAGGCGGTCAGGGCCTGGGACTTGCCGCTGCCGCTCGGCCCGGCGAAGAGGGTGACGGGGCCGAGCGGGAAGACCGCCGAGCGGTGCGGGCCGAAGGCGGAGAGCCGCAGCTCGGTCACCACGGGCCGCGGATGCCGCTGCGCGGGCTCGGCGGGGCGGGCTTGGGCGGGCACGACCGGGGCGTCGCCCTCCGCCGCCCCGGCGGCGGCCGCGGGAGCAGGAACGACTGGAGGAACGGGTACAGGAACAGCTGAGGGAACGGGAACGGCTGGGGTGTCGGCTAACGCGACGGCGGCCGGCGCGCCCAGCGCCGTCGCGTCCGAAATGGCGTCCATGCGCGGGACGGTACGGCCCGCCGGACCCCCCGTGGCTCCGGCGAACCGTTCCCTCGCGGGGACCTTCCTACGATCGGGGGACGGCCGCGGCCGCGATCCCCTCGACCTCGGTCCCCACCGGCGCGAGCAGGAAGACGTTCCGGTCCACCCGGTGCATCCCGCTGCCCAGGCCGAAGACCACACCGCTGCTGAAGTCCAGGATCCGCTTGGCCACTTCGCTGTCCGCCCCGGTGAGGTCGAGCAGGACCGGGATCTGCGCGATCAGGTACTCCGCCACCTCCCGCGCGTCCGCGAAGATCTGGACTCTGATCACCACGAAGCGCCGCTGCTCCGCCGCCGACGCCCCGGGCGCCGTGGGAATCGTGCGGTGGTCCACCCGGGAGGGCCATTCGTTGCGACTGCGCAGGGGGACCACCTGCGCGAGCCCCTCCCACTGTTCGTCGGTGACGTCGTACCTGCTCACCGGGCCGCCTCGGCCGTGCGCTTCATGTGCATCCCCCCATCCTCTCGCGTTTCACCCGTTCAGCCCAACAACGACACGAGCGTCCCGGGTACTCCCGGAGAGCCAGATAGGTTAGGTTAGGCATACCTAAGTCACTCGGACGAGGAGAGATCCGCATGCGCCTGATCGGTGCCCCCGCCACCCCGGCCGACCGGCCCACCGATGCCGAGCGCATCCGGTCGATCCTGACCGCCGCGCACTCCATGACCGTGGTGACCGACGGACAGCGCTCCGAGGTCCGCCACCTCGACGGCAGCGACCCGATGGGCCGACTGCACCTGCACCCCGCCGAGCCCGGGGGCGAGTCCGAGTTCCGGCCCACGATCCGGCTGGAGTTCACGGACATCGCCCCCACCCCCGTACGGGACCGGGTGCGGGCCCGCGTCACCGTGCTCGGCCGCCTGCTGACCCCCTACTCCGACCTGGCCCAAGGCTCCGGCGCCGACTCCACCTGCATGGAGTTCGACCGGGCCGTCCTGGAGACCCCGGAGGGCCGCTCGCACGTCGGCCTCGAAGAGCTGGACGCGTCCTGCCCCGACCCGCTGTCCCCGTACGAGGCGGGTATGCTCACCCACCTCCTCGACGACCACCACGACCTCGTCACCCTGCTGCTGCGCCTGATCCGGCCGCTGCCCACCGCCACCGTGCTCCGCGCGCTGCCGGTCGCCATGGACCGCTACGGGATCACCCTGCGCCTGGAGGAACGGCGCGGCCACCGCGACGTACGGCTGGCGTTCCCCTCTCCGCTCGACGACGTCGAGCAGGCCGGTACGCAGATCCAGGCACTCTTCAGCGCGGCCCGACGGAGCTCGCACCACAACACCCTGCCGGCCTGACGGGGCGCACCGCCTCCCCCATGGCCTTCCCATGGCCTCCCCTGCGGCCCGGCGCGGGGCTGGGGCAGATCCCGGGGGTTCGGCCGGTCGGCCGGTCGGCCCCGAGTAGGGTTCGGTCGAAGCGGAGGCGGAAGTTCGTCATCCGGGACACGGAGGAGGACGAAGCCGCGATCGACATCCTGCTCACGGCACTGGGCGTGGGCCGTGAGGCGCTGACGTTCAGAGGTGATCTGCGCGGCGGCGAGGTCGAGTGGCTACCGCTGGATCCCCCCGCCCAGGCGCCACCCCCTGCCGGGGCAGGGTAGGAGATGTCGCGTTCCGTCGTCGAGCGCCCCGGGTCGACCCTGCGGAATACCCTACTGCGGGACCGCGTTGGGGGCGATCATGAAGGCCATCGCATACAGCGCATACGGAACTCCCGCCACATTGAAGCTCGTTGACGTAGCGCGGCCCAAGGTGGGGCCGGGCGAGGTGCTCGTGCGTGTCAAGGCCGCCGGGGTCAACCCGGTGGACTGGAAGCTCGCCGCCGGATATCTCGACCCGATCCTCGAAGTCCGGTACCCGGTCATACCCGGCTGGGACGTGGCCGGAGTCGTCGAGGCGGTCGGCGAGGACACCTTCGACCACGCCGTCGGCGACGAGGTCTACGGCTACGTCCGCAAGGAGTGGGTCGAGCTCGGCACGTACGCGGAGCTGGTGTCCGCCCCCGTGCGCACCCTCGCCCGCAAACCCCGCGAGCTGAGCTTCGAGCAGGCCGCGGGCCTCCCGCTGGCCGGCCTCACCGCCTACCAGTCGCTCACCCGCGTCGGCCTCAAGGCCGGGGAGACCGTGGTCATCCACTCCGCGGCCGGTGGCACCGGATCCTTCGGCGTGCAGATCGCGGTCGCGCTCGGCCTGCGGGTCATCGGTACGGCGGGCGCGCACAACCACGACTACCTGCGCTCCCTCGGCGCCGAGCCCGTGCTGTACGGGGAGGGAATGGCGGACCGGATCCGCGAGCTCGCACCCGAAGGCATCGACGCGGGCCTGGACTTCTACGGCGACGATGTCATCGGGACGCTGCAGTCCCTGGTCAAGGAACGCCACCGGGTGGTCTCCATCGCCGACTACGCCGCGGCCGCCAAGGGTGCGCACCAGCTGTGGGTGCGCCCGGACACCGCCGACCTGACCTTCCTGGCGGAACTGGCCGACGCGGGGAAGCTCACGGTCAACGTGGAACACGCGCTGCCGCTCGCCGAGGCCGCCAAGGCCTGGGAGCTGAGCGCCGCGGGCCGCACCCGCGGCAAGATCGTCCTGACCGTCTGACCGGCCTCCCCCGCATACGGGCGCGGGGGGGGGGGGCGGCGGGGCCCGGGGGGGGGGGGGGGCCGGCGGGGGGGGGGGGGGGGGGCCCGGGGCGGGGGCCGGGGGGGGGGGGGGGGCGGCGGGGCG
>NZ_JBICYT010000016.1:16483-176892 GCF_043201215.1 Streptomyces sp. NPDC048331 | reverse complement strand
GCCCTGCCCTCCGAGCGCGCGCTGGGACCGGCGGTGGCGATCGCCATGATCTGCTGTGCTGCCGTTTCGCTGACCTTCCTGCCGGCCGTCCTGACTCTGTGCGGCCCACGCGCGCTGCGGCCACGCGACAGGACCCGGGCGGGGGGAGGACGGACATGGTGGGCGCGGGCGATCGAGCGCCGGCCGCGCCGAGTGTGGCTCGGCTGCCTCGTCCTGCTCGCCGCAGGAGCGGCCTGTGCGCCGCTGCTCGCCCAGAGCGGTGTCCCGCTGCACCAGGCACTGCCGGCTACCGCGCCCTCGGTGACCGGACAGAGCGTCCTCTCCCGCCACTTCCCCGCCGGTACGGCAAGTCCCGTCGTCATCCTTGCTCCGCCCGCCCGGACAGCCGAGGCGCACAATCGGGTCACGGCGGCGCAGGGGGTGGCGACCGCGGTCGTCACACGGTCCGGGCCTGGCGCCAGGGTGCAGATCCTTGCGACGCTGAGGGACGCCCCGGACAGCGCGCAGGCCCGGCGCACCGTCGGCCGGCTTCGCGCCTCCCTTGTCGGGACGGGGGCGTTGGTCGGCGGGCAGAGCGCACAGCTCGCCGATCTGCATACGGCGTCCGTGCGCGGCCACCGGCTGATCATGCCGCTGGTACTGCTGGTGGTCCTGGCCGTCCTGATCGTCCTGCTGCGCTGCCTGCTCCTGCCGCTGCTGCTGGTCGCGGCCGCCTGGGGCAGTCTGTTCACCGCGTTCGGTGCCGCCGCACTGGTGTTCCGGGTGGTTCTGGGCGGCACGGCCACCGAGCCCGCTGTGGTGCTGTTCTCTTTCGTCTTTCTCGTCGCGCTCGGCGTGGACTACAACATCTTCCTCGTTCACCGAATCCGCGGCGAAGCAGTCGAACGGGGCACTACTGCCGGTGTTCGGAGGGGGTTGGAGACCACCAGCGGCGTCATCAGCGCCGCCGGCCTCGTCCTGGCCGCCACGTTCGCCGCGCTGTGCGCGATGCCCCTGCTCTATCTCGCCCAGATCGGCTGCATCGTCGCGATCGGTGTCCTGGTCGACACCCTTCTCGTGCGGCTGTTCCTCGTCCCCGCTCTCATCCTTGACCTCGGACACCGGACCTGGTGGCCCGTACACCTGCCGGGCGACAAGGCCCCCGGTGACGGCGCTCCGTCCCGCACTCCGCCGGCCGGTGCCCTTGCCCGGCCTACTCAATCCACGTCCGCGCCGTAGCCATGACAGAAGGCGATTCACTCTTTCGGGTGTGGGACCCATCCGCCGGGTGGGTCACGCCGAATGGCGGGTGTGAGCAGCTTTCGCAGCACCCTCTCCCGCGCCGCCCTGGGCGCGCTGGCCGGACTTCTGGCCGCGTTCACGGCTCTTGCCGTCGCGGAGCTGGTCGCCGGGCTGCTGCGGCCGTCGGCGGGGCCCGTGACCGTCGTCGGCGGGGCCGCGATTGACCGGACGCCAGCCGCGGTGAAGGACTTCGCGATCCGCACGTTCGGGGAGAACGACAAAACCGTGCTGCAGCTGGGGATCCTCGCCGTCCTCGCGCTCATCGCCATGGGGCTGGGCATGCTCAGCCTGCGGCACCGCCGTGCCGGTTCCGCCGGTGCGCTGCTCTTCGGGATCGTCGGCGCCGGCGCGGCCCTGAGCCGTCCGGATTCGACCGGGGTCGGTGACGCGCTCCCCTCGATCGCGGGAGCGGTCGCAGGCGCGCTGACGCTCCACCTCCTGGCGTCGAAGGCCGCTCCGGAATCCTCAGGCACTGGGGCCGGCGGGGCCGGGTGGAGCAGAAGGGGTTTCCTGACCGCAGCGGTCGCAACCGCCGGGGCTGCCACGACCGCGGGGGCACTCGGCCGGTTCTTCGCCAGCCGTCAGGGTCAGGGTGCCACCGCCTCCCGCAACAGTCTGGTGCTGCCGAAACCCGCCTCCCCGGCTCCGCCCATGCCGTCGGGGGTCCAGCTGAAGGTGCCGGGAATCAGCCCGTTCACCACACCGAACCAGGACTTCTACCGCGTCGACACCGCCCTCGTCGTTCCCCGGGTGGATGCCGGGACCTGGCGGCTGCGCATCCACGGCAAGGGCGTCGCCCGCCCCCGCACCTACACCCTCGACCAGCTCCTGGCCCGCCCGCTCATCGAACGCGACATCACGCTGACCTGTGTCTCCAACGAGGTCGGGGGCCCTTACATCGGCAACGCCCGCTGGCTCGGTGTGCCCCTCGCCGGCCTCCTCGAGGAGGCCGGTGTCCGGCCGCCTTCACGCGGCGGCAGGGCCGATCAGCTGGTCGCCCGCTCGGTGGACGGGATGACCCTCGGCTCACCGGTCGAGGACGTCATGGACGGCCGGGACGCCGTTCTGGCGGTCGGCATGAACGGGGAGCCCCTGCCGTTCGACCACGGCTACCCCGTCCGGATGCTCGTCCCGGGCCTGTACGGGTATGTGTCGGCCTGCAAGTGGATCACGGACATCGAGCTCACCACCTTCGACGCGTACGACCCGTACTGGGTCAAACGCAAGTGGGCCCGAAAGGCACCGATCAAGACGCAGGCCCGCATCGACACCCCCAAGCCGTTCGCCCGCCCCGCTGCCGGCCCGTCCACGGTCGCGGGTGTCGCCTGGGCCCAGCATCGCGGCATCACCCGTGTCGAGGTACGCATCGACGACGGGCCCTGGCAGGACGCCGACCTTGCCGTCCAGGACACCGTCGACACCTGGCGCCAGTGGTCCTACCCCTGGCAGGCCACCCCCGGCGGACACACCATCACTGTCCGAGCGACCGACGGCACCGGGCAGGTGCAGACGGAAGAGCGCACCCGCACGATCCCCGACGGGGCGAGCGGCCGGCACAGCGTCTTCGTGACCGTCCCCTAGACCACCGGACCGGCCCCTTCTCCCGGCCCGGCACCACAACCAACCAATTCCAGCCAGTACAGACACCCCCCTTCAAGGAGTAGAACGCCATGAACAGCATGAAGATCCGCCGCACCGCGATCGCCGTCGCGGCAGCCGCTCTGCTGCCCTTCTCCCTTGCCGCCTGCTCGGACTCCGGCAGCGATACCAAGGCCGCCCCCAGCGCAGCCGCGGGAGATGAGGCCAAGACCGGTGAGGGCACCCCTTCCGGCGACGCGATGACGGGTGCCCAGCCCTTCGGTGCGGCCTGCGCCGGCGTGCCCAAGGAAGGTGCCGGTTCCTTCGACGGCATGGCCAAGGACCCGGTCGCCACCGCCGCCTCCAACAACCCGGCCCTGTCCACCCTGGTCGCCGCCGTCAAGCAGGCCGGCCTCGTCGACACCCTGAACAACGCGAAGGACATCACGGTCTTCGCGCCGACCAATGACGCCTTCGCGAAGATCCCGAAGGCCGACCTCGACAAGGTCCTCTCCGACAAGGCCACCCTCACGAAGATCCTTACCTACCACGTCGTCGGCCAGAAGCTCACCCCCAAGCAGCTGGAGAACGGCTCGTTCGAGACCCTGCAGAAGGGCATGGTCACCACCATGGGATCCGGCGAGTCCTACAAGGTCAACGACACCTCGAACGTGGTGTGCGGGAACGTGAAGACCGCCAACGCCAACGTCTACATCGTCGACACCGTCCTCATGCCGAAGTAGCGGCCTACGGCATCCACTGTGCGCCATTCGGCCCGGCACGTCCTTGGGAGACGAGGACGTGCCGGGCCGCCGTCCGCTGCGTGGACAGTCGGCCAAGCCCGCTGGCGGTAGCTCCGACCCGGCCTCCGGCCATAGTTGGTGGGGCGCGGCTGCGGACCACAGCCACGAATCCGGGACGATGAGTCGAAGTGGCCCATGGGTGCCACGAGCAAGGGGCCGGGCGCGAGTCGCAGGCATGTAGTCCGTGTGGGTTGATTCGCCCCACATGCGGCGGCCACCGCAGGCGAGAAATGGCCGCCGAGGGCAGGATGAACGTTGAGCGGCGGGCAGCGGCATGACCGTCGCCGGGCTGTGGCTGCCACCTCTTCTCGCGGCCACAGCCCGTTGCGTACCGCCACGACGGACAACGCAGCAGTCGGCTTCACGGGCTCGGTCTCCGAGACGAGCCACGGCGCGGCTGGACCAGGCCGGACGATCGATCTGACGACGCAGCGCACGGTCGTTGCCCAGGGGAAGGCGACCACATGGACGGCGACCACCCGCACGAGAATGAGATGAAGCGCCCGGCTGGGGAACCGAAGGGCCAGCCCCCTTCCCCTGAGGGTTCTCCACGGCACGATGCCCAGCCGACCTCCAGCCCGAAGCCCGAGGCTGCTGCCGTGCCCGGCTCACCGCGCCCGGGCAGCGGTCCCCCGCCGGGCCCTGCGCCGGCCGGCGGACCGTCTCCTGCCCGGGGTCCGGAGAAGGCACGGATCCGGGAGCGGATGCGCATGCTGCTGGATTCGGGTCCGCCGCCGGGGCCGGCCCGGCCGGGGTTTTGGCGCAGTCCCCTGCGCGGGCCGTGGCTGACGGCCGTGTTCGGGCTGGTCCTGCTGTTCGGGATCAGCATCCTGTTCGTGACCGGACTGCTCTCCTACGCCGCCTACAACCCGGATCTGGACCCGATCAACGACCAGACCCCGGGCAAGGGGCTGCTCGGCTTCTACCTGTTCACCTGGCCCACCTCCCCGTACTGGGGCTACCGGCTCAGCCAGGGTGTTCACGTCACTCTCGGGATCGTGCTGATCCCGGTCCTGCTGGCCAAGCTGTGGTCGGTGATCCCCAAACTGTTCGAATGGCCGCCGGTCCGCTCGGTCAGCCACGCACTGGAACGTCTGTCGCTCCTGCTGCTGGTCGGAGGTGCCGGGTTCGAGTTCGTCACCGGGATCCTCAACGTCCAGCTCCACTACATCTTCCCCGGCTCCTTCTACACCCTGCACTTCTACGGCGCGTGGGTGTTCATCGGCGCCTTCGTCCTGCACGTCGTCTTCCGGCTCCGGCGGGCCCTGATGGCAGTCGTGTCACACGAGCCAGGGCCTGCGCAGTCGCCCCCCGTAAGTGATCCGCCCGCGCCCGCCGACCCGATGGGCTTGACCTCACCCCGGCCCGCCGCGCCCACCATCTCCCGGCGCGGTGCGGTATTGATGGTCGGAGCGGGATCGGCGGCCCTGCTGGCCGTGACAGTGGGACAGAGCATCGGCGGCTGGATGCGGGCTACCGCCCTGCTCGCCCCCCGCGGACAAAACCCCGGCTCCGGCCCGAACGGGTTCCAGATCAACAAGACCGCCGCCTCCGTGGGCATCCGCGCCGTCGACATCGGTCCCGCCTGGCGGCTGACCGTCCGCGCCGGCACCCGACAGGTCGTCCTCACCCAGGACGAGCTCTACGCTCTTCCCCGGCACACATCCCGGCTGCCGATCGCCTGCGTGGAAGGCTGGTCCACCCAGGACCAGGAGTGGAACGGCGTCCGCCTGGCCGACCTCGCCGCCCTCGTGGGCCTGACCGAAGATCCGCCGCAGGTCCTGGTGCAGTCGGTACAGCGCGGCGGGCCCTACAACGCTGTCGTCCTCGCCCCCAACCAGGTACGCGACGACCGCTCCCTGCTCGCGCTGGAAGTCAACGGGGCAGTCCTCTCGCACGATCACGGCTACCCGGCCCGGATCATCGTCCCCAACGCGCCTGGCGTCCACAACACCAAATGGGTGGGCCGCCTCACCTTCGGCGAGCCGGCATGAACCGCTTCCGTGCCCGCTACGGCGCCTCCCCTCTCCACCTCGCGCTCACCCTGTGCTCTTTCGCCCTCGCCCTCTACGCCGGGGTCCGGCTCCTGGACGGCGACACCTGGGGTGTCGCCGCTTGGTTCGTGGGAGCCGCACTGCTGCACGACCTCGTCCTGCTGCCCCTGTACTCGGTCGCAGACCAGGGACTCCAGAGCCTCCTGCCACCCAGAGAACCCGGCGCGGCCAGGGGCCTGAGCACTAACTACGTCCGCGTCCCGGCGTTCGTCTCGGGTCTGTTGCTGCTCGTGTGGTGGCCGCTGATCCTCGGCCGGGTGGAGCAGTTCACGGCGGTCTCCGCGCTGCCTGCGGATGTGTTTCTCGGCCGCTGGCTGCTGATCACCGCCGCGCTGTTCGCGGGCTCGGCGCTCTGGGCGCTGATCCGCATGGCACGGTCCACCCGGCCGCCACGGGCCGTGCGACGCGCTCAGCGGTCGGCCGGCACGGACACGAAGTGACGCCCCGCCGCGATGGCCGTGATGTGACCCGCCGGATGTCCGGGCTGTTCCGCCCCAGGCCACATCGTCACCTCGGCGGCGCGATGTGCTGGCTGCCTTCGGAGCGGCGGGCGCGCTTGGTGCGGCGGATCAGCAGGGCCGCCAGGAGCAGGAAGGCGAAGACGGTGGCGATCACGGCGGGTCCGACGCCGTCGAGGGCATCGGCGATGGTCCGTTGGAGGGTGCCGGCGGCGTCGATGACGGGGTCGGTGGTCGCGGGGTCGCGCTGGACGCGGATCTCGTACCAGCCGTAGTAGGCGACGTAGGCGCCGACGGCCAGAAGCAGGCCGCCGCCTAGACGCGGGGCGATCGCGCCGAGCCGGCGGATGCGGGTGACGGCGGTGGTGCGGGTCAGGGCAACGGTCAGGGAAGCCGTGCCGACGATCAGGCCCATGCCGGCGGCGTAGGCGGTGAACAGCGTGACTCCCTCGACGGTGGAGCCGGTGCGGAAGGCGGAGACGACGATGGCGAGGAAGGGGGCGATGGTGCAGCCCAGGGAGGCGGTGGCGTAAGCCATGCCGAACAGTGCCATCGAGGGCAGGGAGCGGGTGACCTTGGGGGCCCGCCGGAGTTTGGGCGCGAGGGTCGGCAGTTGGCGGCCGGCCAGGAGCCAGCCGCCGGCGGTGGCTATGAGCAGGCCGAAGGCGATGGTGAACCAGGGCAGGTGCTGCTGGACCTGCCCGGCAACGGGCTGGATGGCGAGGCCGAAGATGCCGAAGAGGGCGGCGAATCCGATGGTGATGGCCGCGGTGGCGGCGAGGGCACGGCCGACGGCGGTGGTGCGGGTGGGGTTGTCGTCGCCGAGGACGAGCAGGGACAGGTAGGCCGGCAGGAGGGCGAAGCCGCACGGGTTGACGGCGGCGAGTATGCCGGCGGTGAGCGCGAGGGCGAGGGGGAGGTCGGACATGTCGGTTCAGCCGGTCAGGCCGGCGACCTTCTCGTCCAGGCCCTTGCCAGCGGGCAGGACCCCTTCGTAGACGGTGGCGCCGTTCTTGTCGAGGATGACGTAGCGGCTCTGCTCGGTGACCTTGAACCGCTTCCACACCTCGCCCTTCTCGTCCGACAGGTGCGGGAAGGCGCCGGTCTTCGTCTCGGCGACGAAGTCCTTCATGGCGGTGTTGGTGTCCAGGCCGGCGACGCCGACGACGTTCACCTTTCCCTGGTGGGCGGCCGCGACCTTGGCGGTCTCGGCTGCCTGGGCCTTGCACTTGGGGCACCACGGGGCCCAGAACCACAGCACGGCCGGCTTTCCGGCGAGGGTCTTTGCGTCGAGCGGCTTGCCGTCCACGGTCGTGGCGGTGAAGTTGAGCGCCTCGGGCACCGCCGACCCGTTTCCGCCGGGGCCGGTGGGCTGCTGGGCGGGGGACGACACCGTCGATGGCGACATGCCGACCGCGCCCGAGTCACCGGCGGTTTCGGAGCCGCTGCCCGCGCCGCACGCGGTGACGGTGAGCAGGGCGGCGGCAACAGCGGCCGGAAGCAGGGTGCGGGCACGCATGGGGTGACTCCTGTGTGTCGGGGACCGTGTGAGCGTAGATCGCCTTACCGGGTCGCGGGGCGGTTGTGTCCTTACGGTTCGGTGACGTCGGGCGGGTCAGCCCGCCGCGTCCTGGAGCCGTTCACGGGCGAGCACCGTGATCCGGCCTCGTGCGAGCCGGAGCAGCCCATGCTGCTCCAGGTCGCGCAGCACCTTGGTGCAGGTCTCGCGGGAGGTGCCGGCAAGGGCTGCGAGCTGTTCGTGGGTGAGGGCGATCTGCGGGTGGCGTCCGCCCGGACGCAGCGCACTGCCCGGGGGCTGGGCTGCGCTGAGCGTGACCAGGGTGGTGGCCACGCGCTGGGCGACGGTCTTGAACACGGTGTCCGAGAGACGTTGTTCGAGTTCGGACAGGCGCCGGCCCAGGATCGCGGTGATGCGTGCGGCGATCCGGGCGTCGGTGAGCAGCAGCCGGCACACGTCCGCCTGGCTCATCACGCAGACGACGGTGTCGTCGAGTGCTTCGGCGTAGTTGCCGTACATGTGCTGTCCCAGCAGGACCATCTCGCCGAAGATGGTGCCCGGGGAGATGATCGCGGTGGTCAGCGCCCGGCCGTCGGCGGAGACCCGGAAGACGCGGACCCGGCCCTTCTTGAGGATGAACAGCACCTCGGAGGGCTGGGTGGGCGAGTAGAGGATCTCACCGGCGTGGTAGGTCTTCATCGGTGCGGCTTGGGCGATGGCTGCCATCTCCTGCTCGGACAGGTCACAGAAGATGTCGACCTCGGCCAGGCACCACGTCCGCTCCGCCGCCCCGTCGTCCGCCGTGGTATCGGTCATGGTGGGTGTCTCCTCGCGTCGTCCCGGAGCCCACGGCGGAGGCGCGGCACCCCACACCGGGCCGGCCAGCGCCCTGGCGCTGCTGGCCAGACAGTAGGACACCGCTGCCTGGCCACCGGGGACGCGGCGCGGCGCGCCCGGCGGTGTACCGGCCGGGCCGGAGGAGGACGCGGGAGCCTGGTGGTTCATCGGGCGGGGCCGCTGTGCCTGCCCGTGGCCTGGGCGATGGAGGCGAACGTGGCTCCGGCGAGCAGCCCGAAGACGAGGTGGGCTCCCAGGCTGGAGGCGGTGACCTCATTCCAGGTGAAGACCGGCATGCTCATGTTGGCGGGCATGATCCACAGGGCACCGACGGCCCACCACAAGGCGCCGTAGAGGAGTCCGAGGACAACGGAGGGCGCGAGACGCTGGGCGAACCGCCCCAGCACCACGCCGAAGGCGATGCCGGCGAAGGCGGCGATGGCCAGGTGGATCAGCCAGCCGGCGAAGGCGTTCGTGGAGCCCAGGAGGCCGGCAACCATGGTGATCATGGCGGTGTCCATCATGGGCCGGGACACCGACATCCAGATGCCCATCCCGACGCCGCCAACCAGTCCGGCCGCGGCGCCCCATGCCGCGTGGACCGGGACGACGACCGTTCCCGGTGGTGCGTGAAAGGTGGTGGCCATCAAGACCGCCTCCTCGTGCGGGGCTTTCCGTTCTCACGGCCGACTCTAAGATATCGGAGATGTTCCGCTATGTGAGGACGCTCACGTACTGGCCGGTAGATGCCAAGGCCGACCAGTATCGGAAAGATCCGCTGCGGTTCGGGGTGGCGAACGATGTCCTCGGGCCCAATGAACCTCCCTGACCGGGGCAGCGCACCCACAAGCGGTGTGTCCTCGGCGCGGCGCCACCCGTAGATCATGCCGCCGTTCCCCCGGCCGTCGCTGCGGCAGGCCAATGGCAGCCAGCGGGACACGACACGCGAAGGCGTGACCCCCGACCGACCGTCCCGGCTAACAACCTCGTACGCTGCCGCCATGGCAACCACTCCTGTCCCTCCCGCCCAGGCCCTTGATGCCCTGCTCGCCGGTAATGAGCGATTCGTGGCCGGGGCCCCGCTGCACCCCAATCAGGATGCCGCCCGGCGTGCGGAACTCGCTCCGGCTCAGAAGCCCTTCGCGGTCCTGCTGGGATGCTCCGACTCACGGCTGGCTGCCGAGATCATCTTTGACCAGGGGCTGGGCGATCTGTTCGTGGTCCGTACCGCCGGGCACGTTCTGGGGCCGGAGGTACTCGGCAGCATCGAATACGGCACCGGCGTGCTGGACTGCCGCCTCGTGGTGGTCCTCGGGCACGATTCCTGCGGCGCCGTCGCAGCCGCCCGCGACGCCGTCGAGAACGGTACGGTGGCCACCGGATACGTCCGCGACGTCGTCGAACGCGTCACTCCCAGCGTGCTCGCCGCCCGCGCCGCCGGCCTCACCGAAGAAGGCGACGTCATCGACGCCCACATCCGGCACACCGTGGACCTGCTCCTGGAACGCTCCCGGGTACTGGCCGACCAGGTCGCCTCAGGCCACACGGGCATCCTCGGCCTTGCCTACCAGCTCGCCGACGGCAACGCCCGGCTCGTCACGGACCGAGGCATCCCGGCCGCGGCCTCGTCGACCACGCGCACCGGCTGATCCCCCACGCGGCTGGCGGCGGCCACAGTTCCACCGTACGGGTTGGGTACATAGACGAGCAGGCTGCGCGGGTACGACTTTCCGAGGCTGCACGGCAGCCTTGGCTACCGCGGTCCGGCCGGCAACGAAGCCGCCCTCGTGGCTAGACCAGCACACTGGTGGTGTCCGTCAAAGCGATACACGCTGACGACGTCCTCAGCGGTCGGTCTGCAAGGATACGAAGTGACGCCCACGTCGTGACGTCCACCGTTCCTTCGCCGCCCAGCCCGTGTCCGCGGCGTGGCGGGTGAGCGCGTCCGCTCCCACCGTGGCCCAGGGGAACGAGCCCTGCACGGGACGGTGCCCCTCGTGAAGCCGGGCAAGATGTCGCCGGTCGGTCCCCCCGAGCGGGACCTCGACGATCAACTGGCCCCCCTCGCGCACCAGGGCCCGGATGCGCCGCAGCAGGACGGACGGGTCTCCACCGATGCCGATGTTGCCGTCCAGGAGCAGTGCCGTCTGCCAGCGCCCCTCATCGGGGAGCGGGTCGAAAATCGACCGGCACAGCGCGCTCCCGCCACGGCTCACCGCCGCCCGGACCGCTGGCAAGGAGATGTCGATGCCCAGGGCGTGATGGCCGCGTTCGGCAAGAGCCTTCACCACCCGGCCGGGTCCGCATCCGATGTCGAGCACGGTTCCTTCACAGCGGCGGACCACCCCCATGTCGCAGGCGTCCGCCCGCCCGCACCACCGGATGGTCGCAAGCGGCAGAATCCACCCTGTGCCGTCCCGAAGCGACAGCTCCGCGCTGCCGCAGGCCAGAGCCCGCGCGTAGGGAGCGGCGTTCCAGTGCTCCAGCGACCGGTCGCGCCGCTCGGCGCCGGTACCCGAATGAGCAGACAAGGATTCCAGACCGTTCGTTGAAGTCGGCGTACCCGCATCGTGTGGGGTACGGAGAGCGGATGGTGTGCCGGCGGTGGGGGGGGGGGGGGGGGGGGGGGGGGGGGGGGGGGCCCCCCCCCCCCCCCCCCCCCCCCCCCCCCCCCGAGGCCTGCTCAGAACGTGGGGCTACTTCTGGTTGAGGGGCAGGGCCAGGTCGGTGACCTGGTACTTCGTCGGGAAAGCACCCTTGTCGGTGGCCTTACCGGTCAGCAGATTGACCGAGTACAGGCGGTACTTGCCGCCCATGCCGATGGCGGCGAAGCCGTGGTTCGTGCCGGAGGCCGCGTCGAAGTAGATGTCGAATCCGGCGTCCAGGTCGGCGTTGACGCCCAGGTTGCCGGTGGGGGCGAGGGTGCCGGCGTTCGCCGGGGACTGCAGGGAGACCCGGTCGGCCATGGTGTCCAGGTCGAACAGGGTCGTCGCGGTCGCCGCGTTCAGGTCGTTGTTGGTGTAGGCGGCGCCGGTCACCCCCATGGCGGTCGAGGGAGGGGTGGTGGGGTTGGTGAGGGTGCCGTCGACGGTGGTGGTCAGGGGGGCGGCCGGGTCGTCGATGTTGTGGCGCAGGTTCTGGCCGGTGTTGGAGATGACGCGCAGACGGTTCGCTGCGGGGTTGAAGTCCACGCCGAAGGTGGTCCCGGCCAGCGCGACGGTCAGCTGGGAAACCTTCGTCGCCTGGGCGTTCATGGTGTCCAGGGTGTAGATGCCGCCCCGGTCGCCGACGCCGTAGAGCTTCTCGTTCTGGACGCGGAAGTCGATGCCGACGAGCTTGGTGTCCCCGGAAAGGCCGGAGACCTTGCCCAGTGACCAGGTCTTGGACGGCTTGTTCACGTCGAACTCGACCAGCCGCTGGTCACCGGTCAGCCCGATCGCACTGAGGCCACCCTTGTGGTCCATCGCGGGCATCGTCTTCGGCGGGTTGTCGTCGGCCGCGGCGAGCGAGGGCGCCGCGCACAGCGCGGCAAGAACGGCTGCGGAAACCGCGGTCACGGTGAGATTACGCATGTTCACTCCATTCATCGGTGCCTCGGCAAGGGTGGCCGACGGCTCATCGGGGGATTCGTCACCACCGCCGCAGCGGACAGGCACCTGGAGCGGATGCCACCCGCACGGCCCAAGGAACGGAACCCGGGCTACGCCAGCCGGGTGGCGACATCGTGTCCCCGGCAGTCCACGGCGTCCCGGCCGTACTAACGGCGCAGACGGTGTGTTCATGAATACGGATGAGGGATGGCAACGCACGGAGTGCGCGGGGCTGGAGATCTGCCTGAAGGGGGACGAGGTTCGCGGACTGAGGCTGCTGGGCTGGGAGGCGGCCCTGCCCCGCTCACTGGCCGTCGTCCTGGGCGTTCTACCGGCCATGGCCCCACACCATCCAGCGGCACGATCACCAGGAGGAGCCTTCGCACAATCCGCCCGGTCGATCGCCTGAGGGGAACCGCTCCTGCCTGCAGCTCGCGTGGACAACCTCACTCCGGGCCGGTGGCGGGGCCGTGACCAGGCTGCAGAAAAACAGTCTCACCGAGGGATGAGGCTCTCCCTGCGTGATCTGGCCGTCCACGAGGAGAACCACGATCCGGTTGCGCCGCTCGTACACGCGAAGTGCCTGCCGGCGCAGTGCCGGATCGCCCCGTCGCGAACGCTGCGGCACCGACACGTCACGGCTTCACACCTCAATGACGCTATTGCAACTATGTTGCAATAAGCGGGAGTTGGCTCGTTCGGGCTAGCGTGAAACCGCGTGTCGCCGCGGCCTTGAAGCCGATGTAGCCGAGCGCCCTCGTGGGGCTGGCCTGCGGGTTCGTCCTCCCTCTCGCATCGCGGACGCCGGCGCGGACCGGCTGGCGGGCGCGCGGCGAGCGCCGTGCGTGGTTTCCTTCGGCCTGCGCGACCCCGCGCGAAGGTGTGTCCGGGCCTGGCCAGTCCCCGTTGCCTTTCCTGACCCTGCCCGGGCAGCGCGAACCCTGGTTCGCCGCGGTGCCGACCGCCACCCGAACAACCCCGAAGCGGCACCGACGCCCACCCGATGCGGCCGGGCCCGGTACGCACCCTGTTGGGAAGGAAGCATCTTCCAGTGAAGGCAACACCTGCGGCGTCCGGCCGACGCCGGCTGCTCGACCACTCCCTGCTCGTCCTCGGCTCCGGCGCGCTGGCGACCGCCATGGCCGTCCTGACCCTGGGCCCCGGGGTCAGTTCCGCCTCCAGCCACCGCGAGGCACCACTGATCGCGGGCGACCCGCGCGCGGACAACACCGACGTGTACGCCTTCACCAGCCCAGACAAGGCCGACACGGTCACGATGGTGGCGAACTGGATTCCGATGGAGGAGCCGAACGGCGGCCCGAACTTCTACGCCTTCGGCGACGACCTGCGCTACAACATCAAGGTCGACAACGACGGCGACGGCAACTCCGACGTCACCTACACCTGGCGCTTCCGCAACAGCTACCGCGACGCCGCCAACCAGTTCCTCTACAACACCGGCCAGGTCACCTCGCTGAACGACCCCGACCTGAACTTCCGCCAGTTCTACGACCTGGTCATCACCACGGGCGGCAAGAGCAAGACCGTCCTGCAGAACGTGCCCGCAGCCCCGTCCCGCACGGGCAAGGCCTCCATGCCCGACTACACCACGCTGCGCAACCAGGCGACCCTGAACCTCCCCGGCGGCGGCAAGACCTACTCCGGGCAGGCCGAGGACCCGTTCTTCGCCGACCTGCGCGTCTTTGACCTCCTCTACGGCGGCGACCTGTCCGAGCGCGGGCAGGACACCCTGGCCGGTTACAACGTCAACACCATCGCCATCCAGGTCCCCAAGAGGCAACTCGCGCTGAAGGGGAACGCCTCGCGCAACCCCGTGATCGGCATCTGGTCGACCACCGAGCGCGAGGGCGTCACCGTCAGCGACTCCCGCAAGAAGGCGCACCAGAAGGACTGGAAGCAGGTCTCCCGCCTGGGTAACCCGCTGGTCAACGAGGTCGTCGTCCCGATCAAGTACAAGGACGCCTTCAACACCCTCAACCCGTCCCAGGACCGCACCGTCCAGCCCGTCGTCGACAAGGTCCTCGACCCGATCCTGCCCAAGCTCATCCAGCAGGTCTACGGGATCCCGGCCCCGGCCACCCCGCGCAACGACCTCTTCGAGATCTACCTGACCGGCATCTGCAAGGCGTGCGGCCCGATCCAGGCCGACCTGAACGCGCACCGCCTCAACAAGGACGCCAACCTCAAGAAGATCGTCCCCGCCGAAGAGCTCCGTCTGAACACGGCGGTCCCGCCGACCGCGCAGCCCAACCGCCTCGGTGTCCTCGCCGGTGACCTGGCGGGCTTCCCGAACGGGCGCCGCCTCGCGGACGACGTCATCGACATCTCCCTCCAGGCCGTCGAAGGCGCCGCCCAGACCGGCGTCCTCGTCCCCGCCCTCGCCGACGGCGACAAGGTGAACACCAATGAGGTCCCGTTCGGCAACACGTTCCCGTACGTGGCGCTGCCGCACACCAAGAACGTCAACACCGGCCCCAATGGCCCGGAGCGCAACGCCGAGCAGTCGGCGATGAAGAACTCGGCCGCTGAGGTTCCCGCCCTGGCCCCGTCCCACGCCGCGGCCATCGGCGTCCTCGGCGCACTGCTTCTCGGAGCCGGCGGCTTCCGCCTGCGCCGCCGCAACAAGGACAGCTGAGCCGGTCGCAGCCCCGCGGCGGGCTGCGACCCACGGTGTCAGGGCCCGGGCACAGCACTGCCGGGCCCTGACACCGGTACCACCGGGAACCGGGGAGGAATTTCTCGTGCAGCACCATGCCACCGCACCGCCATCCACACCACCATCGTCACGGGCGCGCACGCGGCTGCGCAGCACCGCGGTCGTACTGGCCCTGGGAGCGGTCATGTTCACCGTCGGCGCGGTCGCCCTGAACCCGAACGGAGAAACCGCCGCCCAACCGGCAGTAGGCGCCCGTGCGGCAGGACCGGCCCCCGGCTCCATCCAGGCGCTCCAGGCACGTGTGACCCGTCTGCCGAAGGACCCCGGCGGTTGGGCGGCGCTCGGCATGGCCTACGTACAGCAAGGACGTACAACTGCCGACCCCGCCACCTACGCCCGTGCGGAGAAGGCCCTGCGGACCTCGCTGACCGTTCAGGGCACGGACAATACGGACGCCGAGATCGGCATGGGAGCCCTGGCCGCGGCCCGGCACGACTTCCCCACCGCCCTCGACTGGTCGCTCAAGGCCACCACCAGCGACCCCTACAGCGCCTCCGCCCACGGAGTGCTCGCCGACGCCTATACACAGCTGGGCCGCTACGACGCGGCGGACGCTGCCGTGCAGAAGATGATCGACCTGCGCCCGGATGCGGCCTCCCTGGCCCGCGCTTCCTACGCCTTCGAACTCAAGGGCGACACCGCCCAGGCCCGCGACCTGATGCGCCGCTCCCTCACCGCAGCCGCCACCCCGGCCGATGCGGCCTTCGCACGCACGGTCCTGTCCTCGCTCGCCCTCCAGGACGGCGACGCCCGGGGCGCGCTAACCGAAGCGCAGAACGGACTGAAGGCCGCGTCCGGCGATGCGGCCCTCCTTGAAGCCCGAGCCCGCGCCTACGAAGCACTGGGCGACACCCTCAAGGCGGTCGCCGACTACCGGGCCGCCATCGCCGTCGCCCCGCTGCCGCACTACCTGCTGGGACTGGGGGAACTGGAACAGTCCCTCGGCGACCACGGCCAAGCGGAAGCCCAGTACACGCTGCTGCGTGCCCAGAACCGGATCCGCGAGAACAACAAGGCACCCGCCGATACCGACGCGATCCTCTTCGAAGCCGACCACGGCAACCCGCAGCAGGCCGTCACCATGGCCGAAGAGACCCTGCGAACCAGGCCGTTCATCGCCGTCCACGACGCCTACGCCTGGGCCCTCCACCGGGCCGGCCGCAACACCGAAGCACTCGAACACGCCGACCGGGCCATGGCCCTGGGCACCCAAAGCGCGCTTTACCACTACCATAGCGCCGCCATTCAGCATGCCCTCGGTCGGCTCGACGCCGCCCGCCATGACCTCGACCAGGCACTGCGCCAGCCGGGCTTCCACCCCCTGCACGCCGACGACGCCCGCGCGCTGCTCCAGCGAATCGACGCCAGCGAATGAACCACATCCTGCGCCGCACCCTCACCGCCCTGACCGGTGCCGCGCTCGCCGCTACCGCGGGTGTTGCCGCGGCCCCGGCCGCGAGCGCCCATCCGCTGGGCAACTTCACAGTCAACTACCACACGGGTCTCACTCTGCACCCCGACCGCATCGACGCCCGGGTCATCGTCGACCGCGCTGAAATCTCCGCCCTCCAGGAACGCGCCCTCGTGGACACCGACCACGACGGCAGCCTCACCGGACCCGAAGCCCGCGTTTACGCCGAGAAGGAGTGCGCCGTCCTCGGGCGTCGGCTCCACGTCCTGGCGGGCGGCCGTAACGCCGATTGGAACGCGACTTCGGCCAGGCTCGACTATCAGCCCGGCGAGGCCGGACTCAAGACCAGCAGACTCACCTGTGAACTCACGGCTCCCACCTCGCTCACGAGCCCGACCGACATCTCCGTGACAACCAGCTACGACACCCAGCGCATCGGCTGGAGAGAAATCACGGCCACCGCACAAGACGTCAAGATCACCCAGTCCGATGTCCCGGCCGCCTCCACCACCCACGAACTGCGCGCCTACCCGCAAGACCCTCTCGCATCCCCCCTCGACCAGCGTGCCGCGAACCTGCGCACCGAGCCCGGCCAAGGCGCAGGCCTGGTACCCGCAGCCGGAGCCATCTCTGGTGCCGGTCTGGTCACCGGCGTCATCGGCAAGGTCACCAGCCTGTTCGACTCCCTGGTCGGAGCACGGGAGGTCACCCTTCCCGTCGGGCTGCTGGCCCTGCTCCTTGCCGTCGTGCTGGGAGCCTCGCACGCCGCGATGCCCGGCCACGGGAAGACCATCATGGCCGCCTACCTCGCAGGCCGCCGCGGAACCCGCCGAGACGCCGTCACAGTCGGCGCCACCGTCACCCTCACCCACACCGCCGGCGTCCTCGTCCTCGGACTCGCCCTACCCGCCGCCACCCACCTCGCCGGGGAATCCGTCCTGCTCTGGCTCGGCGCCGCCAGCGGCCTCCTTGTCACCGGCATCGGTCTATGGCTCCTAGCAGGCGCCCTACGCGGCAATACCCTCCACAACCACCATCACCACGGCCATCACGGGCACACCCACGATCACGACCACCCGCACGTCGCCCACCACAGTCACCATCACCCCCATGACCACGACCACAGCCACGCAGAAGATCACGGCCACTCCCATGACCACCACGGGTCCGGGCCTGCCCACAGCCCCGGCAAGCTGATCCCCTCGAGCCGCAGCACCCCGACCGGCCAGCCGCACGACACAGGCCGCGTCGCCACACTCGCTCCCGCGCACCACGAGCACTCCCACCCCACTGCGCCACCAGCGCAGAAGGACGCCAGCCGCCCAGCGAAGGCCGGCCTCATCGGCATGGGCATCGCCGGTGGCCTCGTCCCCAGCCCCTCCGCCCTCGTCATCCTCCTCGGCGCCGTCGCCCTGGGCCGAACCACGTTCGGCATCACCCTCGTCATCGGCTACGGGCTCGGCATGGCCGCCACCCTCACCCTCGCAGGACTCCTCCTCGTCCGCGTACGCGAACACATCGAAACCCACCACCGCGCCCACGTACTGCGCGAGAACATCCTGCTGCGCAAGATCGCCCGCACCGGACCCGTTCTCACCTCCCTCCTCGTGATCGCCGTCGGATTCGGCCTCACGGTCCGCGCAGCAACAGGAAGCGGATAGGACACGAGCCAGCTGCCTTCAGGGAGAGCGAGCCGACTGGATCTCACTGAACTTCCACAACCGTGCCGTTCAGTTCAGGGCAGTGCAGGCAAGTTTGTACCGCTGTGGGTATGTGACGATCTCCCCAGCGGCGCTAGGGTCCACGCCTTCGTCCGCGAGGAGCTCTCGTGCCCACACGGTCATACCTGGCACAGCCAGCGGCTGCTCCCACCCGTCGGCAGTGCGTCCCAGGAACGCGCGGCGAACCCTGTCAGCCAGCCACTCGGCTTGATCGATGCGGTTGGCGACGATCGTCACCTGGTAGGTGAGATGCGCATCCTCCGAAGCATCGGAGAAGGGCGCCCCGTCGACGGGTCCGCCCAGAGGGTAGAGGACGCTGTACGGCAGCGGCGTCGGTCGGCCGTCCACCAACGGGAGCGCCCCGAGCCCGCAGGGCCTACCAGTGGCGGCAGTCAGCATGGCGCGCACGGCAGCCGTGAGCAGGCCGCGGTCGATCATTCCGAGCCCCCCGAGAAGTGTGCGGCCGCTGGGCCTTCGATGGAGAGGACGCCGTACCGGCACAACCCGAGCGCGTCCCACTCTGTGACGCCCGGCGTCGTAATGATCGACAGAGCCCGTTCGCCGTCGCCGTCCAGCATCTCTGCGACGATCACGGCCCGGGACAGGATGCCGCGCTCGTGACCGCCCAGGACCTCGGTCAGCGCCGTCTCAAGGTCGGCGGACAGCTCGCTCACAGGGCACGCTCCACAGCTGCACCGAGGAGCCGCACGACGGTCGGCGCCGTTGCTTCCAGGCCAGGACCGGCGTGCGGGAACGGGGGCTGCGCGTACCGGCGGCCCAGCGAGTCAGTGCCGACGAAGCCGTACTCCAGCCTCCTGGCCTGCGGGGCGCTGGTGCCGACTTCCGCGACCCATACCGGGCCGCCGCCGTGTACCTCCGACCGCCACGATGCGCGGTACTGGCCGGTGATCACCCTCGGCCCCGGACGGCCGGAAGCTCGGGCCCGGACCGCCGCAACGATCGCCGCCGCGCTGAACCGCACCGCCGCCTCCGACTCCCCGCGCAGCACGAGCGCGCCCTGATCGAGAGCAGCCGCAAGGGCAGCGGGATGGTTGAAGGAGCCGCCCTTCTTCCTGCTCACGATGCGCTCCGGTCGCGCTGCTCCAGCCACACCGTCCGCAACACCGGGAACGAAGACACCTCGCCCAGCGTGGTCACCTCGTACGTACGGCCCACGGCCTGGACGTCGCGGGCCTCCTTCACCAGCACCTCGTCGTGATCCTCCAGCTCCGCAGCCTCCACGGGCAGCAGAAGCCGGTACCCGGCACGGACTTCCTCAGCCCACGCGCCGTCCTGGCCCTTGGCGCGGATCTTCTCCTGCTGCGGGTACAGCCCGGCCTTGCCCTCGTACACGACGAGCGGGGAGGCCGGAATGAGCTCGCCCGTCGCCGGGTCCAGGACGTCTTCCCCGCCGGCCCGGATCACGCGGACCTTGTCCGGCATCATGTGCCGGTCCGCGAAGCGGGCGATCCCGCGGACGTTAAGCACTGGCCGCCCACTCCCGCAGCTGGGCCAAGGCCCCGCGAGTCAGCTCGCCCGGCTGGCCGTCGAGGTCATCGCGATTCAGCACGGCCTGGTCGAGCTTCTGCCACTGCACCGCGTCGAGGAACTGGAGCACCACGTGCCGCAGATCCGCCGGCTCCGCCATCACCTCCGCGAGACCGTCGAAACCGAACCCCTGCCACTCGGTGTTCACGTACAGGGTGACCTCTGGAGTCTCGCCCGGGGCCTGCATGACCCTGTAGACCTCTACGGCCGCAGAAACGTCCTGGCCGTCGAGCTCGATCACCGGAGGCTCATCGTGGGGCGCGGCGATCCGAATACGGCGAGGCTGATCAAACTTGCTCATGCTCTGGACAGTAGGTGCGCGAGCAGCACGCCCTGCGGTCCGCTCATCCGGCTTGTGTGTGGCATGGACCTGATGCCATGCGGTTGGATACCGGCATGGTCGATCCCGTTTCCGCTGCTGCTGCGGCTGCCGCCCGTACGGCCGTCAGCTCCGTCTCCCGAAAGCTGCTGACACGCACAGCTCCACGGCTGGGAGGACGGGACGAACGGCGGGCCGTGTACGCCCGATTTCAACACGCCCTCGCCGAGGGGGTCTCCTTCGCCCAGTACCTGCGGATCGAGCGCCAGTTCGGCCCCCAGTTCATGGCACAGAGGACCCGGCGAGAGCTCGCCATGAAGGTGCACGAACGGCAGACGGAACTTCTCCAGGCGTACCTGGAGATGAGGTTGGTGGGAAACGCTGAGCCTGTCGCCGCAGCCGACGAGGTCATGGACAAGACATCCGCAGTTCTGGACAAGATCAGCTCAAGCGACGAAGAGTTCCAGGCGGCGATCGCTGAGGCCATGGCCATGCAGCGGGACTTCACCGACGTGTGCCGGGCAGACCTCTGGTACTTGCCGCAGTGGTGGCAGCTGTACCGAGGGGCTTGGTGGAAGTCGCGCGTGAAGTGGCTGCGTCGCCGTTGAGGACATCACTCTCCGGGACCGTCTCGTTCGGTGCCGTAGCGTGAAGCGCGTCCATTAAACAAAGCTGGCTGCTGTGCTTATCGGACCCGAGTGCCCCGTCCTCCCCAACGAGGACGGGGCACTGTCCTGTCCGCCAGGTGCGCCCTGGCGTTGACCGTTTTCTCTTCTGCCCGTTTCGGGGCGCCCGGGGGTAGAAGTTCCTGGTAAGCAACACCACGCGTACGGTGAGGATCCACGACCAGGGAGAGCACGTGCACCCTCCTCGCCCCGCGAACTCGTTACGCGCGGAGCAGGCCTTCAGAGCCCGCCTCGCTGAAGCCGGCGCGCAGTTGCTCGAGAACACGTGGTTGGGCAACTGCTCGCCGCACACGATCCGCTGTGCGGCCGGGCACGTAGTGGCTCCGCGTCCGGCCAACCTTCAACAGGGGCAGGGGATCTGCCGGGTCTGCGCCCGACGCTGCCGAGAGACCGCGGAGGCAGCCTTCCGGGAGCGCCTGGCTGCGGCAGGCGCCACCCTGCTGGAAGAGACCTGGCTCGGGGTCCACACCCTGCACCGCATCAGGTGCGCTGCAGGACACGAGTCCAGACGCCGCCCTTCGGCGGTCCGTCGATCCGGCTGGGTATGCCGCTCGTGCCCCCGCTCCATGCCCACCTGACCCCGCTGCGCGTTACCGCCGTGCGCGTGCCACCAGGGGGAAGCTGGTGACGGCCACCAACGCCACCTCCTCGGCATCGTCGGGGCCGGCCTGACCAGCCACCTGCGCGAGTCGGCGTTCGAGCGCCGCGACGTTGCTGGTCTGGTCGATCGTGGCGATCCCGTTGATGCTCACGCGCAAGGGCTCAGCCAGCAGGGCGGCGATCCGCTCCTGTAGAACTTCCTGAGCCACGGCCCGCGCCGAGTGGAGCCGTTCGTACCTCTGCTCCAGGTCGGCCGGATCGGTGTCCGGCCCGAGCTGCGCCATCAGCCACCGCAGCACTTCGCTGTTCATGCTCGTCCCTTCCACACACGGAGCTGGGGAGGAGCGGATGCTCCTCCCCAGCCGGTCTACGTCGTCTTGCGGGGCGCCTTGGCCCTCGGGGGCGGCTCGCCTTCCCAACAAGCAGGGTTGGTGATCTGCTCGGCGATGGCCGGGTCCGTCACCTCCGTGCCGACCGTCAGGACGATCGGGACGCGCTCCTCAGGGTCGAGGACGTGCACGGTGGCCGCGAGGACACCTACGGCCTTCACCGCGGCGCTCACAGGACCGTCGCCGTGATGTGGCAGTCCGGGGCAGCGAGGACCGGCATGGCGACGGCGGCCCCCTTGGTCCAGATCTGCACCGGGTCATCCTGAGCGTCCCGCGTGATCACGATGCCCGGAGCCTCCTGCCGTTCGATCTGCGGGTCCGTGCCCCGGGACAGGGCAAGGGACTCGGCCGTGGTGCCGTACTGGGTCTGGCCCCACCGCTGGCGGTCCGGCGGGAGGAGGATCCACTTGTCCTCGGGAAGGACACGCTTGGACACGTCGTCCTGCCAGACCTGCGCCTTGTACTGCGTGATCGGCGGCAGGCCGTACGTGCCGCGCACAGAGTTGACCTGCTCGGGGGTGAGCGCGGACGTCGGGGTCTGGCCGCCTGCCGGAGTGCCGTAGTACGCGGCCCGGTAGGCCTGGTTTCCCGCGAGGTGGGAGGCCGCCTTCCGGGAGGTGAGGACCATCTCGGGGGCCGGGGCGCCGATGGAGTCGAGGTAGTCGATCCAGCGCAGCTCATCGGCGAGCGGGTCCGCAGTCGGATCGGACCAGGGCTTCGGAGCGGTGGGCATGTTCGCCGCGGGGACTCCGTAGTCCACTTCGACGGTCAGCCCGTTCTCTCCGGCCAGGGTGAAGCGGCCGTCCACGAGGACGTCGCCGGCGGCGAGCTCCAGGCGGGAGCGGATGGCTTCCACGTGCCGCTCGACGTCGTCGTAGAGCAACTCCACGAGTCGGTCCTCATCTGCACCGCGCGTTGCGTCGAGGAGCAACTGCTCCATTTCGCCCACGAGGAGCTTCTGACCCAGGGCGGGCAGGGTGCCCTCCGTGGTCGTCTGCTCGGCCTGGCGGCGGGCGATCGGCACGGACGCGTCGTAGGCGCGGTAGGACGCCGTGTTCACGCGCCGCTTGGTGTTGCGGATGCGCCACTTCACATCCTGGACCTGGGTCTCCGCGAAGACGGTCTGCGTGAGCAGGAAGTCCTGCGGGTTCGGGATGGAGCGGGCGTAGACGGTGAGGTCCGCGACGGACACGTTCTTCAGCAGGTCGGCGATGCTCATCAGCTCACCGCCAGGAAGCGGATCTGCGCGCCCGCCGCGTTCGCGGCGATCTTCGTGACGTCGATGCCGCCCGGGATCTTCGCGGCCTTGACGGTGCCGTGCCAGAACAGCGCGGCCGGGATCTTGGTCTGCCCGGACGTGAACGCGGCCTCTGCGAAAACCAGGCCGGCGAGAACCTGGCGGCCGTCGGCAGCGGCGGGGTCGTACGCCCCGTACAGGCCGGAGGCGGTGATGCGACCGACGGTCACGCCGGAACGGACGAAGCCGTGTGGGCCCGCGGCCGTGGGCTCGACGTAGTGGGTGCTCTTGGTGAGCTTGGTCAGGTCGAGGGTGATCGTCTCGGTGGAGTCGGTGCCGTGCCGGGAGGCGAGCCAGTCCCGGTCAGCGGTGAGGGTCACGGTGGTGGTGGACGGCTGGATCAAGCCGCTTCTCCTATGTGCAGGAGCGGCCTGCTCTCACCGGATGGTGGAGCGGTCCACGAGGAGTGCGGGGCGTGGTCCCCGAAGGCGCGCGGCCGGACTTGCGCGCTGGTCAGGAGCTCGGGGGCAGCAGGCCGCGCCGCCGAGCCATCGCGAGGCCGCCCTCACCAGGCTTGGGGGCCGGACCGCCGGGGCGGGCCGGAGGACCTGACGCCGGGGCGCCACCGGGCGCGGGCGGAACTTGGCCGGCGCCCGGAGCCGCTGCTCGGAACAGCTCCGGGCGGCGTCCCTGGAGGTCGGTGACGGCCTGGTCGAGAGCCGTGGCGTCGGCGTCATCCGGAAGCCGCAGTAGCGAGACCGCATCCTCCAGGTTGTCGCCGACTGCCCCGCGACCGGCGAGCGCGGACCGGCGGACGGCGCTTCGCTCCCTGGCGACAGCTGCGGCCTCGCGCTGCGCCGCCGCCGTCTCCCGCGCTGTGAGGTCCTGCTCACGGCGCTCAGCGTCGGTCAGCTGCTGCTGTTCGGCGTCGCGCTGTTGTGTGACCCACTGCTCCAGCTCGGCTGCGGAGGCGAAGCCGAGCTTCTCCACGAGATCGCGACGGCCAGCGCGGGAACCCTGGTCCTTCTCGCGGGCCATCATCTGCTGAAGCTGCTGCTGCCCCAGGGTCACCTGTGGATCGCCCCCGTTGGAAGGGTCTTCCGACGAGGCACCCACGACGGGGAAGATCGGGCGGCCATCGCGCCGGTAGCCGAGCACGGCGCGCGGAGGCGGGAGAAGGCGGGACATCAGGACGTGACTCTCCTCGACGTCCCCGCGCCGTAACCGAGTGTACGGAGCCGAGCGGGACGCCTTCGGATGACCCGTGCCGCCCACCTGGCATGATCATCGGCAAAACGACCAGGTGGGGGGCACCGTGGAAGAGATACAGGTCTCGCTGGGCAAGACGCCGCAACGGCGGCCGCGGGGAGTGCGGAACGCGATAGTGGCCGGGGGTGTCACCGTCGCGGTGGGTATCGGGGTCGCGCTGTGGCAACCGTGGCTCGACCGGGCCCCGTTCACCGTCTACCAGGTGGCCGTGCAGGACGCCGAGTACACGAGGCCAGGTTCGAGTCCGGGCACCTGTGTACGGACGAGCGCCTCGGAGGAGGAACGCGTCATCCTGGACGAGGAAGGTACGCGCCTCGCCTCCGCACGGGATCCACGCGAAGGCGAGGTGCTGGGACCAGAGTTCGGGGAGTTCGCCGGCGCCTGCCTCTTCGTGGCGCGGATCGACGGTGTGACGGGAGGCCTTGGTACCTACGTGATGCAGTGGGGCGGAGGCACGAAGCACACGATGTCCGAAGAGGATCTACGAGAGCCTCTGGAAGCCCAGCGCGAGAGCGTCAAGACGTGGAAGCGCGAGAACTTCCAGCCGGCGGAGGACTGACCGGAGCATGCTCGGCGTCGGGGGCCCTTCCGGCTGTGATCCGCTCGATCTCCGCGCGTGCGTCGTCGATCGGATACCCGGCCTCTTGCAGCATCCGCACGCCGGTCTCCAGCGACAACACGCCAGCGCCCACCGCCCGTACGACCTCTTCGAGAACGGCACCGCGATCCGTGGGGGTGTGCGGGCCGAACACCAGCCGCACGGGTGTGGTCGCCCCAGCAGGCCAGCCCTCGGCCTGCCCGGCCTGGTGGAGCCGCTGCACGAACCGAAACAGCAGGGCGTACTTGTGCGCGCGGGCAAGTCGCATGGACTCCACGAGGGAGTCCAGCGGCCCCAGGGAGAGCTGAAGGGCGTAGCCGCTGGGGACCTTGGAGGGATCGGCGGTGCCCAGGCTCACCGCAGGAAGCCGGGCGTTCACAGCCGCCCGCTCGCGAATCTCCTCCACCCGCGCACGTAGTTCCGCGAGCTGCCCGGAGGTGTCGAGGACATCCATCCGTCCGCCGTCACCCAGCTGGAACACGGTGCCGGGCTCGACGGCGAGCGGCCTTGGCCGGCCGGTCACCCGGTCCACTTCGGCGCGTACACCTGCCAGGCCGATGATCGGGGCGCCCGTCGTGGCCGATGCGCGCGCCGAGTCCGTGTCGGACTCCGCGAGCTCGTCGAGGGCCTGCATGACCGGGGCCAACGCGGACTGGCCGAAGTGCTCGCCGTCCGCCACCGAGTTGGTGACGTGCACGATCGGAACGAAGTCGATGCGCAGATCAAGCCGGTCAAGGACCTCCCCGTCGGCTCGGGTCCTGACCCGGGCCTTTTCCATCGGCAGGTCATCGAGCTGCTGCCCCAGCCGAAGGTCGTCAAGCTCCCACTCTGCGTCCGTGAGGTAGCAGGTGACCGCGGAAGGCCTATCTGCCCACGGGTAGGTGCGCTCGATCCGCCCGGTCTCCGGGTGGCTCACGTCGCCCTGCTCAAGAAGCCACCCGCCTGCACCGTCGGCAACGAGTTCTCGGCGGCCGATGCTCGTGCTGCGGGTCGCTGCGGAGATCGGGCCGAGCTCGTACGTGATCCGTCGGACTCGCGCCTTCGTACCGCGGTCAGGGTCCGCGGGGATCTCCCACGCGAGATGGACCGTGGCCGGGTAGTCGCCGGGGTCCGCGTCCTCATCAAGGACGGGAAAGTAGAAGCCCGGATCGAGGGTGCGCAGCCGGACGCGCCTCTTCTCCGGGTCCCAGGCCAGCAGGTACACGGAATCCCCGAGCAGCACGGCCTTGCGCTCGGCCGCCTGCATCCGCAGCGGCAGCAGCTCCTTCTCCGCCCAGTCCCGCAGGCGCTGCTGAACATCCGCTGCAGCGGTCGCCTCCGGAGTGGGGCCCTCGTCGCCGGCGTACTCGGCGCCAGGCGCCACGATCTGCTGCACCTTGCCCAGCAGGTGGGCCAGTGTGGTGTTCACGAAGGCGGTAGCGTCCCCGAACTCACGCCGCTCGCTGCCGGCCTCGTTGCCGGTGACGAGGGCCAGTTCGCCAGCCTGGTTGGAGTCGTAGGCCGCAAGGATCTTGTACGCCGCCAGGCGGCGCGCGGCGTCGGGCGGCAGCCAGCCCGGCCGTGCTGCCGGTGCCAGAGCCCGGTGGGGGAGGCCGGTGCTGGTGGTGGTCATCATCGGCTTGTAGTTCAGCCACGACCACGCGTCGGAAACGAACTCGCGCAGGCCCAAGGAACGAACTCCTCAACGACCCCCGCGCCGGATTCAGCCTAAGCGAGCGAGCCCGACGGCAGTTCGCCGCATGTTCTGCGGAGGACGTCCCGGCGCATCCTGTGCTGCCGGGACGTCTCCTTCTGCGAGGCTCCTACCTGCGGCCGTCGAGGCGTCCATCCCGGTAGCCGCCGGAACTCGTCCCCCCGTGCTGGGGGCTGGCCAGTTCGGTCAGCGCATGGACTGCGGCGTCCATCCGGTCCGGAGAGTCCATGCCGGCGACCCATGTCACCATCTGCTGCTCCAGGGTCGGCCACTGCCCGACATGGTGAACGCGGCCCTGCTCGTAGAGCTGGGCGATCGGCTCGGCGCGCAACCTCTTGCCCTTCTTCGCGGTGACCGAGATGACCGCGGGCATGAGCATCTGCTCGGTGCGGTTCTCGCGGTGCAGGTCCTCCCACGCCTGCGCGATCACCTGGCGGCTCATGTCCCCGCCGTAGTTCGACTCCACCACGATTGCGTCCGCTCGGAGTTCGATCGCCAGCAGGCAGGTCTCTCTGCCCCAGGCGTCCGCGCCACGGTTACCGCTGCGGTCGTCGAGTAGGTAGAGGTGTCCGTCTGCGTCGCGGGCCGCGGCGATGATGCCGGTCTCGTCTCCCACGGCCGACTCGCCGCCAGCAGGGTCGACTGCAACAACGATTCTGCTGAGGTCGATGCCGCGCAGCTGGGCGGCCGAGATCCGGTTGTCCGTGATCCACGCCCAGTCCCAGACACCGCCGTCCTGCGGCCGGGGCTGCTGCATGTACAGCGACCACCAGACGCGCTCGCCGACGGATGCCCGTATGTCCGCGAGGGCCGCTTCGTCGTACCGGCCCGGCCAGAGAGCGCCGCCGACGGAGCGGCCGAGCGCGTCGTCTTCGGCGAGGGCCAGGGCGGGCAGGTCGATGACGGTCCACCGGTGCCGTTCCTCGGCCAGCACACGGCCGGCAAGGTCGTCCTCGTCCCAGCGGGTCTGGATGAGGATGACGGATCCGCCGGGCTCGATGCGGGTCAGGAGAACGGCCTGCCACCACTCCCAGAGGCGGCGCCGCATCGTGGGCGAGCTGGCTTCGGCAGCGTCCTTGATCGGGTCGTCCACCACCGCCAGGTGGGCGCCCTTGCCGGTGAGACCGCCACCGACGCCGGCCATGACCGCGCCGCCCTCGGTCCCGAGCAGGTCGAACCGGTTGGCCGCCGAGCTGCCTGGGCGCAGGCCGATTCCGATCTGAGGTTCGTAGGCGAGGATCGCGTCCCGGATCCACCGGCCGTGATCATCGGCCAGGTCCGAGGAGTACGAGGCGATCATCACCCGGTGTTCCGGGCGCCGCCGCAGGTACCACAGAGGTGCCCAGCGGGCCGCGCGCCGGGACTTGCCGTGCCGGGGTGGCATTGTGAGCAGCAGCCGTGTCGGAACCCCGGCGGCCACCCGCTCGAATGCGCGGTCGATCAACCCCAGGTGCGGGGCCTGCATCTCCTTTCCGTCGGTGAGGACCGCCGCCATCGCGCCGGGGGAGCGGTCCATCGCAAGGCCTCGCTCGATCTGGGCGAGGCGGGCTCGGAGCTGTGGTGTGGAGGCTGCGGCGATCTCACGGCGGCGCGACGCGGGCAGCGTGCGATACAGCTGGAGAACCGCAGCCTCGTCAGCCCTCCCCACCCTCGGAACCGGTGTCGCCGGCCAGCGCGATCAGCCGCTCCAGCTCATCCAGGCCGGTTGTCTCCACCTGCACGGCGCCGCCGTCCACGCCGGTGATCTCCGTGCGAACCGGACGGTTCAGGCCGAGGAGGTGGCTGCTCCGCTCGATGATGCGGACAGCACGGTCCACGGCGGCGAGGTCGCCGGTCCGGATCGCGGAGCGGTACACGCCGAAGAACAGCCGCTCCAGCCGCTCGGCCATGAGCTTGCGCAGCTCATCGGTGCTTTCGTCCAGGACGGTGCTGCGCTCTGCAAGCGCCTTCGACACGTCCTTGCAGGCGAGCTCGATCAGCCGGCCGTCGCTCGGCGGCTCGGCGCCGCGCCGGTACGCCTCGATGCCGTACCCCTGTGGGTAGGCGATCCCGTCGCTGTTGATCGCCGGGTCCGCGGCCAGCTTCCGGCCGATGGTCAGCCAGTGGATGCCTGCCAGCTTGAGGTCGATCGCGTCGGTACGCCGCTGGGTGATGGCGGCCCGTGCGGCCCTGTTGGGGCGGCCCATGTGCGCAGCTCCTCGAAACCCCCGCGCCGCCCTTCCATGATCCTGTACGGAGGGCGGCGGCAGGGCTGCGAGCTGCTAGCGGGCGAGCGCCTACTTCGTGAGGCGGTCCACGGCCACCGGAATGCCATTCACGCGTGAATTTCAGCCACTGTCTGGGAAACGCTGTCGGTCAGCCCTCGAAGGACAGCTGCGTCACCCCCGGCGGCTCCTCGGTGGGTGCTGCTGCTGCCAGAGCTGCCGGGACGCGGCGGTTCTGCCTCAGCCACCATCCGAACTGCCAGTTCCTGCATGTCCTGAACAGTCTGGCCTGCCGCAGCGGTTCGCCAGCAGGGATCGAGTGCTCCCCCCACCCGGTGATGGGCTGCGCATTGCGCAGCCGTACCCGCAGGCCAGGCACGAGAGCGTCCCCCTCCCACTCCACGCCAGGCGCATGCTCGAAGCCGAGGTGGGCGTTCCTGCCCCAGTCCCACGGAATCGGCAGAGCGCATAGGTACCAGGCTGCTGGCGGATTCACCGTCGGCAGGAGCAAGGTCTGCCGCCTCGACCGCTGGTCCACGGCCGGCCTGTCGCACTCCGCGAAGGTCCGCAGGCAGTGCTGCGTCAGGTCGACCTGGCGTATCCCGGCGAGCCACATGATGCGGTATGCATCACGTGCCTCAATTTCTATGCGAACCCTCTCTGAGTCCGCTCCCGATATCATTTCCTACCCCTCCGATTGAGCGTTCCTTTCCTTGGTCAATTCTATCAATCTTTCCACAATTCCGAAATGCCTGTTGTGGTGATAGTCGTTGGGGTATGGCATATTGAATTCGTTCCGGAAAGCCTCCTCGTATTCTTCGATGGGAAATGCGCGCGGCTTGCGGCACACAGCCTTGATCGTGGCCTTGCTGGCGTCGCTGAGCTCGACCTCCTCGAAGTAGCGCGACAACAAGCCGTGCAGGGAATCTGGCGTGTGGTAGCGGATGCGCTGCCACTTGCCCTTGACGAACCGCATATCCACGCCATGCTCATCAAGGAACTTCAGCCGCGTTGCATCGCGGCTGATGGAGTGTTCCGAATCCTCGTACGCCTGCTCGTGATTCAAATTTCGTGTGCCGATGGCGACCGTGCCGTTCTCGGCGCAGAGGGCGTTGACCGTGAGCAGCACCCAGTGCTGATACTCCAGGCTTGTTGTTCCATTGATCACTGAGTCCAGGACGACGACTTCGTACAGGCCCCGCTCTCGGAGGCTGCGTTCGATGGTCCGGATCATGCCGACGATCCCGCGAATGTCCAGGCTGTACTTGCCCTTGAACGTGCGGTACGGCTCGTAGTCGTGGACCTGATAACCCTGTGCGCGCAGGTGCCGGGCATAGTCACCGTGGCCTGCCCCGAAGTCAACAACCCGGTGCCCGGTCGTCAGCCAGGGCAGGACCAGCTGCTCCCAGGTCTCTGACTTGTAGCGGACCTTCTCCACCGCCGCCTTCGACGTGGGCTCTCTGAGCCTGTTCGGCTGGATGATGTGCTGGTTCCACACGGGGGCCTGCTCGTCCAGCCCCGTCCAGTCGTAGACGCCGTACTCCCCGGTCAGGTCCTCCACGAGCTGGCCGGCGTCGAAGGAGGCGACGGTCCACGCCAGGATGTCGAATCGCTGGGCCTTCGCAACGGCGGCGTACTCGGCGTTGAGGACGATGCGGCCCTGATCGTCGATGACCACGGACCCCCATGGGCCGTGGGCGGCTGTCATGAAGCCGATGGCCTGCTGGAAGGGCAGGTTCCTCGACGCGACGACCTCGATGGTCTGCCAAGGGATCCAGCACCACTGACCGATCGGGCCGGCCTCCGCGTACACGACGCTGCTCTCGGTCTCGACCCGGTTGTGGAGCAAGTTGAATTTGATCTCGTCCTGAAGGCGGACCTTCTGCGGCAGGACCGTCGCGGGCACGGTGTCCTGCCCGATCGCCCTCAGCCCTTTCGTTCTCTGGTGACCCGCGACCAACGTGCCGTCGGCATTCAAGATCACGGGCTTGACGACGCCATGCCGACGCAGGGAGCCCTGGAGCCGGACGAACGCGGAGTCCGACAAACGGCGCGGGTTGTAGTCGGCCGGCCGTAGATCGGCCAGCGGATAGGCCGGGTCGAACCGGACGTCAAGCGGGCTCACTGGCCGACTTCTTCCTCAGAGGCAAGGTGCTCCTCGTTCAGAACATGCCAACCAAACCCGAGATCGGTGTCGTGATCATCGACAAACTTCTTGTAGAGCGAGTTCAGGAGCTCGACCTCGTTCTGGGTCACTCGAACGCGGGTTGAAGACCACTGGAGGTAGCCCCACTGGAGGTAGTCCACCGTTGCCGCGGCTCCGGTTCCGGCCCCGTCGGTGGGCAGCTCGATCGGTGCTGGCAGGGAGGCGTCGTCCAGGAGGTCGTCCACCTGTGCCTGGTCGTAGCCGGTGCCGGCGAGGTCGGGCAGGTCGGTGAGGATGTCCGCGAGGAGCTGCGTGTCGTAGCCGGCCAGATCGCTTGTGCGGTTGTCGACAATGACGATCTTCGCCGCCGTGTCCTCGTCGACGTCGAGCCAGGTGACCGCGACCTCTTCCCAGCCCAGGGTCCGGGCCGCCTTGACGGTGTGGTTGCCCGCCAGGATCTCGTTCGGGCGTCCGGTGAGGGAGCCCTTGTTGACCACGACCGGCTTATACTGGCCGTGGGTGGCCAGAGACTCGGTGATCGACTCGAGATCGCCGGTCCGCGGGTTGCGGTAGTAGTGCGAGAGGTCTTCGAGCGGGACAGCCAGTGCCGCGAGGGAGTCGGGGATGCGGGGTGCAGCAGTAGACACGAGGGCTCCAGCCCCGCGCCCACCTTCGACCTTAGGTGATCAAGCAGGAAGCCCCGCGTCCCTTCAGTCGCGGACCGCCACCGTGCACACGACCCGCCGCGCTTGGTGGAACACCCCAGCAGGGGAGTACGACAGGAGGGCCGCGCGCAGGTCCCGTTCGTACGCTGCCGTCCTGGCCCCCAGGATCTCCGGGCTCGTGTAGGACATGGAGAACTGCAAGCCAACCAGCTCGTCCAGCGTGAACGTGAGGGGCTGCTCGAACAGGGTGGTGTCCGTCCGTGGGAACGGTGACGCCGCCAAGTCGAGCTCGGGATCAACCCCGCGGTGATGGGGTCCGTGGCGGTCGCGATAGCCGTGCCCCAGGTACTCGGCGCCGACGCTCTCGATCACGTCCAGCCAGCCCGGCCGAGTACTCGCATCACTGCTGCCGACGAACACCACCCCGCCGGCGGGCTCGACCAGGTGGTCCAGATCGGACAGCACTCGTGTGCTGTCCATCCAGCCGAAGGACCGGCCGAGCGTAGCCACCGCGATCGGGGGGAGCCCGAGCTTCGGGAGGTCCGCAGCCCACGCCACCCGCCATGCGACCCCCACCACCTTCTCGGCGGCGGCGATCCGGACGCCCTCGGCGATCATGGCCGGCTCGGGATCCAGCGCGTGGACGACCTTGACGTACCGGGCCAGCGGGATCGACAGCGTTCCGGGACCACACCCGAGGTCGAGCAGCTGCTGCGTCCCATCCAGCTCGAAGCGGTCACGGATCAACTCCAACACCGAGCTGGGATACCCAGGCCGATAGGAAGCGTAGAAGGGGGCCGCAGCCGCAAAATTCGTCACGCCACCATCTACAACGCCCACCACCTGCGCCGATGTGCTGACGCCCGGCGTGCCGCCGACGCCACCCGGTAGGAGGGCAGAAAAGGCCGCCTTGGACGGTCTATCAGGACCGCTACGCTGGGCCGATGAAGCCGATCCGCGTCCGATTCGCCCCCTCGCCGACGGGCATGTTCCACGTCGGCGGAGCCCGCTCCGCTCTCTTCAACTGGGTCATCGCTCGACAGGACAAACAGGGGAAGTTCGTCCTGCGGATCGAGGACACCGACGAGGAGCGCAACCGCCCGGAGTGGGTGGAAGGGATCATCAACGCCCTCGCCGCCATCGGCATCCACGCCGACGATCCGCACTTCGAGGGGCCCTACTTCCAGTCGAAGAACAAGGACGCCCAGCTCGCCGCCGCCCTCCGTCTCTACGACGAGAAGAAGGCGTACTACTGCGACTGCACCCGCGAAGAGCTCGTCGCACGTACCGGCTCGCAGCACCTCGGGTACGACGGCCACTGTCGGGACCGCGGACTTGAGTTCGTCGAGGGACGAGCCCTGCGGTACCGCACCCCCGACGACGCCATGACCGTCGTGGACGACCTCGTGCGCGGCCGGACCGAGTTCCCGAACAAGGCGATGGAGGACTTCGTCATCGCCCGAGGTAACGGCAGCCCCGTCTTCCTCCTGGCCAACGCCGTCGACGACATCGACCAGGGCATCACCCACGTGGTGCGCGGCGAGGAACACCTGTCGAACACGCCGAAGCAGCAAGTCCTGTGGGAGGCGCTGGGCGCCGAGCCTCCCATCTGGGCTCACCTCCCGGTCATCGTGAACGAGAAGCGGCAGAAGCTGAGCAAGCGCCGCGACAAGGTGGCACTGGAGGACTACCTTGGCGAGGGGTACCTCCCGGACGCGCTGGTCAACTACCTGATGTTGCTCGGCTGGGGACCCTCGGACGGGGTGGAGATCCGGCCCTTCGCCGAGTTCGAGGAGCTGTTCCGCCTGGAGGACGTCAACAAGGCCAGCGCCTTCTTCGATGTGAAGAAGCTGTCCGCCTTCAACGGCGACTACATCCGCGCCCTGACCCCGCGGGCCTTCGCCGAAGCGTGCCGGCCGTGGCTCTCCGGAGAGGCCGCACCATGGCGGGCAGAGGAGTACGACGAGGCCACCTGGCAGGCCGTCGCCCCGCACGCGCATACCCGGATCACTGTGCTGTCGGAGATCACTGCCTACGTGGACTGGCTGTTCCTGCCGGAGCCGCCACAGGATGAAGCCTCGTGGGCGAAGGCCATGAAGCCGGGGGCTGAGGCGATGGTCGCGGGCGCGAGGAAGGCGTGGGGTGCGCTGGATGAGTGGACCACCGAGCACCTGCGGACTGCTCTGGAAGGCGTCGCGGCCGAGCAGGGCCTGAAGCTGGGCAAGGCGCAGGCGCCGGTACGGGTCGCTGTCACGGGACGTACGGTCGGGCTGCCGCTCTTCGAGTCGGTGGAGGTCCTGGGTAGGGATCGGACCCTGGCCCGCCTGGATGCCGCAGCGGGCCGCCTGGAGAGCCAGGATCGCTAACGATCAGGTGATCTTGGCGATCACCTTGCTCCACTCCTCGGCGAAGTAGGCTTCATCGAATCGGGCCAGGGCCTCGTACGCGGCCCTGGCCTCTTCGTGCGGAGCCTGCGCACGTCTTCGAACCTGCTCGGCGAGCCGTACCGTGTCCGGCGGCGGCTGCTGCGTCAGCGCCGCTAGGTCACGAAGTCCTGCGAGGGGCTGCACCAGGCTGGGCAGCCCCAACAGCAGGGCCTCCGCCGCGCACCGGCTCCAGCCCTCCTGCATCCGCGGCCGGAACACCCCGACATCGCAGGCCCGAAGCAGGCGCAGGTACCGGTCACGGGGCAGGTCCAGGTGGGTGCCGGTGAAGCCGATCGTGTTGTTCCCGCTGGCCACGACCTGGATCCCGTGCGCGCCGGCGAGCTCTTGGGCGACGCATTCGGTGCCCTTCCAGTGCACGGCCTTGCCCGTGTAGACGGCGATGGTGTCGGGCTCGAAGGCGAACTCGGAGCGGCAGCGTGCACGGTCGAGGGTGCGGGCCTTGTCGATCTCCTCCATGTCGAAGGCGTTGTAGATCACGTGGACCTTCCGCACCCCTTTGTCCCGTAGGAACTCGGCCCAGTACGGCGCCACGCAGACCACGGCCGCGCACTCGGGCAGGAGCGAGAAGAGGTGCTGCCAGAGTGCCGCTTCGACCGGGGCCGAGTCGTGCTGAAGCGGTTCGTAGTGGTGCAGGATGAAGACCGTCCTGTGCCGCATCTCGCGGCTGAAGAGGATCAGGCTCAGGTCGTCCCACACGAACGAGATGTCCGGGCGGTCCAGCGGATGCATGAGCGGGGTTAGCCGCTGCAGGTGGCGGATCTTCCGCCACCTGCGCACCGGGTCCTGGCGCTTGTGATCGGTCAGCGTCCGCCACACGACCTGGTCAGCGGTCACCTCGTGGAGCATGCGGAGGTACACCCTGCCGCCGGTCCGGCCGATCGGTTCCATGGAGTACACGGTCTGAGCCAAGGCGCTTCTCCTCCTCCTCGTACCGGTGGTACTCGGCTCGCAGCAGCTGTGCTGCGGCGGCCAGGTGGGGGCTGAGGTGCCTACACCGTTCCGCGAGCGGCAGGTGAAACGCCACCAGGTCCTCGACGAAGCGGGTCCGGCGGCCTGCGTCCGGGGAGCGGGACAGGTCCCTCAGGTTGTGGATGCGGTCCGCGAGGCGGATCACCAGCTGCACCGGCGCCAGCGCGGACGTCTTGGCCCGCCACGCCTCCCGGTCGCCGGGCCCCTTCGCCCTCCCCTGAAGGCGGTGGTCGGGGGTGATCGCCGCGATCCGTTCGGCGAACTTCTCACCGAGCCTCGCCACGATCACCGGGCGCGACTCCGGAGAGACCTCCAGGGCATCGTGGAGAAGCCCCACCATCAGGGCCGTCGTGCAGGTCACCCCGAGCTCGTCGCGCAGGATCCGTACGACCGCCGCCGGATGCTCGACGTACGGGGTGCCCTGGTCGCGCGTCCGCCCGTCGTAGATGGCCAGCGCGACGGGCACGCACACGGCGGCCGTCCTCTGCTCATCGGGGGTCCACCCGTCCGCGCCGAGTGCGTCCCAGAGGGCCATTGCGGCTTCCTTCATGCGGACATCTCCAGAGGAGGCCGGCCGTGGGACAGACGGTCGGGGACGAAGAGGGAGTCGCCGACCGCCAGAGCGTCGAGGCCGAGGGAAGCGGCGGCTTCCACCGCCTGGGCCGCGGTGCGCAGGATCGGGGTGCCCTTCAGGTTGAAGGACGTGTTCAGAAGCATCGGCAGGCCGGTGCGCAGCCGGAACTGCTCCAGGATCTCTTCCAGCCCGCTGTGTCCGGGGTGGACGACCTGTGCCCGTGCCGTGCCGTCACGGTGCACGATCGCCGGTACGCGGTCCGCCTGATGCGGGAGGACGCGGACGACCCGGTTCATGAACGGGTCGCCCTCGCCGGCGAACCACTGGGAGGCGTAGCGGGCCAGCACGGCGGGCGCGAACGGCCGGTAGTCGGCTCGCCGCTTCAGCTGGTTGATCGTGTCCCGGGTGTCACGGCGGCCGGGGTGGGCAAGGATCGACCGGTGCCCCAGGGCGCGCGGCCCGAACTCCATCGCGCCCTGCACCCAGCCGACGACATAGCCATCAGCGAGGAGCCCGGCCACTGCCGGTGCCACGCTGTTGCCGAGCCGGGGCACCGGGTGCCAGTCGGCGGGCAGCAGGCCCATGCCCGCCCCGTCGGGCTCTGGGCCCCAGCTGGCATCGGTCGGCTGGCCCAGCGGGTCCTGTTGGAGCTGGTGGTGCCATCCGTACAAGGCGGCGCCCACGGCGGTACCCGCATCGTGGGGCGCCGGGGCGACGAAAACGTGGTCGAACCCGGACTGCTCTGCGAGGGATCCATTCAGGGCGGAGTTGAGGGCGCACCCGCCGGAGAAGACGAGGTGCTTGGCTCCGGTCAGCTGGTGCAGGTGCCGTGCGACGTGCACGACGGCCCCGGCGAATGCCTCCTGTGCGGCGGCTGCGAAGTCCGCGCGGACGGAGAGCGGGATCACTGCGGCGTTCGCGGTGGTCCACTCGTAGCCGCCGGCGTGCAGGGGATTTGCGGCGTCGGCCGATCCGTACGGCGCCAAGACGTGGACCTCCCCGTCTTCGCCCAGGCCGATCATGTGGGACATGGCGGATCGGAACCGGTCGGGGTCGCCGTACGCAGCCAGCGCCATCATGCTTCCCTCAGGCTCGTCCCCCGGCGGGATCACTCGGTGGGCCATGTTCCGGTAGAAGTGCCCCAGGGAGTGGTGGATCCGTTCGATCCCGTCCCGCCCGGCCGCGAGGGTGGGCAGGGCCTGGTGGATCCGGTCGATCTTGCCGTGGCGCAGGTCGTAGCCGGTGATCCTCTCCCGCCCGGGCCCGTACTCGAATCCGAGCGGCGAGCCACCGGCGTCGATGACGAGCCCGGCCGCGTGGTCGAGGTCGGACATGAGGTACCCGGCCAGGACGTGCGCGGTGTGGTGGGAGACCAGGCGGAGTTTGCGGCCGAGCGGGTCAGGGAGCAGGGCGGCCAGCTCGTCGTGCTCCGTCGCGAGCCACTGGCCGGAGGACGGACTCGGGCGCATGGCCGCAGCCCACACGGCATCGACCTCGTGCGGGTCGATGCCCGCCGCGTCCAGGCACCAGGTGAGGGATTCGGTGGGCGCGGTGAGGACGCCCTTGAGTTCGCCGTGCCGCCGGTTGTGCTTGAGACCGGACCAGCGTTCCTCTTCGGCCGCGTACAGCCGGCCGTCCACGACGAGCGCCGTGGACGTGTCGTGGTGGAAGTTCAGGCCCAGGGCAACAGCCATCAGGCACCTCCGATCAGTGCGGGCACGACGGCGTGCCCGGAGTCGCTGTACTCGTGGCACTTCAAGCAGAACTTGTAGTGCGTGGCCCGCGGTGCGAAGACCTTGTCGGCGAAGTCGGCGTCCCACACGGAGAACTCCGAGTCCTCCTTGGCCATGGCGTTGAAGCAGCGGTAGCAGGACCCGTCGGTCTCGATCATGAGGTGTTGGTCGAGGTACCGGGCGCACAGGCCGCCGAGGACGTTCGCGGGCTGTCCGACGTCGATGTGGTGGACGTCGTTGGTGACGTGGATCGAGCCGGTGGAGCGGGCCAGAGCGGCGAAGCCTTCCATCCGCTCGTCGGAGACCTTGCCACGGATGGAGTTCAGCACGACGGTCTTGCCGGCCGCTCGCAGGACAGGAACGACGTGGTGGACCTCGTCGTAGTTGTCGTGCTCGTCGTCCGCGCCGATGAGGACCTGGTCGTACACCTCCAGGGTCACGTCCATGAGCCTGCGGTTACGGGCCAGGGTGATCGCGTTGGTTCCGAGCACCATCACCGCGTGCGGCAGGCGGTCGTGCGCGAGGTGGGAGAGGTCCGCGAAGCCGCGGTGCACCGTGGGCTCGCCGCCGTTGATGTGCAGCTGGGCGAACGGCACCCGGTCCAGTTGGTTGAGCACGGCGGAGAAGGTCTCGATGGGCATGTTCACCCCGTGCGCGCCGTCCGCGAAGATGCAGAAGTCGCAGGACCGATTGCACTTCGTGGTGATCTTGACTTTGGCGGTCTTGAGGGTCCGGGTGGGTAACCGGGGCTGAGTGATCACGAGTTGGGGTTCCTTACCTGTGTGATCGGGCCGCTCAGGAAGTCCTGAACGACGGACCGGGCCACGGTCCAACGGGTGAGGAGGTCCCGCAGGGTGCTCGCCGTGGTCGTGGTCCCTTGTGGGGGCAGAAGGTCCGCCATCGCGCCGGCCAGGCCCCGGTGAGCCACCGGACCGCTGAGGGCCAGGCCCTGGAGGGCGTCTCGGGCGCTGCTCAACTCCTTCGCCTCGCGGGCGATCAGGTAGTTGGTGTGCACACCCGGGGGCGGGGTGAGGTAGTAGCGCCACCTCGCCGTCTTCGTCCGCAGCATCCCCGCGGTCATGGTCCATGTACGGACCGCCGCGGTGGCGGGGTCCTCGGAGGGGACCGTCTGGTCCGAGGGGCGGATGAGGCGGGTGGCCGCGTCCACTGCCGCGTGCGCCGAGCGCAGCAGTTCGTCCACGGGCAGAGCAGGACGGGAACGGGCGGGGCTGGAGTGGGAGGAGAACAGCTCTGCGTGGCGCGCAGCATCCTGCGGCCTCCACCGGACGAGGGCTTCCAGCTTCCCCTGGAGGCGGGTGCGCTTGGACAGGCAGGCCGCGGCGAACCAGCAGGGGGCGACGTAGTGCCAGGCGACGCAGTGACGCGCGTAGTCGGCGAGGTCTCCGGTGACGTTGTCGGCCGAGTCGTCCCCCAGGCGGTACCGGCCGCCGATGCGGGACTTGAGCAGGGCGCCGTAGAAGCGGGCGTCGGCGGTCGTCCACGGGGCGGACTCGGCGCCCTTGACCCACGGCTCCAGGAGTTGGTGCTCTCCGTGCGCCACCGACCAGGTGACGACCTCTGCGGGTTGGACCAGTCCCGCGTCCAGCTCGGAGGTGGTGAAGATGAACCCGGGCGGGTGTTCCAGGAGCCGGGCGTGCAGGGGGTCCGCAGCCACGGCGCGGCTGTGGGCGCGGAACAGGCGGTCCCCGTAGTTCGCCCACGACGGCGGGGTGGAGCTGAGGATCAGCCGGAGGTCGAGGTCGGAGTGCGGGGCGATGAGGTCGGGGCGCTGCCACTTGTGGGTGATCAGGACCGGCCGAAGGCCGGCTCCGGTGAGCTCGCGCAGGTATCGGTCAGTCGCCTGCGCGTAGAGGTCGGTCACTGGCCGGCGCCTTCGGGCTGGCGCACCGCGCACCCGCCGCCGGTGTTGTTGCCGAGCACGGGCAGCAGGACGGGGGCACCCTCCGGGCGGGCCATGCGGTCCCAGCGCAGGTCGTAGTCCACGTAGTGCTTGCCGCCCCATGCCTCGTTGCTGTCGCGCTCGAGCATGGCGGTGAACAGGTGGGCGAACGCGTCGTCCAGTGTGTTTCCCGCGATGTGGGGGCGGAGCTGGATGTCCCGGTTGTGCAGGATGCAGGGTCGGGCCACCCCGCTCGCGGTCACCTTGATCCGGTTCGCGTCCGAGCAGGTTGCACATGAGCTGTTCGAGATGAAGCCGATGGACCCCTTCCAGCCCTCAGGCTGGCTGTACTGGCCGGGGCTGCGTACGCCGAGGCTGGTACGCGAGACCTCTCCGGCTCCCGTGAACCAGTCGGCCAGCAGGGTGCGCACCTCGGCTTCGGGGACGAATTCCTCGTCGAAGAACTCCTGCGCGGGGCCGATGTTCTGGAGCTCGATGAGGCGCACGGCCACGGGTAGGGTCCGGGCGACGGACGCGACGGCGAACGCGTCCTCGATGTAGGAGCGCATCAGCACGCAGTTCAGCTTCACCCGCAGGCCGAGCTTCAGGGCCTCTTCGACGGCGGCCATGGAGACGTAGGGGTCGCCTCCGCCCATGATTTCCCGCGACCGTGCAGGGTCGAGGCTGTGGATGGACACGTTCAGGTACGTCAGGCCGGCCTCGGCGAGAGCGGGCACGGTGAGCCCCGGACGCAGGTTGCCGTGTGTGGTCATCCCGATCTGCGCCCCGTCGCCGAGCCCGCTGGCCAGCGCGCCGACGACCCCGAGGATGTCCCTGCGGAGGGTCGGCTCGCCGCCGGAGCAGTGCGCCTTCCGTAACCCCCAGCGGCCCCCGACCGCGGCGAGGTCGGTGAACTCGGCGACGCTGAGCAGCTTGTCCTTGTGGCCGTAGTCCGGCATGCAGTGCGGCTTGCAGAACACGCAGTCGCGGTCGCAGATCCCGTTCAGGGTGAACGCGTAGTACGGGTGGTTACGGCCCGTTGCCTGGAACGCTTCCAGCACCCGCTGGTGCTCGGCGGTCAGTTCCATCAGTAGCTTCCTTCGATCTGGTGGAGGGCGGCCTCTTCGGTCAGGCCCCGCAAGGGACGGCCCGAGAGGTAGTTGTGGAGGTTGGTCGCGAAGAAGCGGAGAGCGCCGTCCATGTAGGCCCTGGAGAAGGCCGCGCTCTTCGGCGTGAGGAGGACCCTGGGGTGCCGGCGGAGGGGATGCTTGCGGGGGAGCGGTCGAGGGGTGGTGACGTCCAGGGCGACGCGCAGCCTGGGCTTTTCGTGCAGGGCCTGCGTCATCGCCTGGTGGTCGACCGTGGACCCGCGGCCGAGGTTCAGGAACACGGCATCCGCCTTCATCGCGGCAAAGGCCGGCACGTCGAACAGGCCGTTCGTGGACGGTGACTTGGGCAGGAGGTTCACCACGACGTCCGCAGTCGGCAGGTGATCGCGCCACTGGTCTGCGGGCACGTAGTCGATGAAGGTGTTCGGGCCTTGGGGGAGGGTGCGCCGTACTCCCGTCACGTGCATCCCGAAGGCGTTGCCCAGCAGCCCGAGGTGCGTGCCGATGCTGCCGCAGCCGACGATCAGCATCCGCGAGCCGGCCAGGTCGAAGAACTCCTCGGCCATGGCCTCCTTCCACGAGGACCGTGTCCTCTGGAGGCGGGAGCTGGTGATGATTCCGCGAGAGAAGGCGAGGAGCATCCCCATGGCGTGCTCGGCCACCGGTTGCCCATGGAAGCCGAAGGACCGAGTCACCGTGATTCCGGAGGACAGGAGCTGCGGGACGGGCAGATGGTCGGTCCCCGCAGACGGCGTCGCGAACCAGCGCAGCCCGATGCCGTGCCGCAACCAGTCCGCATCGAACCGCCACCCGAGGTAGACGTCGGCCTCCGCGAGGGCAGCAGGCACCTGGTGGTCCGCGACCGCGCGAAACCGCACCGTCGGGAACGAGGTCTGGAGACCGGCCAGGTGGTGGTCGCGGATGGTGAAGAACTCCTGCTCGGAGTTCAGGGCGATCACGACGGTCGCAGTCACGGCGACTCCCCCTCGTGTGGCGTGAGCGCCCAGACCGCGCACCGTCCTACGGCCTTGCGGATCGTGGAGGCGTAGTTGTGGTGCTCGACCACCAGCCGGGTCCCGGCCTGCGCGAGGCGGGCGCGGTCAGCGGGGGTCGCGGCCAGCGCCCGCCGCAGTGCCTGCGCCAGCGCGGGCGGCTGCTCGGGGGGAGCTGAGAACCCGGTCGCCCCCTCGACCACGGTCCGTGCCAGACCGCCGGCGGAGGTGGCCACGACCGGGCCCGCGCCCGCGGCGAAGCACTCCAACGGGATGCGGCCGAAGGGTTCTCTGCGGGACGGGACGACCAAGGCGCGCATCCTGGTATCGGTCACCCAGCCTCGAATCGCAGGGTCAAAGCGCGTCAGCAAAGTGGCGTCGACGCGGTGACGTTGCAGCAGCCCGGCCAGGTGACGCTGATGCGGCGTCGGCCACCGAGCGGAGGCCACTGCCGCGAGGACGAGATGCGGAAGCGGAAGGCCCTCCAGGCGGAGCAGCGCGAACGCCTTCACCAGGTCCTCGAAGCCCTTTGAAGGCAGAGCGCGGCCGAACGAGAGGACGAACCCGTCCTCCGCGGCTGCCGGGAGCGGCGGAGGCGTGACCTGCTTCAAGTCCTCCTCGCCGAGGAGCAGGCCGTTCGGGAGGTCCATCACCGCCGACTCCGGTACGCCGCAGGCAGCGGCGAGGTGCTCGCGCATGTGGGCTGAGATCGCGGCAACCCAGCCGCCGCGCTGCACGGCGGTGGCCATCCCTCGCCGCTCCCAAGCGATCTGCTCGTACGCGGCCGGCTCGGTGAGCAAGGTCGAGGACCTGGGGATGAGCAGGATCTCCACCCCTGGGGCGGCGTAGGAGCCCACAGCCATGAACGGGACGTCGCACCCGATCAGGAGGCTCCCGGGACGCAGGTACGGCGCGGCGCGGCGGACCGCTTTGGCGCACAGGACCTCTAGGTCCGATGGCGTCGAGAGCAGGGATGCCCCGTCCACCGGCAGGACGATCGCTTGAGCGTCCGACAGTAGGGTCTCCATCTCCTGACTCCACCGAGGTGTGTGCCCCGGAGTTCCAGGGGTGTGGAGTACCGGGACGACCACCAGCCGACCGCGCGGAACCATCCGCGCCAGCGCCGTGATGAACGTGCGGTTGCTGAACCCGCTGCCCGAGCAGGCGCCGTAGACACCCTCGTGGGCGAGCACGACCACGAACCGGTTCGTGCCGGTGCCGCGATTCGAGGGAGCACCCTCGGGGGCCGTGCTGGTCAGTCCGGCGGTGTGGTGGGTCGGGGGTAACGGGGTCGTAGGGCCGACATGTTCAACGATGGTCATCGGCAGACCTTCCAGGAATGCGACCACATGCAGCCGGTCACGCCCAGCGTGCACGTCGATGCGAAGCGTTGCGGTCCACAGCGTGAACCCGGCGATGGCATCACGTCAAGCATGTGACTGGCATCGTGCCAACTTTCACGCCAGTCACGTGAACTGCCTGTGCGGCCGTACCCTGTTGACCACGCCGGGGGTGAATTGCCCCTGTGCTCCATGAGGCCTGGCCCTGACTTCGAGGGAGCGAGTAATGCCGCCAGCAGTCCCCACCAATCCCCGCTCGGCCCGCAAGCAATTCGGCGCAGACCTCCGCCGGCGGCGCGAAGACAGGGGGCTCAGCGCCGAAGAAGTGGGTACAGAAATCGGCTGCTCGGCCTCGAAGATCACGCGCATCGAAACCGGTGAACGGTCAGCGCACCCCGACGACTTCGGGCGTCTCATGGACTTCTACGACGTTCCGGAAGCTGAGCAGGAACACCTGAGCCAGCTCTTCAGGGCAGGCCGCAGGCGGACGAAGGAGTGGTTTCACGCCTACGGCGACGTTCTGTCGAAGAACTACGCCGAGTACATCGTCAAGGAAGGCGAATCGGACGGGGTGGAGGAGGTACAGCAGGACTTCATGCCCGCCCAGTGTCAGACAGAGCTGTACGCCCGAGCCGTGACCAGCGTTGGTTATGCCGCCCTCGGGCCCGACCAGATCGATGCCTTGGTCGAGGTGAAGATGCGCCGCCAGCAACGCATCCTGTCCGAAGGCATGCGGTTCAACGCCGTGATCACCGAGGCCGCCCTCCGCTTCGAAGTCGGCGGGAGGAAGGCGCATCTCGAACAGCTCCGGCACCTGCGAACGGTACTGGAGCTGCCCCATGTCGAGGTGAGAGTCATCCCCTTCAGCAAAGGCGAGTCTGGGCTTGTGACCGGCGGGTACACACTGTTCCGCAACGACGGCCAGGACGAACCCACCGGGGCCTTCGCCGAATCCGTCGCGGGCAACGTCTACATCGACGACGCCCTGGGCCTGAGGCGTCTCAGCAGGCTCTACCGCTACCTCTCCGAGGCGGCACTCTCTGCCAAGGAGAGCATCGACCTGATCGATCGAACCCAGAAAGAACTGACGACATCATGAGCTCTCCGCATCCGGACCTCTACACCGCAGACATCGACCCCGGCAGCTGGCACCGCAGCACGTACACCGCGAACGACGGCAACTGCGTCGAGCTGGGTCAGTTGCCCACCATCCCCGAGGCGATCGCCGTTCGGGACTCCTGGTATCCGGAGCGTCGAGCACTCCGCGGGAGCAAGAACGCGCTTCGCGAACTGACCGAGGCCGTTCTCGCTGGCCGGCTGGCCACAGCATGACCACCCGAGCCGAGAAGGAAGTCCTGTACGCGCTTTCACTGGACGATGTGGTTTGGCTGGCTGCCGAGGGGAGTGCTCCCAACGACCGCTTTGAGCTGGCATATCTGCCAGGCGGAGCAGTGGCGGTAAGGCAGAGCAACGACCCGCAGCGGGCCGTGCTGCGCTACACGGCCGACGAATGGTCGGCCTACCTCGACGGCGCCGCCGACGGAGAGTTCGACGCCGACCTCATCCCGCAGGCAGCAGCACCGCGCATCGCGCCTTGAGCGTGATCTCGCGAAGCCGTCTGGCCGTCCCTCGCCGGAATCGAGGGACGGCCAGACCGAGGCCAGTCTCCCCGCCTGCACTGACAACGGCCTGGCTGCAGGGGCGGGCAGCCGAGACACCGGCGACAACAGGCAGTGTCAGCGGTGGGTTCTAGGATCCCGGCATGATTTCTCCGGATGAGATCGAGCAGATCATGGCGCGCATCGAAGCTGAGGGCGCCGGCGAGTTCTGCGATTGTGGGGCCTGGGCTGCTCGGCTGGTGCGGGGCCGAGAGTGCCAAGGGTGCTACAGGATGCGCCGGGGCATTGAGATGTATGGGCTCACCATCCCCCGGTACAACGCCATCTGGCGCGCGCAGAACTTTAGCTGTGCCCTCTGCGAGAACAACGAGGAGCCGTGCGACGGCGGCATCCCTCACGAAGAACCGCGCCCCTGGCAGATTGATCACGACCATCACTGCTGTGGCGTGAAGAGAGGCAGCAACCGTTGCTGCGTCCGCGGGATCCTGTGCCTCCCGTGCAACCTGAACGAACTGGCGCCGTATGAGCGCAAGCGCCGCCGCGGCGCTGGCTTCCCCATCCCGAAGATCGACGCCTATCTGGCCGATCCTCCTGCGCGCCGCCGGGAAGCCCGTGTCATCAGAGGCCGCGACGATGCCTATCTGCCAACGTCCTGGGCTTCCATCCACGACGCACAGGTGGTCGAGCGCGGGTTTGTGGGCTGGGGCGGCTTGTTCGATCGCTGAGCCTCCGTTCTATGGCCGAGAGAAGACGATGCGAACGCTCGTGGATCGGGAAGTGTTGGATGGCGAAGCCCCTTCGGCTTGGAGCCGAGGGGGCCTGTGGTGCCCACCCCGGGGGTCGAACCCGGATCTCTGTGGCCTTCCTCCCGCACGCACGCGCCGGGTGACCACGCACCTCTACCGTTGGGTCAGGTGGGCAAGGGCGGATCTAGGAGAGGCCGACCGCCGGGGTGCCGACGTAGCGCGCCCAGACCGCCCCGCTCGATTCGCCTGTGCGCCGTGAGGTTGCCTCGAAGGCTCCGGCAGGTCGGAAGGCGCGGATCTTGCCGTGCCGGATGCGGTAGGCCTGGTTCGCAGCCTGGGCCTTTAGGTCGTGGTCGGAGATGTGCGCCCAGTCTCCCGGGCGCTCGCGCAGAGCGCGCGCGGTGCGGCCGGCCGCGGTGTCGTCGTCCGGCAGGGTGTCGAAGCGGGCGTGCATCAGTGATCTCCGTTCGTGGCCGTGGCGGTTTGGGCCAGTGCCCGGATGCGGGCTGCTGCCTCGAACTGCTCGTCGGCGAGGTGGTCGCAGAGGTGGTTTGCGAGTGCCGCGATCTCCGCGAAGGTGGCGGTGATCGCGGCTGTCGCTTCGGTGGTGGCCATCAGCGGTTGTTGCAGCGGCACGTGTTCGTGATTGGGTTGAACCACGATTCGCAGGAGTTGCACCAGATGGCGCCGGGAACTGGCGGGTTGGACGGGACGGGGCTCATGGTGTCTTCCTGGGGTAGAGAGCTTCGGGCAGGGTGGCGCGGGGGCCGTCGGGGGCGAGGGTGGCAACGATCTGCGCCAGGTCGCGGGGCCGCCACAAGGCGACCTCGAAACCGCAGGCGGCCAGGTGCTGGAGCCATTCCTCCTGGGCCGGCCGGATGCGCCCGCTGTCGGTCTTGAGCTCGACGAAGAGCGTTCGCCGGGTCCGTGGATGTCCGTAGACCTCGTCAGGCCATCCCGCGTCACTCCGGCGGGAGTTGTGCGTGTGGTAGGCGAGCGACCAGCCGCGCATTGCGGCCAGCTGGCGAACGCGGCGCCGGAACTGCTCCTCGGTCACGTGTCGGTACCGGGCTTGTATGTCCAGTCCGCAATGGCTGCGGCGAGGACTCTGCGGTGCTGCGCTGCCATCGGGTCCGGGCGCGGCTTGTGCAGCGGCGGCGGAGGAGTCTTGCGGCTGGTCCGGCGAACGCGTTCCTTCAGTACGTCCTGAACGCGGTACCGCTCGCTGAGCAGCTCGGCGAGCGGGTGCCCGTACTGCTCCAGGATGTGTTGCTCGTCCAGGTCGGCAAGGGCCGTGGTCGTAGGCATGTGGATCTCCGTAGGTGGGCCGGGACCCGCAGTGGGGGCGGGTCCCGGCCGGAGGGGGTGGCTCGTATCGGACGAGCCGGTCCGGGCGGGCTGGGCGCGGGGTGTCGCTGCCCGTCCGGAAGCTGGTGGGTGTCGCGCCGTGCCTTCGGTTTGACGATCAGACCGTAACACGGAAATAGATGGTGGCCTATATCTAGTCCAGTTCGACCACCTCGGTCAGGTCGTGTGCGGTCGGCCGTGCTCGCCCTGGCCACTGGACTCGGACGAGGCGTTCGCCGGTGAAGGGGTCGGTGGCGTGGCCCACGACTTGCCCGAGCGGGCGCAGTTGACCCGGGGGTGCGGGCGCGGTCGGCGTGACGGTCGCCCCCTTGGAGGGCTCGGCTGCCACTCAGGCCCCCCTGCTGGTGGTGAGATGTTCGAGGCCGCGCCCCCAGGGGGTGGTGACCGGTTCGTTGAACGCGCAGCCGCCGCCGCTTCCTTCGAGGTCGGTGGCTTTCCAGTCGCCGCCTCCACCGTTGGCCGGGCGTTCGAAGTGCTGAACGTCCCCAGTCTCCAGTCGGATGGCCAGGCGGAGGCCGCCGGCCCCGGTCGGACTGACGCTGAATGCGGTGCCGGTGGTGAGCGCCTCTTGGGTGAGGGTGTCTCCGAGGGTCATGTTCGTCCTTTTGATGATGGCCTATTTGGGATCAGAAGAGGGCGCCGAACCCATCGCAGGTCGGGCAGGTGTCGCCGTCCGGGGTGGTGCCGTCCTCGCAGGAGGGGCAGTCGTGCCGCCGTCCGATCCCGCGGCAGTCCTCGCACTCCCGGGTCTGCTCGTGCCAGCCGTGGAGATAGATCTCCGTGCCGCTCCCTTCGCACGTCTCGCACTCGGGGGCGTCGACGCCGAGGATGTCGGCGCAGTCGATCGGGCTGAAGGTGGGCATGTGAACCTCTCGATCGGGAGGGGTTCACCCCCTCTCCATACCTTAATTCTACTACCTACATGGGGGGTGTCCACCCCTTCGGTGATCCAATTCTCGGCCCCATCCAAGGCGGCGTCCACGCACAGTCCGGCCCCGACGCTGTTCAGGCGCCGATCGCGCGCCCACCGCCAGGCCATGGCAATGCGGCCGGCGGCGGATACCCGCACCCTGCTGTCACCCGGAGCCCGCCCTATCCAGCCGCGTCGCAGCAGGAGCACGGTGGCAGCGGGCGGGATGCGGATGAGTCCGGCCTCGATGTGCACCTCCCCGCCCGGGCCGGCCGCAAGGTGGGCCCGGCCTGCCCCGAGGAGCAGCAACCTCAAGTCCTCGTCCTGCCGCGCGGTGAGCGTCTTCGGGGCGGCGATCGGATCGAGCACCACCCACCGCCCCCGTTTCTCGAGGACCAGCGCCCCGTACGCTCTGGCCCGGACGACGCCCCGCGGGTGGCCCGAGATCCGGGCGATCAGCTGATCGGCCTCCCAGGCGGTGATGTAGCCGAACTCCCCGTCTGCGGGGAACGGTGTCTGCTTGTAGGCGGCGTACTCGAACCCGCCCTCCAGGTGGGGGCGAGGCGTCAGCACCCAGTCCTGTCCGCGCCTGGTGTCAGGGTGCGGCATCGAACAGCTCCGACTGCCCGGCGCCTGGCGCCCGCCGAGCTCCCGGCGCGTGGGGGGCCGCTGGTGCTGGCGGCTCCTCGCCGAACAGAGCGTCCGTGCCGGATCGGTGCTGCGCCGCGACGATGCGAGCCGGCCCCGGTTCGACGGCCAGCGTCAGCGGAGCCTTGGTGTCGAAGTCTGCCGTGGTCATGCCCGCCCAGCTGCTCGGCGTGCCGGTGTTGTCGTTCATCGGTTCCCTCATCGTGATGGTCGGTTGAGGCCAGGGGCGGGGCTTGGGAGCCCCGCCCCTGTCGGCATCAGGCCGCGACCGGCTCGGCCTGCTCGGTGTGCTCCTCGGCCTCGGCCTCGGGGTTCACCAGAATCTCCCGGGCCTCCGCGTGGGCCTTGGCCTGCTTGAGCTGGAACCGGGCCTTGGTCAGCGACTCGGCCACCCGGTCCAGCTGCTCCAGCCGCTTGCCGACCTCGCCCTCCAGGGCCTCGGCGAGCTTGAGTTCGCTGGTCGCGCCGATCTCGTCCAGCAGCACGCGGATCTGCTCGATCTTGTCGAGCGTGGTCTTCGTCTTGCGCTGCGAGGCGGCGCGCTTCTCCTTCTGCTCCGGCGACAGGTCCTCGGTGATCATCAGGACTTGCTGGTTCTGCTGCTGCTTCATCGCGAAGGCGAAGTGCACGACCTGGTTGTCGCTCTCGAACTCGCCGCGGGTGAACTTGGTCAGCAGGGCGCCCTGGTTGGCGAGGCTGAGCTGAGCGATCTGCACGGCCGCCTGCGTGCCGATCTTGCCCTCGGAGACGATCTTCTGGAACTCCAGCCGAAGGTTGAGCAGCTGGAGGCGGAGCCTCACGTAGGCCACGGTCTTGCCGAAGTCTGCGGCCACCGTCGCCTCGGTGGCGCCCTCCTCCTCGTCCAGGATCCGCTGGTAGGCGTTGGCCTCCTCGAAGGGCGTCATGTCCTCCCGGGTGACGTTCTCGGTGACCGACCGCTTGAAGGCGCGCAGGTCGTTCTTCTCGGAAATGACCGAGACCTTGATGGTGGTCTTGCCGAGGAGCTGGTGTGCCCGCCACCGGCGCTCGCCGGAGACGATCTCGTAGCCCTTGCCCAGGGGGCGGACCTCGATTGCGGTGATCAGGCCGTACTGCTTGATGGAGGCGGCCAGTTCCTCCAGGGCCTCCTGGTTGAAGTACTCGCGCGGCTGGCGCTCGTTGCGCTGGACCTGGGACATCTTGACGGTGCGGATCGTGGACATCTCGTGCTCTCCAAGAGGTAGTCGGTGTGGCTTCCCGCCCTCACCTTGTATCTAAATTCTACTACCTATTAGGGGGCTGTCCAGCTCGGGGGGATCCTGGGAGTGTGACCCCTGTCACGCATGTTGGGGGTGGTGACCTGCGGAAACGTGAAAGAGGGCGCCGCTGATCCGGCGCCCCCTCGGTCTGAGCCCTACGCGGCCAGTAGCCCCCCGGTCTCCACGCGCTCACGCCACGCCCGAACTTCCACCGGGGCCCCGGGGAGCAGGGCGGCGGCGCAGTCGTGACGGATTGGACAGCTTCTACACAGGCCGGCGGGGGAGCCTGCGCTCTGCATTGCTGCGGCGGCCGACCGGCACGCCGCGCTGCTCCACGCGATCGGCCGCGCGAGCGGCTCGGTCATGTGGCCAAGATCGCTCAGCATCATCAAGGCGCGCGAAGCGTCGGCCGGTGTGCCGGCCGCGCCTCCTTGCCGTGGCTGCTGAGACAGCGCGATCACGCGCTGCACGTCGATCACGTGCCCCCCAAGGGTCGGTCGAGGCATTGGTGCGGTCCCGCCTCGATAGCCCCGGCGTCCCCCGCGGACGCCGTTCTTGATCCGCGCAGGTCGGGGGAGCCTGATCTCCCAGCCTGCGCGGAGGCCGCCGAAGCTGGCCCGCCGGCCGGTGTCCGCTTGTGGCGGATCGGGTCGGTCGCGGGGAAGCTCGGCGGGCTGATGTCTTCTCGGCCTCGCTGTCTGCGAGGAGAGGTGGCCGCCTCAGGGGCGGTCGGTGTGCCGTAAGGGCGTCCGGCGTGCGTGCACGTACTGCTCCGATGTCAGGCCCGGGCCGCAGCGCCGGGCAGGGCTGATCGGCCCCCGCGTGGAACACGGTTATCCCAGGTCACGCGCGTGGCGCTCACCTGAGAGGGGTCGTTGACAACAGAACATAAGTCCCGGGACCGACACACTGTCAAGTCAGCAAGACAGCCATGGGGCGGGGTGGCCGCAGAACTGTCAAGCAAGCTAGATATCCTTGGAGACCCCGCAGGACAGCCCCGCCAGGGGCGAGAACAGATAGGACGGCCATGGGGAAGCACGCTCCCCCCAGCCGTGGTGTGATCGGCGACCGACTTGACCACCTGATCAAGGAGGTGCACCCGAAGGACCGAGACGCCTTCAGCGAGCGAGAGATCGCACGCAGGATGGCGGAGAAGGCGGCCCCGGGCGAACCGACCCTGACCCACGCGAGCATCAGCAACATTCGAAACGGCACCACGCGCAACCCAGGCGTCGACAGCCTCAGGGCGCTGGCGAAGTTCTTCGGCGTACCCGTCGCCTACTTCCTCGACGACGACGTGGCCGAACTCACGGACCGGCGGATGGCAGAGCTGAAGGCGGCAGCCGAACGGGCGCGAGAGGTCGAGAGCCTTGCTCAAGTCCTGGAGGACAACGACGTACGGGCGATCACGTTTCGCCTCAACGACCTTTCCACAGCGTCGCTTCACAAGGTCGCCGGGTTCGTTGAGGGCATGCGCGCGTCCGAGGGCCTGACCGACCACACCGACCGGAAAGCCCGCTAGCGCACCCCTGAAGATCTTGGATTCTCGGCCCCGCGTCTCACCGCTCGTTTCACCAGGTGAAATAAGGCGAAAGGTGTCAGCGGGGGCGGTTACTCTTGGCCACGACGCCGGAACAGCCAGGCGTTACCAGGGGAGCAGTGTCGGTGAGTCCGGCCAACGGCCGGATTGTGGGGCACGATCATGTGGTGGAGCAGGCGACGCCGCCATAGCGACCCACTCGCCGAGATCGTGGCCAAACTTCAGATGCCGCGACCGTTCGAACTCCACAGCTTTCTCGAGGCCGTATCCGCAGAGCGAGGCCGCCCGCTGATCATCGCCGAACTGAAGGAAATCAACCCTCTGATTCCCTGCGGCATGTGGATGAGCACGAGCGAAGCCGACCACATTCTCTACAAGCCAGCCGCCAGCCCGATCCTGCGCACACAGATCGTCTTGCACGAACTGGCCCACATGCTTCTGAACCACCGCGGCCCGGAGTTCAGCCTCCATGCGTCGACCACACCGACCGACGAGGACGTACGGCGGACCACCGAGGCGATGACGTCCCTCCTTGCGGACGAGGCGCACGCGTTCGGAACAACGGCCCCCGTCCTGCCCGCAGCAGCAGTGATGCGGGCGGAGGCTGCCCGGATCCGGGCCGCAGTCACCGAGACCACCGCCGAGGACGAGGCGCTGGGACTCGACGCGGACGCCATGTTCGCGCTGCTTGGCCGGACCAAATACTCCGCTCCGCAAGAAGCCGATGCCGAAGGTCTGGCCACCCTCATTCACGAGAGAGCCAGCCGAACCGAGGCGCGCTCCAGGACCAGCGACGGATCAGACGTCCTGGAACGACTCAACGACGCATTCGGTCACCCCACCCAGTAAGAAAGAACGACCCATCAAAACCGCAGTAGTCATCGCCCTTTGGGTAGTGGCCTTTTGGCGCCTGCCCGCAGCCATCCGAATTCCACGACAGCGCCCCCTGTGGACCGCGTTCGCGTGCGTAGCGGTGGCGTCCACGATCGCTCGGCCGGCGGTCAAGAGCATCATGATCTTGCCCATCGGGATAAACAATCTCGCCACCGTGATCCAGCACATCCTTGGGATGGGCGGGAGCACGGCTGTGCTCTTCTTCGTCATCGCCATGGCCAAGCCGGACGCCCTACGGTGGGGCCGGCCGCTGCTCTACTCCTGCGCCGCCTTCGGCTCGGCCCTCCTGGTGGTGTTCTTCGCACTCACCCCCCGCCCGGAGGAGACCCACAACTTCTTCGAGGCGAACCTCGGGCAGCCGATGGGTACCGCCTACTGCCTGACCTTCCTCGGCTACCTGACGATCGCGATGACCATCGCATCGTGGCTGTTCCTGTCCTACGGCCGACGCGCGGCCGGAACTTCCCTCAGGGTCGGGCTGCGGCTGCTGGGCGCAGGAACCGCCTTCGGAGCCCTCTACACCGGCTGGCGGATCGGCCACATGACGACCCGGCTTGCTGGTATCCCCTTCGTCACGGATGACGACACCGCCCAGTTCGTGGCCGACCTCGTCGAGTACGCGAGCATCGCGCTGATCATCCTCGGGAACTCCGTTCCCGCGGTCGGTGTGCTGTGGCGCACGATCACCTACAGGCGAGCCCTGACCGAAGTGCGCCCCCTGTGGGCTTGGCTAATCGAGGCGGCCCCCGGCGTCGTCCTGGATGAGCCCGTGGGCCGCAGCCCGCGCCTCCAGCTGCACCGGCAACTCATCGAAATCTGGGACGTCGTCCTCATCCTCAGGGCCCACGCATCCACAGACCTGATCGCCGCCGCCCGCCGCGAAGCCGAAGCTGCCCGGCTCGACCCGCAAGCCACCGACCGCCTCGCAGAAGCAATGTGGATACGCGCGGCCTGGCTGGCTGCCGTCCAAGGAGCGGAGCCGCGCACGGACGAGTCCGAGGCGACCGCCGCCGAGATGGACACCGACTTCGACGCAGAGGTGCGCAACGTACTCGGACTGGCCCGAGCCTTCCGTGACCCGCGCACCACCGCGTTCGCACACCAGCACCAGGAGCAGCCCGCATGACCACCACTCCCATACCCGCCGCCCCGGCGCCGGCCAGCGCGAAGAGCCCTCTGACCGCAGTGGGTACCGATGTCCTCGAACCACGCACGTGGATCGTCGCCGTCACCGTGCTCCTGGGCTGGCACGCCGACCAACTGGCGGGCGTCGCCTGGGGCCTCATCGCCGCCCTGTTCTGCGGGGTTATCCCCATCCTGTGGATCAAGTGGGGGCAGCGTCGCGGTCACTGGGGGGACCGGCACGTGCGCCGCCGCCAGGACCGTTTGATCGTCATCCCCGGCATCATCGTCTCGGTCACCGCGTGCATCGCGCTCATGGTCACCCTGGGGGCACCTCGCGAGATGACTGCCCTCATCGTGGCCATGCTCGCCACCTTGTTCGCGATCCTCGCCGTCACCACAGCCTGGAAGATCAGCGTGCACACCGCCGTCTCGGCCGGCGCGCTCGTCATGCTCACCCTCGCCTACGGTCCCTGGACGCTCTCGGCCGCGCCGCTCGTCGCCCTCGTCGGATGGTCCCGTGTCGTACTACGGGATCACACGCTCGCCCAGGTGCTGGCCGGGACCGGGCTGGGTTCCGTGCTCGCCGGCGCGGTCTTCATCTGGCTGCGCTGAACAGCACAACACGAGGCGGGCCCGACCATCGGTCGGGCCCGCCTCGTCGTCCCGCCAGCTCAGCTGACTGACGTACGCCAGTCGATGCGGATCCGGCTGCGCGGGTCCACTGCCCCACCGCCGGCCGCGAGGACGTGCACCTTCGCCACCGACAGCATGACCAGACCCCGCTGGCTTGCCCGCGGCGCGGTGTTCCACCAGCCGACCACGTCGCGCGGATCAGACAGGGGGACGCTGGTGATCTGCTCCAGGAACCGCAAGCGGGCCCGGGAAGCCGCCAGGTCGTCCTTGGTGGCCTTCTCGGCCGCCTTGTACGCGTCCGGCACCATCTGCTGGCGGAACGCCTTCAGATTGGCGAAGCGGCTGTCGGCGTCCTTGATGTGGGCGGCAAGCCGCTTAGCCTCCTCGTGCGCGTCCTGCTGAAGGCGCACCAACTTCTCATGCTGGCCCGGCCGGAGCAGATCGGCCAAGACCTCCTCGGCCACCACCGGCTCGAGACGATCAGCGTCCATGCGGATCTTGCCGCAATCCTGGCACCGGTAGTTCGGGCCTGCGTCTGCGTTGACCCGGCCGCCGGTCAGGTCGAAGCCGCACTCGTCGCAGTCAGCGATGCCCTTCGTCAGCAGGTAGTCGTAGGACTCGCGCCGCTGCACAGGTTCGCCCCGGATGGCGGCGCGTGCCTCCAGCAGGCCCCGCTGCTCGTCAGGCGTGAGCACGGTGTCCCCGAAGCCTTCGATCGGGTTGCCTTCGCTGTCGAGGCCAGCCATCCGAGGGTTGGAGAGCGTCTTCATCAGGGTGTCCCCCCGCCACAGCCCTCCCAGAGGGGTGCGCCCGCCCGTCTGGTTCACCCAGTCCGCCACCGCGTTCTGCGACTCAGGTGGATCGACGATCGACAGCCGCGATGCCGCGCGCCGTAGGAACGCCGCTTCCGCGTGGACGAGCCCGCCCCCGCCGTTGGCGTATCCGCACAGCCTCGCCATATCCCGCTGATCTCCGATCGTTCCCACCCTGATCGACTGCCGATGAGGGGGCGATCTCTATCTAATAGGCCAACGTCTGTGATGCATAACTCGCAGCCCGCCTACAACCTTCCTGCGACGGCATATCGCCAGGTCGGGGCGCCAAACGGTTGTAGATATGTGGCGGAGGTCACAAACGGCAGGGGCTTGGGACCGCACCCTCCGGTGCGCCGTCCACGCGAAAACACCTGATGGCCCACCCCTTCCAGGGGTGGGCCATCAGATATAGGTCAGCGTCGATCTCAGGGGTGGATCCTGAGCACTTCCCACAGGGAAGCAGTCGCAACGCGGCATGTCGCACCCAGAGGGATCACTCGAGCCGGGAACTGATCCGCCTTGATGAGGTCGTACGCCTTGTCCTTGCCGATTCCCAGAGCCCTCGCCGCGGTCGTCACGCTCACCGTCGGCGGTAGTCCCAGCAGCTCCGTCATCGTCATGGGCTCCGACCGAACCCCGCTCGCCGGCCGCTCCGCATACTCAAGGACAGAAGAGGACATAGGTGGTCACATCCTTCGCCCCCGCGCCACCTGGCGACAAGCCTACTGTGCCGAACGAAGCGTCCCGCTCGCTACAGAAGGATGAGGACACGTAAGGAAGCCCAGCTCAGAGGGGGACGCGTGTTCAAGGGTTCGACCTACAAGCGATGCAAGTGCACCGCGCCGAAGCTCGACGCCGCCGGCGAGCCGATCATCAAGGCGAACGGCGAGTCCGCCACGCGCGAGCTGGGAGCTGAATGCCCCGACCTCAAGAGAAAGGAACACGGCTCCTGGTACTACTACGTCAACCTCTCCGAGTTCCCCGGCACGGGCAACCGCCGCCCCCGAAAGGGCGGGTTCCTCACAAGCAAGGCCGCCGAGAAGGCCGCCCAGAAGCTGTGGGACGAAGCCAGCAACGGCATCGACGTCGACTCCAAGGAGACCGTTGAACAGTTCCTGCTCCGCTGGCACGGCACCCGCGTCGACCTCAAGGAGAGCGTCCGGGAGTACCACCACGACTTCATCCACCGCCTGTACATCCCCAGCTTCGGCGGAGTGCTCATGCGCGATCTGCGCACCAGGCACATCCAGGCGATGTTCAAAGAGATCTGGGCCTTCAACGAGATCAAGAAGGCCAACCGCACGGCCGCCGAGGTGGCCAAGGTCGAGGTCGACGAAGCCCACCGGGCCTGGAAGCAGGCCCCCAAGCCCCGCCCGCCCCACCTGCGCGAGAGGTGGACCGTAGCCCGTGCCGCCCTCAAGGAGGCGTACGCGAAGCCCCGGCAGGACACCGGGCCCGGCCGACAGGAGAAGTTCCACCAGTGCCTCTCAGGCGCGATGGCCTTCGCCGTCGGAGAGAAGCTGATCACGGAGAACTGGTGCGACTCGGTCGTCATCCCCAAGTACGAGAAGCCCGACCCCCTCGTGTGGACGCCCGAGCGGATCGCCCGCTGGCGCGAGACTGGTGAGGTCCCCGGCCCCGTCATGGTTTGGACCCCGGAGACGACCGGCGAGTTCCTGGACCTGGCCGTCGACCACCCCATGTACGTCATGTGGCATTGGATGACCTTCCGAGGCCCTCGCCGCGGCGAGGCCACCGGCCTGCCCTGGACGGAAGTTGACCTCGATCAGGGGTACGCCAACCTGGTCGCAACGCTGGCCGTCCGATCCTCGTACGAGACCTACGCCGAAACTCCCAAGAGCAAGGCCAGCCGCCGCACGGTCACCTTCGACTCCGTCACCCTGACGCTGCTCGCCGCCTGGCGGGAGTCGCAGAAGGGCCAGCGTGAGCGGTGGGAGCTCAAGCGCGCACAGTGGAAGGCCGACAACCCCGACAAGGATCAGAAGTACGGCCCATTCGTCGACTCGGGCAAGGTCTTCACCATGGAGGACGGCCGCCCCTGGAACCCCAAGCACGTCAGCCAGACGTTCGAGCGGTTCCTTGAGCGCCACGATCTCCCGCCGATCCGCCTGCACGACCTCCGCCACTGCGCCGCGTCCCTCTCGCTGATCGCAGGCCTGAGCATGAAGGCGATCCAGCTGCTCCTGGGCCACGCCAGCTTCAGCCTCACCGCGGACACCTACACCTCGCTCATGCCGCAGTTCGACAAGGCGAATGCCGACGCCACCGTAGCTGTCGTCCCGCGCGCCCAGGCGGCACCGCCCACGAGCCCCGGCGGGGGACAGTCGCAGCCCGGAGAGACGCCCGAGCCTGCGCCGGCCGCCGATCCGGCGCCGCGCCTGGTGTTGATCAGTGGTGCATCGGACGCGGAGGGTCAGGGGATCGCTGCCTAGCGTGCTGTCCCCCCTGTGTCCCCCGGGAACGCCGAAGGGCCCTTGGATGTCAGATCCAAGGGCCCTTCTCGGCACTCAAACGCCTGTGACCAGGCAATTCTCTGTGCCCTCGGCAGGATTCGAACCTGCGACACCCGCTTTAGGAGAGCCGTGCTCTATCCCCTGAGCTACGAAGGCGGGGGCTTGACGAAAACCTTGCCGGAAACCCCAGAGGGGTTCTGCGCACTGCTTCGACAAACACACTGGTCAGATGATGTACGCACACTCAGGTGGAGAAGCCCTCGCGGACACTTTCCCGAGCACGCGCTTGGTAGCCAACTGACCGCTGACAGCCTAGCGGATCGTGCTGGGAGTAGGCGCATGGATTCCCGCGGGAGCGGGGCTGGGGTGAAGGGATGGCCGTGACCTGCGCGTTCTGAGCGTCTGGGGTGTCGGGCGGGGAGACTCGGGGCGCCGCGGGTGCGAGGAGGGGCGGCTGGAGTGTGGGGCGGATCTCGCATCGCCATCGTCTTCAACGGCTCCCCGCTGTTCACGGGCGCGGCTGATTCCGGCGAGTCCAAGATCCGCCGCTGGATCCTGGAGAACGACTGGCTGGAGGCGATCATCGCCCTCCCGGACCAGCTCTTCTACAACACCGGCATCTCCACGTACTTCTGGATTCTCACCAACCGCAAGGACGCCGACCACAAGGGCAAGGTCGTCCTCCTGGACGCGCGCGACCAGTGGGTGAAGATGCGCAAGTCGCTCGGCGACAAGCGCAAGGAACTGGGCGACGGGACGAACGGCCGCCCCGACCACATCGGCGACATCACCCGCCTGTACTCGGAGGCCCTCCAGGTCGCCAAGGACCCCGAGCACCGGCTGCACGGCAAGGTCAAGCTCTTCACCAACGAGGACTTCGGCTACCAGAACCGCGTCCCCGTCGGCATCACCACCACCCCAACCGACCGGACACTGCGCTCCGCGGATAGCGGCAAGCGCATCAAGAGCGACACCGAGCGCGGCTTCCACCGAGCCGAATACCTCCAGCAGATCCCCCAGGCCAGCCTCACCCACCAACTGCTCTACCCGTACCGGGCCGACTCCGAGTCCGTGCACAGCCAGTTCGACCTCAGCCTCTGGAACCGCCGCATGATCGCCTACGGCGTCGAACGCCAGAGGATCTTCGTCCTCGGGTTCGCCCTCTCCCAGAACGCAACCAGCCACCAGATCCACCTCCAAGCCCGCAGCAGCGCCCAGCAGAAGCTCCGCGTCGCCTGAGGCACTCCGACCCAACGACGGCCGCACCCACCCCGGGGCGCGGCCGTCGCCGCATTTGCAGCCCCTCCAGGGGCAAGCGGAGCAGAACGGACGTGGTCCTGCGCCGTCAGCTCCGCTGCGTACAGCGCATCGTCGAGGGCTACTTCGACGAGATCTCCCCGCCGGCACCCGCTCTCGTACCCGTACCCGAGCCCGTCGGCGCACCCGAGTCCGCCGACGTACCGGTGCCCCGTCGGGCTGCCGACGACAGCGCGGCGGAGGAGGTGGAGACGGCCCTCATCCCGGAACGTACGACAGCCCCCACGCCCGGCGATGTCGTACGACGGCAGCGGCGTAAGACACTCCAGCCGGACGACTTCCTGCTGCAGGAGCTCCAGCGGTCGCGCGGCGGCCGGATGAGGGACATCGTCGAGACCATCCGCCGCGACCAGATGGCGCAGGTCACCGGCTCGCCTGCGGACATCCTCGTCGTGCAGGGCGGCCCCGGTACCGGCAAGTCGGCGGTCGGTCTCCACCGGGTGACCTGGCTCGTCAACAACGAGCACTTCAAGGCTCAGGACATCCTCGTCATCGGCCCCCACCAACGGTTCCTCGACTACGTCGGCCAGGTCCTCCCCACTCTCGGCACCCGGGACGTCAACGCCGTCCAGCTGGACCGCCTGTGGGAGGGTGAGACCCTCGGTGTGGATTCTCCGAAGGCGCGTCTGGCGAAGTCGGGGGAAGGCATGGCGGCCGTGCTGCGGCGCCGTGTCGAGAGTGACTACCGTCCCGAGGCCCTCGACGCCCTCACCGTCGTCCCCTCCTACGAGGGCGACGAGCCCGGGGTTGTTGTCACTGCCGGCAGTACGACCCTCCGTGTGCCGAAGTCCGAGGTGCTCGCCCTCCTCGACCAGGCTCACGCCGGCGACGGGCCCTTCCGGGAGCGGCGGGACCGCTTCCGCGGCCTGTTCGTCGACCGGCTTCTCCAAGAGCTCGCCGATGTCGCACCGCGCCGCGGACAGGCCGGCATGATCCGCCGCGACCTGGAACGCAACCGCCGGGTCGAGCGCCTCGTCGAACGTGTCTGGCCCTCCCCCGGCCCCCGGGAGGCCCTGCGCAGCCTCTACGACTCGGCCGACCTCCTGCGGGACTGCGCCGACGGCATCCTCGACGAGGACGAGCAGGCAGCCCTGCTGCGGGCGCGCGCCGCCAGCGCCGACGCCGACCCCTGGACCCTCGACGACCACGTCTGCCTCGAAGAGCTTCGCGTGCTGATCAGCGGCGAGACCCCGCCGCGATACGGCCACATCGTCGTCGACGAGGCCCAGGACCTCACGCCCATGCAGGCCCGCTCCCTGCGGCGGCGGTGTGCCGTGGGCGGCTCCATGACCGTCCTGGGCGACCTCGCGCAGGCGACGGGCGCCCACACCCCGACGAGCTGGGACCTGCTGGGCGCACTCCTTTCCGACCACGGCGACTGGAGCGTGGCTCAGCTCACCACCAGCTACCGCGTCCCCGCCGAGATCATGGAGTTCGTCGCCCCTCTCGCCCGCGTGGTCGCCCCGTCCCTGCCATATCCACAGGCCGTCCGTGAGGCGGGCGTGGACGCCGTGCGGACCGTGGCGACCGAACCGTGGAAGCTGCTCGACGACACCGTCGCCCACGTGGCACGACTGGTGCGCACCAGCGACGGCAACAACCCCCGCTCCGTTGCCGTCATCGTCCCCGACGACTCCGACTGGCTGGACGCCATCAGCCACCGGATCCACGAGGGCGGCGACATCGCCGAGCGCGGTCGCGATGCCGTGTCCGTACTGGCCGCCTCGCAGGCCAAGGGAATGGAGTACGACCACGTCCTGGTCGTCGAGCCCGCGACGATCGCCGACCGTGGTCCGGCCGGGCTGCGCCAGCTGTACGTGGCCCTCACCCGCAGCACTCAGAGCCTGACCGTCCTGCACACCGCCGCGTTGCCGGAGGCGCTCATCGCCTCCGCGGACGACGCCGAACCCGCGGCACCGGACGTCCGGCCGGCGGGCGCGGCGGAAAGCCTTCCCCGGATCGGCAGCGATGTCCGGGTCGAGGTCGTAGGCCACGTCTCCGGCGGTCGCTACAAGGTCAGGCCGACGTCTCCGGTGATCGGTCGGCCGCTCGTGCTCACCGTCCGCCAAGGATCGGTTCCCCCGCGGCGGGGTGACGAGCTGGACTGCTGGGTGTTCGCGAACGACACGAGCCAGACGGTGCTCACCGCAGATCAGCGTGGCCGGTCGCCCGTCTCGGAGCGAATGGCGGGGCGCTATCTCGCGGCGCTGGACGTGCTGAGAGAGCTGACCGGCAGCGACGGCGACGTTCCCGACACCCGCAGCCGCCTCTCCGAACTTCAGGGCATGGCCAACCGCATCCTGCGCCGGGACCAGGCCGACTGGGTCGATGTACTTCACCTGTTCGGTGATCCGGACAGGGAACGACGCGGAGTTCTTCGAGACCTTGCCGCGACAACCAACCGTGCGCTCAAGGAGGGCACTTTCGACGCAGGCCGGCTCGCGGAGGGGCTGGATGCCTCCGGCTGGGCAGGGCCCCTCGCTGCAGCACGGCGAGAGCTCCAGGAGCGCTTCAGCATGGCGACGAGGCCGAACTCCGACGGCGCGACCCCCGTCGTCCCGACGCAACCCGATCAGAAGGAAGAGGTGCAGATGACCGCCGCGGACACCGCCGCCGCAACACCGGCTGCGACCACGAAGGACGGTTTCCTCCGCGCGCTGGAAGCGGCTGCCGGGGCCGACCGTACGTGCAGGAAGCACGAGGCTGTCCGTCATGCGCTGAAGGCATCGCTTCTCTGGGCGGACCTGCAGCCGACCGACTCCTCGGTCGTCGACGTCAGCTGCGTCACCCAGCACGGTCTCTTCCTCTACGAGGCCCTGGGTGCAGGCTGCTCCACCTATGCGGACCTGCGATCGGGCGCGACCCGGCTGCTCGAGATCAACCACACGCTGCCCGAGCCGGCCGACGGTCTCTACCTTGTCCTCTCCGAACCGCCTTCCGAGGACTGGTCTGTAGACACGATTCGCGACGTCTTCCGTGTCAATGTCATCTGGCGCAGCCCGACCGGTTGGGGCGGAGAGAACGCGCACACCGCCTTCGGCCACTCCGGGGTGAGTAATCACCAGTAGCCGTCGGCCTTTCTTTGCTGAGCGCCTGCGAGTTGTGCCCCTGGCTGCCAGGGCCAGCGCTTCAGCAGGCGCAGGCAAGAACTGAACTTGGCCCTCGGGAAGCCACTTCTCGATGTATCCGGTGGTCAGCGGGACGATGTACTCAGGGTGGATCTCCCGCCCGTCCCTCGGTGTCGCTGATGCGGACGATGAAGGTACGTGGCGCACGCGACCGGGTTGACGTGTGCTGGCAACACCACTGTGCGGTCCGCGGCGATCTTGAATGCGATCCGCTGGACCGCCTGACGCAGTCCCCCGAACCTCCCTGACAAGAACAACTTGATCTTTGCTTGTTCTTTGAGCTGTCCGCAGTTGCGAACGTCCGGCCGCAGTTAGGGTCGTATGGCTCGAGCGCCACGGGAGGGGATGCGGTGGGCGACGAAGGCAAGATCCTTGACATCAAGACGGCGGATCTGAAGGCGACAGCGCCGGTTTTCCACGATCAGAGCGAGGCGCTCGGCACAGCCCTGGGCACGCTTGCCGCCTCGCTGGCGAAAGCCGGGGCCGCTTGGGGAGACGATGAACCGGGCAAGGAGTTCTACACCAAGTACGGGCCGATCGTCGCCCAGATCGAGAAGTCCGCAGGCATCCTCAAGGAGGGCCTGGCGAGCATCCACACAGCGATGACGGACATGGCAGACGGTCACATAGAGAACGACGCCCTGGTCGGGGCCATCTTCCGCAAGGTCGCATCCGGGCCCCAGAGTGGGTCCGACACGGCGGGTCACCAGCAGTGAGTACCGGTGACAAGGTCCGGGAGATCATCACCGACGTCACCGGAATCGAGTGGCCCGCGGCCGACGTAGGCAAACTCCGTGCCATCGCGAACGCCTGGCGCACGTTCGCCGACGACATGGAAGACGTCGCAGCAGCCGCCAACAAGGCGGCTCAAACACTGATTCACAACAACACCGGCGAGGCCATCTCGGCGTTCGCCGACCCCTTCTGGGCCCGCTACTACCGGGACAAGAAGGGGTGGCTCCAGGACCTCGTCGACGGCCCCCGTTCCCTGGCGGCCGGGATCGACCAGTACGCCGATGCCGTAGCTGACGCGAAGAAGAAACTCGACCGCGAACTGGAGATCGCCGGCGCCGTCATCGTCGCCGGCACGGCCCTCGCGTTCTTCACCCTCGGCGCCACCGAAGTTGCCGCGGCGGCGGCCACCGCCACCATCGTCGAACTGGCGGCAACCGTGGGCGTGGCACTCACGACCGAAGTAGCCGCGATCGCCGGCACTGTCTTCGCGACCGCTGCCATCGCGGGCATCGAATCCGTCACCGTCGACCTCGCCGTCGCACAACCGCTCAAGATAGCCGCAGGGCTGCAGATTGGCTTCAACCTCGACGAGGCGCAGGACGCCGGAGTCTACGGAGGCCTTACCGGCGGAGCCTTCGGCGGAGCAGGGAAGGCGTTCCAGCTCGCGAGGGAGGGCGGTGGATGGACCAGTCTCCTGGGAGGTGTCCGTCTGCCGGGCTATACCCCGGAGTTCGCGCTGCCCAGCGGGCTCGCGGTCGAGGCGGGCGATCTCGGGATGCTCCTCCGCGACGGAGAGCCGAACGCCTGGCCTCGAAGTAAGCGCAAGGGGCCCGTAAATCCCAAGTACCGTGCCGATATAGCCGGTGACGAAGGAAACAACGGTTCGCATACCATCGAGCGGCACGTGACGATGACGACACGCGACCTGCGCGCGCGTCTGCGAAGCACCCCTGGAATGGACGCAGCATCCAGATACATAGACGAGGCCTCGGCCCAGAGGTTCACTGATGCCGCGATGCTTAAACACCAGAAGGAGATCGGCGAATGGCTCGCTAACCCCAGGAGAAAGAAGATGGATTTCTCCGAGTACTTCGACGAGGCAACCGGGATGAGTCTGACCCGGGAGAACTTCAAGCGCGGAACCGCCGCACAATGGGTGAACGGAGTGCAAGTGGTCCTGAAGCGCGATCCATCCGCTGCGAGCGGCTACCGAGTCCTCACGTCATATCCCATTCCATAGCGCGAGAGTAAGGCATGAACTGGTGACACCGTCGAACGATCGTTTCCGTGAGCTGCGCCAGCTGCTGCGCTCCTACGAAGTGACCGGCTACGTCTTCGATGACACGGAGGATCGCAGCGGAGCTGCGCTCAGCGCCTACCTCAGGCAAGCCGCGATCGAGCCCGCGCGCGCAGCCGAGGCGGCAGCCGAGATCGATGATCTCCTCGGGACGGGCCTGTTCAACGAAGAGGTCGCGGACGACGTCGACCTCCTGCCCCATATCCACCCTCCCCACGGGATGACGGTGGAGGGCTGTCTTGCCGTGATCGGCGGTCACCTCCGGCAGTTCCTCGCGGAGCCGGTGGCTCCGTCCCAGACGGCTCCTCAGACCGCATGGGAATGGAAAGAGCGTTTTCCTGAACTCTCGCACCTGCTGGGGGCGTACTTCCACCAAGACTTCTCGCTGGAGTACTCCTCGCACAGGGAGGCTCTGGACGACTACACTTCAGACGCTCCGGAGAGCGACCTGCGGAAGTTGGCGGATGAGATCCATGAATTCCTCAGCCTCAATGAATCCGATCAACTGCTCAAGAGGTCGGCGGCGACACTGGGGCTCGGCATTCTCCCGCCCAAGGGTGTGCGGCTGCGCCAATGGCTGGCAGACGTGCGGGAGATCATTCTCCACCAGATGTAGGCACGAGTGAACAGGCTGCACCAGCTACTGCGAGAGGCCGTCACAGGTCAGCAGCGGCTCCGCCAACGGCCCTGAGTCGTGCCACGCTTCCTTCAAGGCAGCAGGGGGCCTGATGATCACCGCAGTTCGCCACCGGCTTGAGAGGCGTGAGTAGGGCCTGGCCCGCGGTAATTGGCCGTCGCTGCGGTCCGACATCGTCCTGGTGGGCGACCTGCGTGTCGCACACGGAGGCGAGCCGGGGAATCTGCGGCGGGGTACGGCCACCATCTGAGCGAGACCAGGGAGCCGCCGTTGAGGGAGGCCAGTAGGGCAATACGCGTCGTGGGTACAGAGGTCTCGTGCCAGCCCGCGCTGGGGGCATATTCGACGACGCTGCCTACGCCCGAGAGCCCCTGGAAGGCTCTGCCGGCAGAGAAGCACTCCCTCACCCTGAGGCTGCCGATGGCCGAGGCGGCACAGTCGTAGCGATGTGATCACTGAACGCATCGATTGCGGCCTGCAGACTCTGGGAGCGGTAGTGCCCAAGAGCTCGTGTGGGTTTACCGGGCGTGTGCATTTCAGGGGGAGACCGTGCCCGTCAGAGCGAGGCTTTCCCGGGACGACGGCACCGGCAGCCCCATCTGGTCCGCAAAGGACAACCTGGTCGTGTGGGAGCGGGTCATCCTGCAGATGGAATCCGGTTGGGCTCCCTCGGGCTGGTATCCGGCCGACCTCTACCGGGAGAGGCTGGAAGCCCGAGACGAGCTGGCCGGCATCGGTGCTCGCTTCCCGCGCGAGGTCACCGAGCTGCTCGGCAAGGCGTTGGAGGAACTGGAAGGGCGGTTCGCCGCAGCAACGAAGGAAGATCCGTCAGGGAGCGTTCGCAGGGAACTGACCGGCTCGTCCGGAGGACGGGGCCCCGGTTGGCTGGTGGTGGCATCGTCGGCCGGAACCCACGCCGTGGGAGCAGGTCTGACTTCGTGCAGATCAGCCGGACCTGGGCTTGTACGCCCCGAGCAGGTGCGAGATCGGCTCGTAGGACTGCCGCCGGCAGCTTGGCCCTGTCTCCTGCCCATGTTGCGCAGTGTCCGGCCGGCACTGATCGGATGGCACCACGAGCGACCTGCACTGGTTCGGCCGTTCGCCGTCGGCAAGGATCGAGGCAACGGAAGAGACTGCCGCAGCACGTCGACAAGGAGCAGGCCATGACGCGGACCGCCGAAGCCGAGAAGGCGGCGCACTCGCCTCCGGCACGAAACTCCGCGGACGCGCCCGCGCTGCCTGTCCACCGGCCGCGCCACCCGCAGTTGCCGATCCCTCCGATCCACGTCGAGCGGCCCGTGACGAGCGGGGTGGCGTTCTGATGACGGTCTCCGTGTCCGACGCCGTCGTGTCGGACGTGGGCGCCCGTCGGTTCACGCGGTTCTGGACCGCGCAGACGGTGTCGCAGGTCGGCCAGCGCTTCGGGATGGTGGCCCTGCCCGTGGTCGCGATCGAGACCCTCCACGCCGTGGCGGCGATCCTGGCCGGATGGCTCGGCTCGCACATCGGCATCGTGCCCAGCCTGTGGATCGGTGTGGCCGGTGCCTGCCTGACGGCACTTCCCATCATCGGGATGGACCGGCTGATCCGCGGGTAGCGGGCGAGGCGTGGACCTTTCTGATCCAGAGGCCTTGGATAGGATTTCCGGATGATCACACCCGCAGGCCTCAGCTCCGTCGCGATGCGGCTCGACCGGCCCGTCGGGGCACAGTTGATGCCCACCCTCGGAGAGGCGCTGGTGCGGTTCGTGGACGCCGCGACGCAGGCCCCCTTCGCGGAACGCCTCGCGCCCGACGTGCTCGACGAGGCCGAGCGCCGCCGCGCCGACCGGTTCGTGCGCCCCCAGGACCGCGGCTCCTACCTGGTCGCGCACGTGACGCTGAGGCTGCTGCTGGGCGCCCTCCTCGACACCGCGCCGCGCGATCTGGTGATGGCCCGCGACACCTGCCCCGAGTGCGGCGGCCCGGACGGGCGGCCGGTCCTCGTGGGCGGCCGCGCCCACTTCTCCCTGTCGCACAGCGGCGACGCGGTCTTCGTGGCCTGCGCGTCCACGCCGGTCGGGGTGGACGTGGAGGCGGTGCCTACGCCGCGGGTGGTGGCGCAGAGCGTGGAGTTCTTCCACCCCGACGAGAGCGCGGAACTCGCCGCCTTCCCCGAGGCCGAGCGCCCCGCGGCGTTCGCCCGCCTGTGGGCGCGTAAGGAGGCCCACCTCAAGGGCACCGGAGCGGGACTGGGGCACGACGGCCACCGGAACTACCTGGGGACCGGCCCGGCCGCCGATTCCGTCCGCCCGCACTGGTCCCTCGCGGACCTGCCGGCCCCCGAGGGCTACGCCGCCGCACTCGCGCTGCGCGCCCCTTCGGCGCACTGGCGCTGAGGGGATCTGACAGGCCCGGCCGGTCCCCGGGGCGGGGCGGACTAGGTCGGCGGTGCTGCCGGGCGGCAGGATCCCGTCCCCCGGGAACAGGGCTGGGTACTACAGCTCGGCGACGGCCTCCAGCGGGCTCAGGGCCGACGCGCGGCGGGCCGGCAGGGCGGCCGCCACCACGCCCGTGGCGAGGGAGATCAGGCAGACCAGGAGCAGCGTGCCCCAGGGCAGGGTCAGGGAGTAGTCCTTGAGCGCGCCGTTGGTCAGGGCGCCGACCGTCCAGGCCCCGAACAGGCCGGTCGCCAGCCCCAGCAGGGTGCCGAAGGCGGCCACGGTGAGGGATTCGAGGCGGATCATCCGGCGGACGCCGGCGCGGTCCAGACCGATGGCGCGCAGGACGCCGATCTCGCGGGTGCGGTCCGACACCGACATGGCCAGGGTGTTCATGATGCCGAGGGCGGCGATCACGCCACCGATGGCGAGCAGGCCGTACGTCAGGGTCAGCAGGGTGCTCAGGGATCCGGCGGCCTGCCGGACGAGTTCCTGCCGGTCCTGGACCTGGAGCAGCGGGTTGTTGCCGGTGGCGGTCCGCAGCCGGTCCTTCGTGGCGTCGTCCGTGGCGCCGTCCGTGCGGACGAGGACGCGCTGGACGGAGCCGGGGGTGAGGGCCTTCTCCTGGACCTCGGTGCGGGCGCCCAGGGCCTCCTGGGCGGTGGGGTTGTCCTCGTAGACGCCGACGACCGTGTACGGGGTGAGGCCTTGGCCGGGCCCGCCGATCCGGGCGCCGATCCGGTCGCCGGCGCCGACGCCGTTCTCGTGGGCGAGTGTGCGGGAGAGGGCGATGCGGCCCGGTCCGAGGTCCTTCAGGGAACCGCTGACGAAGTCCAGCCTCATGACGGACGGGGCGGCGGCCGGGTCGATCCCGGAGATCCCGCGGACGCCACCGCCGATGAAGAGGGTGGAGTCGGAGACGGCGGTCGCCGTCCGCACGCCGGGGGTGGCGGACACCCGCTGGACGGCGTCCGGGTCGATGTCGGCCGACGAGGTGTGGGTGCTGATCACGTAGTCGGCGCTGAGACCGGCGGCGGCCCGCCGGTCGAGGGCCTGCCCGGTGGAGTGGCCGATGACGGAGAGCCCGGCGACCAGGGCGGTGCTGATCATCAACGCGGAGGCGGTGGCGGCGGTGCGCCGAGGGTCGCGCAGCGCGTTGCGGTGGGCGAGGTGGCCGGTGATCCCGAGGCGCCCGGTGAGCCGGCCGCTCAGCCGGAGTACGGGGACGGCGAGCAGCGGAGCCAGCACGATCACGGCGACGACGAGGAGGGCGCAGCCGAACATCGCGCTCCGCAGGTTCTCCTCGGAGGCGTCCTTCACGCCGGCGAGGGACAGCAGCAGGCCGGCGCCGAGGGCGAGCAGGAGGGCACCGGCCGCGCCACGGACCCGGGACGCGGCCGCGGTGGGGGGCTGTTCGGCGGTGCGCAAGGCCTCGACCGGGGCGATCCGGGCGGCCTTGCGGGACGGCAGCCACGCGGCGAGCACGGTGATGCCCACCCCCACGGCGAGCGCGGCCACCACCGGGAGCGGGCCGATCACCAGGGGGCCGTGGGGCAGCGCCTCCCCGGTGGTGCTCAGGATCCTCGGCAGTACGGAGGCGATCCCGAGGCCCAGCGGGAAACCGAGGGCCGAGGCGGCGAGGCCGAGGAGGACGGCCTCCCAGAGGAGGGAGCGGACGACCTGGCGGCGGGTGGCACCGATCGCGCGCAGCAGGGCGATCTCCCGGGTACGCCGGGCGACGAGCATCGTGAAGGTGTTGACGATGAGGAACGACCCGATGAAGAGGGCGACTCCGGCGAAGACCAGCGACAGCTTCTCGTTGCCGCGGGTGAGCGTGTCGACGAGGACGGCCTGCTGGGCGGCCTGGGCGGTGCCGGTGGTGGCCTCGGCCCGGCCGGCGGGGAGCAGGGCGGCGACCCGGCGGGAGAGTTCGGCCTGGTCGGCGCCGGGTACGGCGGACAGGTCGATCGAGGTGTAGCGGTCCGGGGAGGCGAACAGCCGCTGTGCGGTGGCCTTGTCGAACAGGGCGAGGGTGCCGCCGGCCGTCACCCGGGTGTCCCGGGTGGTGACGATGCCGACGAGCCGCTTCGTCATGACCGGGCCGTCCGTCGCCAGGGTGATCCCGTCGCCGATACGGAACCGGCCGGCGGCGGCGGTGCCGCTGTCCACGGCGATCTCCGTGCCGTCGCGAGGGGCCCGACCCGCGGTCAGCGGGTGGCGGCTGTCCTTGCCGTCGGCGCCGGGGACGTAGGCGGCCGCCCGGTGCGCCCAGATCCTGCCGGTGCGCAGGGGCGAGCCGTCCGCGGCGTTCAGGGTGGCCAGGCCGTCCGCGGACGGCCGTACGGCGGCGACGCCGGGCAACCCGGCCAGCTTGCGGGCGAGTTCGTCGTCGAGCACGGTGGCGTGCTCGTCCGCGACGGGTCGGTCCGCGGGCGCCGTGCCGGGCGGGGGGTCCTTCGGGGTCACGGTGACCGCGATGTCGGCGTAGTCCTTGGAGACGGCGGCCCGGTGGGCGGCGGTGGAGGAGTCCGCGAAGACGAGGGTGCCGGAGACGAAGGCGACGCCGAGGGTGACGGCGAGCACCGTCATCAGCAGCCGGGCCTTGTGCGCCAGGACGTTGCGCAGGGCTGTTTTCAGCATGGGTGAGTGACTTCCGGAGGCGGGGAACAGGCGGGGCAGGGGCGGGAGCAGGGCCGGGGCCGGGGCTGGGGCCGGGCCGGGGCCGGGCCGGGGCCGGGGCCGGGCCGGGCCGGGCCGGGGCCGGGGCGGGACGCGGGAGGAGCACGGGCCGACGCCGGAGGGGGAGGGTCAGCTCGTGCGTGCGCGGGTGTCGAGCTGCTTCATCCGGTCCAGCACCCGGTCCGCGGTGGGCCTCACCATCTCGTCGACCAGCCGGCCGTCGGCGAGGAAGACGACGCGGTCCGCGTAGGAGGCGGCGACCGGGTCGTGGGTCACCATCACCACGGTCCGGCCCAGTTCGCGTACGGAGTCCCGCAGGAAGCCGAGCACCTGCGCCCCGGCACGGGAGTCGAGGTTGCCGGTGGGCTCGTCGCCGAAGACGATCGCGGGCCGGGTGACGAGCGCCCGGGCCACCGCGACCCGCTGCTGCTGCCCGCCGGAGAGCTGCCCTGGCCGGTGGCCGAGGCGCTCGCCGAGGCCGACCATGGACACGACGCGGTCCAGCCACTCCCGGTCCGGTCGGCGTCCGGCGATGGCCGGCGGCAGGGTGATGTTGTCCAGCGCCGTCAGGGTGGGCAGCAGGTTGAACGCCTGGAAGATGAATCCGATCCGGTCCCGCCGCAGTTCGGTGAGCTGCCGGTCGCCGAGCGTGCCCAGCTCCGTGGTGCCGATGCGGACCGAGCCCGAGCTGACGGAATCGAGGCCCGCGGCGCAGTGCATGAGGGTGGATTTGCCGCACCCGGAGGGACCCATGATCGCGGTGAACTCGCCCTCCCGGAAGGAGACGCTCACGCGGTCCAGGGCCACCACGCGGGTGTCGCCGCTGCCGTAGACCTTCGACAGCTCGGTGGTGCAGGCCGCGACACCGGACGTCGGGCGGGGCGGGAACAGGTCGGCGGTCACAAGGACTCCACTTCGGGCGCGGTGGGAAAGGGGTGCACGCCGAAGGGTGTCCGGGGGACGTATCAGGGGCGGGGCCGCCGTGTATCGGCTTCCGCGCCGTCGCGCGGCGATCGCGCACCGGCCGGTGGGGGCGGGAGCCGCAGGGTGGCGACCGCGCCGCCGTCCGGCGCGTTGTCCAGGCGCAGTTCGGCGCCGAGCACCCGGGCCTGGCCCAGGGCGATGGTCAGCCCGAGGCCGTGCCCCGCGCCTCGGTCCGCGGCGCCGGTACGGAAGCGGCGCGGGCCGTCGAGCAGCAGATCGGCGGGGAAGCCGGGGCCGTGGTCGCGGACGACGACGGTCAGGCCCTCGACGGTGACCCGCACCGGGGTGCGTCCGTGCCGGTGCGCGTTGCTGACGAGGTTGCCGACGATCCGCTCCAGGCGGCGCGGGTCGGTCTCCACGTACTCCGCGTGAGCCACGTACTCCGCGTGATCCACGGTCTTCGCGTGTTCCGCGGTCTCCGCCCGCCCCTCGGCCCGTGACGCGGTGACGGCCACCTCGGCCACCTCCGTGTCGAGGCCGGTACGGGCCACCGCTTCGGCGACCACCGCGGCCAGGGGGACCCGGGCGCGTACCGGCGCCTCCGCGCCCGCGTCCAGCCGGGAGATCTCCAGCAGGTCCTCGACAAGGCCGCGCAGGTCCCGTACGCGGGCCCGCAGCAGGTCCTCCGTCTCGCCGGGCGGCAACAGGTCGGTGGCGGCCAGCAGCCCGCCGACGGGGGTGCGCAGCTCGTGGGCCACGTCCGCCGTGAACTGCCGCTCGATGCGCAGCCGTCGGCCGAGGCTGTCGGCCATGAGGTCGACGGTGGCGGCGATGTCGGTCACCTCGTCGCGACCCCGGGCGCCTTCCAGGGCGGGGCCGGTGCGGGCGTCGAGGTCCCCGGTGGAGATCCGCGCCGCGGTCTCGGCGACCCGGCGCAGTCGGCGGGCGACCAGGGCGGCCCCGTACACCGCCAGGGGCAGTGCGGCGGCGAGCGAGACGAGCGAGGCCACCGCCATGCTCACGTCGAGGCGGCGCAGGTCGTGGAGTTGTGGGCTCATGTTGATCCGGACGGCCAGCACCGGGCTGCCCGGGCCGCCGACCCGCTGGGCGCCCCAGACGCTCGGTCCGAGGTTCCCCTCGACCCGCCCGTCGTAGGCCAGCCGCCGGTCGTCGCCGGTCGGGTGGCGCAGGGCGGCGGGCAGTTCGGCCGGATCGAGCTCGGCGCCGCCCGCGAGCGTTCCGGTGCGGCGGTACACGTCCATGGCGGAGTACACCGTGTTGGTGGCGTCCATCCGGGCGCGGTCGCGGATGTCCATCGCGGTCCACACGTGGACGAGGACGCCCACCGCCAGGGCGACCAGACAGGCCGTGGCGGCCGCCAGTGCGGCGATCTTCCAGCGCAGGGGCACACGGGCCGGCCACCCCGGCCGGCGCGGGGAACGCACCGGCCTCAGCGCCTGAGCTTGTAGCCGAAGCCGCGGACCGTCTCGATCCGCTCCCGGCCCAGTTTCTTGCGCAGCCGCTGGACGGCCAGGTCCACGACCCGGCTGTCGCCGTCCCAGCCGTACTCCCAGACGTTGCGTAGCAGCGTGTGGCGTTCCAGCACGATGCCCGGGTGGGCCGCGAACTCCAGCAGCAGCTTCAGCTCGGTGGGGGTGAGCGCGACCGGGGCTCCGGAGACGAAGACCTCCATCCCGGCGGTGTCGACGCTCAGGTCGCCGAAGACCAGTACGTCCTGCTCCCGGCCGGCGGCGGGTTCGCCGCCCGCGGCGGGCGCGTAGGAGGCTCGACGCAGCAGCGAGCGGATGCGTGCCACGAGTACGTTCGTCTCCACCGGCTTGACCACGTAGTCGTCGGCGCCCGCCTCCAGACCGGCGACGACGTCGAGGCCGTCGCCGCGGGCGGACATCATCAGCACCGGCACCAGGCTGCTCTCGCGGACTCGGCGGCACAGCCCGATCCCGTCGAGGCCGGGCAGCATCACGTCCAGGACCAGCAGGTCGAAGGCCTCGTCGTCGCGGAAGGCCTCCAGGCCGGTCAGTCCGTCGGCCGCGGCCGTGACCCGGTAGCCGTAGCGTTCGAGGGCGATGGTGAAGGACCGGCGCATCAGCTCGTCGTCCTCGACCAGCAGCACGCGGACCGGAGGCAGGGATTCCGGCGCCGGGGCGGGTGAGGGCACGGGCGGGACTCCTGTTCGTACGGGTCGGGCGAAGCGCCGCTCCGGCGTGAACCCCCACGCGGTCGGCGACCCGGAAGGAACGATACGGGAGGCATCGCAGGCGGGGGCCGAGGCCGGGGCCGGGGGCGCGGTTCGATCGGTGGCCGAGCGGCCACCGATACACGGCGGATACAAAAGACGGTGCCCGGGACGCGTCCGAGCTCGTGCAGCGGTTCCGCGCCGCTCGAAATCGGCTGGATCCACCGGTGGTGCCGGCGGAAAACCATCCGCTGAAGGGATGAGTCCGGCCGAGCAGCTGCATAGTCTGATCATCGGTCGATCGGGATCCGCATCGGGGGTCCATGGAGCGAGGAGAAACACTGATGGTCGGGTCGCGTGTCCTTGCCCTCGGGCATTATCAGCCGTCAAAAGTCTTGACCAATGCCGACCTCGAGCAACTGGTCGACACCACCGACGAGTGGATCCGGAGCCGGGTCGGGATCAAGACGCGCCATGTGGCGGCCGAGGACGAGTCGGTTTCGGACATGGCCACGAAGGCCGCCGAGCGCGCACTGGCCAACGCCGGACTCACCGGCGCGGACATCGACTTCGTCATCGTCGCCACCTGCACGGCGCTCGACCGCTCGCCCAACACGGCGTCCCGGGTGGCCGCCGCGGTCGGGGCGAAGACCCCCGCCGCCATCGACGTGAACACGGCCTGCTCCGGATTCCCGCACGCCATGGCACTGGCCGACCAGAGCATACGGACGGGCTCCGCAACGAAGGCCCTGGTCATCGGCGTGGAGAAGCTCACCGACTTCGCCGACTGGACCGACCGCACCACCTGCGTGCTGGTCGGCGACGGTGCGGGCGCGGCCGTCGTCGTCGCTTCCGAGGAGCCGGAGATCAGCCCGGTCGTGTGGGGCTCCGTACCCGAGATGGGTCGGGCCGTGCGCATCGAGGCGCCGTCCAACACCTTCGCCCAGGAAGGGCAGTCGGTCTACCGCTGGGCCACCACGACGCTCCCCGAGGTCGCCCTCCAGGTCTGCGAGCGGGCGGGCGTGAAGCCCGAGGAACTGGGCGCCGTCGTCCTCCACCAGGCCAACCTGCGGATCATCGAACCCCTGGCACGCAAGATCGGCGCGGTCAACGCCGTCATAGCCAAGGACGTCGTCGACTCGGGCAACACCTCCGCAGCGAGCATCCCGCTGGCGCTGTCCAAGCTCGTCGAGCGGGGTGAGATCGAGAAGGGATCGCCCGTCCTGCTCTTCGCGTTCGGCGGGGGCCTGTCCTACGCCGGCCAGATCATCAACTGCCCGTGAGCGGCGCCTACGGATCGACGGCGACGACGCCCCCGCGCGTGCCGTGGTGGCCGCTGCTGCGGCTGCGGGAGGCGGCGACCGCGCCCCGGGCGCGGCTGCTGGTGTTCCCGCATTCCGGGTCCGGCCCCAACACCCTCTTCCCTCTGTTCGCCCCGCTGCCCGACCACGTGGAAGTGCTCGGGCTCTCGCTGCCCGGGCGGGAGCGCCGGTTCGGTGAGCCGCCGGGCTGCCGGCTCGACCAGGTACTGGACTCCGTGGCCGACGAGGTGCTCGGCCGGGACCCGCTGCCCACGGTGGTCTTCGGGCACAGCCTCGGCGCACTCCTCGCCACCCGCGCCGCGCGCCTGCTCGGCCCGCACTGCCGGGCGGCCGTCGTCAGCGGGCAGGCCCCCGGTCGGACCCCGCGCCGGGCCCACGGGACCACGACCGAGGAGGACGCCGTCCGGCTGCTGCGGGACGGCGGCGGCACCGCGGAGTGGGTGCTGCACGATCCGGAGATGCTGGCGCACGTGACGCGCGTCCTGCGGGCGGACATCGAACTCAGCCGGGAGGCCGCGGTGGGCTTCGAGGACGTACGGCTCGACGTGCCCCTGCACGTGCTGGGCGGCACGGCGGACCCCTTGATCCCGCACGCGTCGCTCGACGGCTGGGCCGACCACACGACCGGGGCGTGCCAGGTGCTCCGGTTCGACGGCGACCACTTCTTCCTGCTGGCCGACGCGCACCGCCCCGCGGTCGTGGACGTGCTGCGCCGCGCGCTCGCGGAGCACTGACCGAAGGGCCGGAGGCCGGAGTCACATGGCGCGTGACTCCGGCCCGGGGGCCCGGCGGGCCCACCGGGACGTCACGGTCGGATGATGCGGACCTGGTAGCTGCCGTTGCGCATCTCACCCACCACGGACACGCTGATGCCCGCCTTCTCGTCGGTGAAGGTCTCGCCCGGCCGGAACGGCGCGTCCGAGAGCTCCGCGTGCACATTGGGCCGCCGGGTGCAGCCGCCGCTCGTGCTCGCGCTGTCCGACACGGTGATCGGGCCGTGCCCGGTGTCCACGTCGGAGTCCACCTTGTAGATGAGGACGCCCGGCTTGCAGACGGCCTCGTCGTTCCCGGCCCGGGTCCGCACCTCCACCGCGTACCCGGAGCTCTCCGACAGCGGGATGAAGGCCAGCTTGGTGCCGCCCGCCGTCCCCAGCGGGGCCAGGGTGTGGTCGCTGGTGCCCGACTTGGCCGCGCAGCTGATCTGCGTACTGTCCAGCCAGCCCAGCTTCCACTTGTGCCAGCCCATCAGGTCGTTGTTGGCACCCCAGTCCTCGCTCATGATGTCCCAGTGTCCGACCGTGCTCCCGCCGTCGGCGGTGTAGAGGTCCGGCAGCCCGAAGACGTGCCCGTTCTCGTGCGGGAGCACCCGGTAGCCGGTCTCCTGGTAAGTGCCGGAGCCGTCGTCCTGCCGGCTGTAGACGAAGGACGTGTTGGCCAGCGGTACCCCGTCGGCGACCGGAGCCTCGCCGTTGCCCGAGAAGGTCACCGACAGGACGGTGTCCAGGGCGGACGGCCCGGCGTTCGGCGTGACCAGGATGTTGATCAGGTCGTACCGGGTGAAGTCCACCTCCGGGTCGGCGGCCTTCGCTATGTGCTCGACGAGCTGCCGGTAGCCCGGCTCGTACGCGGACCCGCGCTCGATCCCGTACGCCGCGAAGGGCATCGGCATCCGCAGCCAGTCCTTTATCGGTGCCTCGGCGCGGTAGGCCAGCCGGCCGTAGGAACTGGTGCGGAACCATTCGGCCGTCTGGGGGAAGAACTCCGCCATCCGGTCCGCCGCCGTGCCCTCGCCCTTGGCGTCGGGGAAGTCGATCATCAGGTTGAGGGCCCGGACCTCGCCGGTGGAGCGCGAGTACCCCGGTGGGGTCGGCATGCCCTCGGACATCTGCACACCCATGGTGCCCGCGATCCGACAGGGCGCGAGAGCCGATTCGACGGTCGTGGCCACCGCTCCGGCCGCCGAGTTGCCGCGACCGGATATGCCCGTGCTCGCCGTAGCCGTGACGCCGAGGGCCAGCGCGGTCAGGCCGATGTACGCGCTGGTGCGACGTGGTCTGCGTATCCGGTGGCGGGTCTGCGACATGGAGATCGCCTTCGGGTCCGCGGCAGCCGGCCCTGCCCGGTCTGCGCTCTGTTCGATCACCCTCCGCCGGGCGCGGCGCGCCCGCGCGTCGAGAGAGGCCGAACGTGGACACGCCGGTGACTCAGGTCACACGAGGGAGTGAAATAACCGGGGACCGGATCCCCGTTTGTACGTGAGTCCCGCTAAGCGGGGAGCGGCTCCCCGTTTGGGCGGGGTGGTCGCGCAGTCCGCACCACGAGCCCGCGAGTCCGCGCCAGGGAGGCCCCGGAATGAAGAGCTCCACCCGTACCGCTCCGGCACCCCGGCGCACCCCGGACCAGGCGCAGGTGCAGGCGCAGGCGCAGACGCAGGCGCAGGGGAGGACGGAAGGGGCGGCTCAGGTCTCCGCGGCAGGCGTCCCGCGTCCGCGTGCCGACGCCGTCCGCAACCGTGAGCGGATCCTGGCGGCGGCCCGGGAGGCCTTCGTCGAATCCGGCTCCGGGGCCCCCTTCGACGAGGTGGCCCGCCGGGCCGGCATCGGCAATGCCACGCTCTACCGACACTTCCCGGACCGCGCCACCCTCGTCCACCACGTCGTGCTCTTCACGATGGGCCGGGTGACGGCCTCGGCCGAGGCCTCCCTCGCCGAGGAGCCCGACGCCTTCGCCGCGCTGTGCCGGTTCACGCACGCTGCCGCGGACGAGCGGATCGGCGCCCTGTGCCCGATGCTCGGCGACGGATTCGACGGCGATCACCCCGAACTCCTGGCGGCGCGAACCGCGTTGGAGGAGGCCGTCGTCACCCTGCTGGCGGCGGGCCAGGACTCCGGGCTGGTCCGTACGGACATCGGCGTCGGTGACCTGATGGTCGCGCTGTCCCAGCTCAGCCGTCCGCTCCCGGGAACGGCGTGCGTCGACACCGACCGCTTCGCCCACCGCCATCTCCAGCTCTTCCTCGACGGGTTGCGGGCCCCGGCCCGCTCCGAACTCCCGGGTTCGGCAACGACCCTGGACGACCTGCGGCAGAAAACCATGTAACACGCCAAATGCTTACGAACTAACCTTTTTCAGTCATTCCGCACAGTGAAGTGGGTACCCCCATGTCGAAAACAGCCGCGAGCCTCGCGCCGGCTGCCGATCCCAGTCGCTGGAAGGCACTCGTCTTCATAGCCCTGGCCCAGCTGATGGTCGTCCTCGACGCGACCATCGTGAACATCGCCCTCCCCTCCGCCCAGACCGATCTCGGCATCTCGGACGCCAACCGCCAGTGGGTCATCACCGCGTACGCGCTGGCCTTCGGCGGACTGCTCCTCTTCGGCGGCCGCATCGCCGACAAGTGGGGCCGTAAGAACGCCTTCGTCGTCGGCCTCGTCGGCTTCGCCCTGGCCTCCGCGCTCGGCGGCGCCGCGAACGGCGAGGCCATGATGCTCGGCGCCCGTGCGCTCCAGGGTGCCTTCGGCGCGCTGCTCGCCCCCGCGGCCCTGTCGCTGCTGGCCGTCATGTTCACCGACGCCAAGGAGCGGGCCAAGGCCTTCGGTATCTACGGAGCCATCGCGGGCGGCGGCGGCGCCGTCGGCCTGATCCTCGGCGGCTTCCTGACCGAGTACCTGAACTGGCGCTGGACCTTCTTCGTCAACATCCCCTTCGCGATCGTCGCGGCCGTGGGTGCCTGGATGGTCATCCGTGAGCCCGCCGGGTCCCGCAACCGCGCGCCCCTCGACATCCCGGGCGTCATCCTGTCCACCACCGGTCTCGTCGCGCTCGTGTACGGCTTCACCCGCGCCGAGTCCGCCGGCTGGTCGGACGTCCTGACGGTCGCCATGTTCGCCGCCTCGGCGGTGCTGCTGGCCGGCTTCGTCCTCGTCGAGTCCAAGGTGAAGTCCCCGCTCCTGCCGCTGCGCGTCCTGCTGGAGCGCAACCGCGGCGGTGTCTACCTCTCGCTCGGCCTCGCCGTCATCTCGATGTTCGGCCTCTTCCTCTTCCTCACCTACTACCTGCAGGTCGTGAAGGGCTTCTCGCCCGTCAAGACCGGCTTCGCCTTCCTGCCGATGATCGCGGGCATGATCACGGGCTCCACGCAGATCGGCGCCCGCCTGATGACCCGCGTCCCGCCGCGCCTGCTGATGGGCCCCGGCTTCATGGTCGCCGGCCTCGGCATGCTGCTGCTGACCCAGCTCGAGGTCGGATCCTCGTACCCGGCGCTGATCCTGCCGGCGCAGCTGCTGCTCGGCCTCGGCATGGGTACGGCGTTCATGCCGGCGATGTCCCTGGCCACGCACGGGGTGAACCCGGCCGACGCCGGTGTCGCCTCCGCCATGGTCAACACCTCGCAGCAGGTCGGCGGCGCCATCGGCACCGCGCTGCTGAACACCATCGCCGCCTCGGCGACCACCGCCTACCTGACCGACCACGCGGCCGAGGCCGCGGCGGGCGGCCCGGCGGCGCAGCTGATCCAGGCGCAGGCCATGGTCGAGGGCTACGCGTCCGCCATCTGGTGGGCGGTCGGCATCCTGGTCGCCAGCTCGGTCATCGCGCTGACGCTGATCAACACCGGCCGTCCGGGTGCCGGTGGCCCGGTGGCCTCCGGCTCCGGCTCCGGCTCCGGCGAGGAGGCCGAACTCAAGATCCCGGTGATCGCCCACTGATCGGGGCCGAGCGCCCACGGGAATGACTGATGCCCCGTCTCGTTCAAATTTGAACGAGACGGGGTTAGTCTGTTTCGGTACGCATTTCAACTACGCGGAGGAGTGCCCGCTGTGACCCGCATACCGGCCCTCTACCTGAGCCACGGCGCACCCCCGCTGGCCGACGACCCGATCTGGCCCGGCGAGCTCGCCGCCTGGTCCGCCGACCTCCCGCGCCCCCGGGCGATCCTGATGGTCTCCGCGCACTGGGAGGAGGCCCCGCTCGCCCTCGGCGCCACCGAGCGCGTCCCGCTCGTGTACGACTTCTGGGGCTTCCCGGAGCACTACTACCAGGTCCGCTACGACGCCCCCGGAGCCCCGGAGCTGGCCGCGTCGGTCCGCAAGCTGCTGCGCGCCCCCGGCACCCCCGTCCAGGACATCCCCGACCGCGGTCTGGACCACGGCGCGTACGTCCCCCTGGTGGAGATGTATCCGGAGGCCGACATCCCGGTCCTCCAGATCTCCCTGCCCACGCTGGACCCGGCCGCCCTGATGGACATCGGCCGCAAGCTCGCCCCGCTGCGCGACGAGGGCGTGCTGATCGTGGGCAGCGGCTTCTTCACCCACAACCTGGCGGCCCTGCGCCACACGGGCCCGGGTGTCCCCGCCTGGTCGGCGGAGTTCGACGCGTGGGGCCGCGAGGCCCTGGCCGCGTCCGACGTGGACGCCCTGCTGGACTTCGAGCACAAGTCCCCGGCCGGCCGCCTGGCCCACCCCCGCACGGAACACTTCGCCCCGCTCTTCGTCACCCTCGGCGCGGCCGAGTCCGACCTGACCACCGCCCGCACCCCGGTGGACGGCTTCTGGATGGGCCTCTCGAAGCGCTCCCTCCAGTTCGGCTGACTCTTCCGCCCGGGCCGTGTGCCGAGCCGGCGGACGTCCGGTTCGGCGGCGGGGGCACGGCGGTCGATTCGGGGTGGAATGCGTGGCTCGGGGCGTATCCGGGCATTCGATCGTCTGTCCAGGCAACCAGAAGCCGGTGCGGCCCGTCTTCAGGGTCGGAAGTGCAGCCGAGGATGGCGCCGTTCCGGAGCGAAAACGGTTGTGTCAAGTGTGACGGCGGTCTCACGGGCGTGGCGGTGGCGGATGTCCGCGAGGAGCGACGGATCGGCGTCCGTTCCGTGCCTGACCTGCACCTCTTCGCGTTCTTGCGGCACACGCACCCCGCTCGCGGCGGGGCAGGATACTGCAAGATCTCGAGAATGAGGGAGCGACGTGGGAATTCTGTCCCGATTCCAGTCGTTGTTTCCTTCGGAAGCGGGCACTCGGGAGAGTGTCCGTGACGCACCGGACCGGTCGGCAGCCGCCCCGGCGGCGTCCACCAGCCGCACCGCGACCGAACACTTCGCAAGGGAGCACGCATGGCAACCCGCGCCGTCGCCCGTCGTCAGTCCACGAGCAGCGCCCGCGCTGTGGGCGGGGAGATCGCAGACCGCGACCTGGTCGGCATGTACCTGGACGAGATCGCGCGCACCCCGCTGCTCGACGCCGCCAAAGAGGTGGAGCTCTCCCAGATCATCGAGGCGGGCGTCTACGCCCAGCAGATCCTCGACGGCACGATAGAGCGCGACGGGGACACCCCGGCCCGCGAGGAGCTGGAGGCGCTGGCCGCCGAGGGGGAGCGGGCCAAGGAAGTCTTCATCCGCTCGAACCTCCGCCTCGTCGTGGCCGTCGCCCGCCGCTATCCGCGCAGCGGCCTGCCCCTCCTCGACCTGATCCAGGAGGGCAACGCGGGCCTGGTCCGCGCGGTCGAGAAGTTCGACTACGCCAAGGGCTTCAAGTTCTCCACGTACGCGACGTGGTGGATCCGGCAGGCGATCACCCGGTCCATCGCGGACCAGTCCCGCACCATCCGCCTCCCCGTCCACCTCGTCGAGGAGCTCGGCCGGATCCGCCGCGTCCAGCGCGAGTTCAACCGCGAGAACGGCCGCGAGCCGGAGCACGCCGAGATCGCCGCCGAGCTGGACTCGACGGAGAAGCGCGTGGGTGACGTACTGGACTGGGCCCGCGACCCGGTCAGCCTCAACATGTCGGTCGACGACGACGGCGACACGCAGTTCGGTGACCTCCTGGAGGACACCTCGGCGATCTCGCCCGAGCAGTCCGTGCTCTCCCTGCTGCGCAGCGAGGAGCTGGAGGACCTGCTGGGCAAGCTCGACCAGCGCACGGCGTCGATCATCAAGATGCGGTACGGCATCGACGACGGCCGCGAGCGGACGCTGACGGAGGTCGGCAAGCAGCACGGCCTGACCCGTGAGCGGATCCGCCAGATCGAGAAGCACGCGCTGCTGGAGCTGAAGCGGATGGCGCGCGACACCGGCTTCGACGCCGTGGCCTAGAGCGGCCCGCCGACAAGCCCCCTCGGACGAGCCCCGGTGCCTATCCCCCAGGCGCCGGGGCTCCCCCCTGCCCGCGCCGGTCAGCCGGGATCGCCCACGGCCGCCGCCCCCGTGAGCCGGGCGGCCAGCGCCCCGGCCGCCGCACGCAGCTGCGCCGGCTCCCGCACGGTGAAGGACAGCCCGGTCAGGGCCAGCCGCGCCACCGTCCACTCCGGCGCGTCCGCGCTCTCGAAGCTCACCGAGGTCCGCGTCCCGTCACCCGGCAGGGCCGCGGCCCGCAGCCAGGCCGGCAGCTCCGCCGGATCGGCCGCGAAGTCGACCTCCACCCGGTACGGCTGCTTCTCCCCGCCCCGCAGCCCCCGCCGGACGAACTCCTCCGCCTCCATCGGCAGGTCCCGCCGCGCGAACCGGGCGCCCGTCGCGAAGGCCTCGTCGACCCGGTCCACCCGGAAGGTCCGCCAGTCCTCCCGCTCCAGGTCGTACGCGACCAGGTACCACCGACTCCCGGTGCTCACCAGCCGGTACGGCTCGACCAGTCGCCGCGACTCGGCCCCGTTCCCCGCCCGGTACGCGAACCGCAGCCGCTCCGGCCCCGCCACCGCCGCCGCCATCGTGGTCAGCGTCCGCGGGTCGACGCTCGCCCCGTCGCCGCGGGACAGGGCGATCGTGGCCGACTGGAGGGCGCTCACCCGGTGCCGCAGCCGGGAGGGCAGGACCTGCTCCAGCTTCGCCAGGGCCCGTACGGAGGCCTCCTCGACCCCCTCGATCGCATGCCCGGCACCGGCCCGCAGCCCCACCGCGATCGCCACGGCCTCCTCGTCGTCCAGCAGCAGCGGGGGCATCGCCGCCCCTGCCACCAGCCGGTATCCGCCCTCGGCGCCCAAGGTGGCCTCCACCGGGTAGCCGAGGTCCCGCAGCCGCTCGATGTCGCGTCGGATGGTGCGCGCGCTCACGTGCAGCCGCTGTGCCAATTCGCTCCCCGGCCATTCCCGCGGGGTCTGCAGGAGGGACAGCAGGGACAGCAGTCGTCCGGGTGTGTCGGTCATGAATCCAGGCTGCCGGCGAAATAGGACACGGACTGACCTAGACGCCGTCTAAGTTTCTCCTCATGAGCACCGAGACGTCCAAGACATCGCCCGCAAGAGAGAACGGGCCCGTACAAGAAGAGCGGAACGACGTAGCCCACGACGCACCCAGCTCGCCCGCCGACCGCCGCCGCTGGCTGGCGCTCGCCATCGTGATGACCGCGGCCTTCATGGACCTGGTCGACGTCACGATCGTCAACATAGCCATCCGCACCATGCGTGAGGACTTCGGCGCCTCCACCAGCGCGATCCAGTGGATCACCGCGGGCTATGCCCTCGCCTTCGCCGCGGGCCTGATCACCGGCGGCCGTCTCGGTGACATCTACGGCCGCAAGCGCGTCTTCCTCATCGGCATCGCCGGGTTCACCGCCGCCTCGCTGCTCTGCGGCATCGCCGCGAACCCCGACATCCTCGTCGTGGCCCGCCTCCTCCAGGGCGGTATGGCCGCTCTGATGGTGCCGCAGGTCCTGGCGATCATCCACGTCACCTTCCCGCCCCAGGAACGCGGCAAGGTCTTCGGCATGTTCGGCGCGATCGTGGGCCTCGCCGCCGTCTCGGGCCCGCTGCTCGGCGCGCTGCTCATCGAGTGGGACCTCTTCGGTCTCGGCTGGCGCCCGATCTTCCTGATCAACCTGCCCGTCGGCATCATGGGCGTGATCCTGGGCCGCAAGTTCATCGCCGAGTCCAAGGCCCCCAAGGCGCTGCGGCTGGACCTGGTCGGTGTCGTCCTCGCCACCCTCGCCCTGGTCCTGCTGATCTTCCCGCTGACCCACGGCCACGAGAACGACTGGCCGGTGTGGGGCTTCGTCTGCATGGGCGCGGCGCCGTTCGTCTTCGCCGCCTTCATCGCGTACGAGAAGTACAAGATCAAGAAGGATGGCTCCCCGCTCGTCGAGCTCTCCCTCTTCAAGGTCAAGAGCTTCGCCGGCGGTATCGCCGTCCAGCTCACCTTCGGCATCGCGACCGGCATCTTCTTCCTGGTCTGGACGATGTACATGCAGATGGGCCTCGGCTGGAGCGTGCTGCGCGCGGGCCTGACCGGCATCCCGTTCTCCATCGCGGTCTCGGTCGCCGCGGGCCTCTCGGTCGAGAAGCTCGTCCCCCGCTTCGGCCGCAAGGTGCTCCAGGCCGGCGCGCTGATCATGGCCGCCGGTCTGCTCCTCTACATCTGGGAGTCGCAGCACTACGGGATGGAGATCGCCTCCTGGCAGATGGCCGCCCCGCTGATCGTCATGGGCGTCGGCATGGGCCTGATCGTGGCCCCGCTGAACGACACCGTGCTCTCCGAGGTGCCCCGTGAGCACGCCGGATCCGCCTCGGGCCTGATCAACACCACCGGCCAGATGGGCAACGCCCTGGGTCTCGCGCTCACCTCCGTCGTCTTCTTCGGGCTGATCGACGACGACATGGTCTTCGGCCCGCCGTACGTGGAGGCCTTCCGTGGCGCGCTGTGGTGGGTCGTGGCCGTCCTGGTCGTGATCTTCGCGGTGATGTTCGTGCTGCCGCGCAGGGCGCTTGCGATGGAGAAGCGCGAGGGCGCCGCCGAGCACGCCGGCCGCACGCCCGAGAAGGTTCCGGCCGTCTGAGTCGCCCCCCCGCGACACCGAACGGACATGCCCGCCCTCCGGGGCGGCATGTCCGTTCTTTTTTGTTTCCGCCCACACCCCTGCGTACAGTGGTGCGAATCCATCGATTAGCGAACGAAACGGACGTGTATCCAGATGTGCGCACCGGAGCGACGCCCCGAGATCCCGCGTCTCGCCCCCGAGGCGGGCGGCGTCGCCCTGGACGCCGGCAGCGCCATCGCCCGGCCGGCCCGTTCCCGGTCGAAGGCGGCCTGACCGCACCCGACCTGGTCGAGGCGGCCCGCCGACGCGACGCGCCGCCCGCCGGACGCGCCGCCCGTCACGTCGCCCGTCACGTCGCCTTCCTCGCCGACCCGGCCACGGCCGGCCGGGAGTGTCTCGCGCGCTTCGGGTCCTTCATCGGCATCGACCCGCTCATCACGGACACGGGGCTCGCCCCGCCGACAAGGCCTCGATCGAGGCCGCCGGTACGGAAGTTGTGCTCGCATGATCCTCACCGTCACCCCCAACCCCTCCCTCGACCGGGCCTACGAAGTCCCCCCGCTGGACCGCGGCCGCGTGCTGCGCGCCGGCGGCGAACGGGTCGACCCCGGGGGCAAAGGCGTCAACGTCTCCCGCGCCGTGGCCGCTGCGGGTGTCCGTACGACGGCGGTCCTCCCGCTCGGCGGCGCCCCCGGCGTCCTGCTCGCCGAACTCCTCGGCGCGCGGGGCGTGGACGTCACGGCCGTCTCGATCGCCGGTCAGACCCGCTCGAACGTCGCGCTCACCGAACCCGACGGCACCCTCACCAAGATCAACTCGCCCGGTCCGGCGCTCTCCCCGGACGAATCGGCGCTCCTCCTGGACACCGTCCGCACCGCCGCCGCCGAAGCCACCTGGGTCGCCTGCTGCGGCAGCCTCCCGCGCGGCGTCGGACCCGACTGGTACGCCGAACTGGTCGCCCGGGCGCACGCCGCGGGCACCCCTGTCGCCCTGGACCCCTCGGGCCCCGCGCTGCCCGAGGTGACGGCGGCCCGGCCGGAGGTGATCAAGCCCAACGCGTCCGAGCTGGCGGCCGCGGTGGGACGCCCGCTCCCCACCCTGGGGGACGTGATCAAGGCCGCCGAGGAGCTCCGCGACCGGGGCGCGGGGGCCGTACTGGCCTCCCTCGGCGGGGACGGCGGGCTCCTGGTCTCGGCGGAGGGCACCTACTACGGCACCGCCCCGGCCCCGGTGGTGCGCAGCACCGTCGGGGCGGGCGACGCCTCGCTGGCGGGCTTCCTGATCGCGGGCGGCACCGGCCCCGGCGCCCTCGCCTCGGCCCTGGCCCACGGCGAGGCCGCCGTCCAACTGCCGGGCGGCGCCATGCCGACCCCGGCGGACCTGCGCCCCGACCGGGTCCACGTCACCGATGACCCGCCCCTGGACCTCCAGCTCACCGACCCCGGCATGCCGTAGGGCCGGATCACCGTACGCGGGCGCGCAGTTCCATCGCGCCGCGGGCGGCCGCCTCGCTCTCGTACACCTCGCACATGTGCCGCCCGTCGGGCGTCGCCGTGTGCTCGACCTCCCACAGGCTGACCTCGGTCCCGTCCAACAGCACGAAGGCGTGCTCGTACAGGCTGAAACCCGCGCCGCGCCCGTCCGCGAGGCAGTGCCGCGCGCCGAACGCCTGCGTGATCTGGTGCGCGTACGCCGACCGCAGCAGCGTCACCACCGGCTCGCCCGGTCGGTCGACGTTCTCCGCGCGGCGCAGCACCCGCCGGGCGTGGTCGGCGGAGTCCTCCACCGCGTACTCGCGGTGGCGACGCACCGGGGCCCGGGCCGCGTACAGCGCGCTCAGCAGCGCGACGTCGCCGGCCGGCTCGTCCTCGCCCGGCACCGTCGACGGATCCGGGGACGCCCCGGCGGACGCCTCACCGAACAGCCGGGTCACGGCCAGGCAGGTCTCCGCCTTGCTCGCGAAGACCTCGTGCCGGACCGACCGGTCGCCCTCCAGCCGGTAGGTCAGCTCCCACAGCGAGACCGAACCGCCGTCGGTCAGCAGATAGGTGTGCCGGTGCGTCTCCCGCCAGATGCCCGCCTCCGGGCTGTGGTGCGTGGTGTGGAGCGAAGAGCTGTGGGCGAGCGCCGTACCGAGGCGCTCGACCAGCCTGTCGGGCAGGTCGAAGGAGTTGAGGGCGCGGCCGAGGAGTCGTTCGAGGTGCGCCTCGGTTGTCTCGTACGGATCGCTCAAGGTGGGTCTCCAGGCCGTCGCAGCTTGTCACTCAGCGGAAGCTCAACGTAACGCCTGGTGCTGACATCACGTCCGGGGTTCGGTAAAACGTCCGGGAAGCATCGGAGGTTCCCGCCACACCTTCAGGTCAACTTGCGTATGGATGCGCACGGTTGGGCCCGATCTGAGGGGAAGCGCGGGAGTATGGGCCACATGGCAACGAATACAGTGGGCCTCCCGCGTCAGCAGGTAAGGCCCCGCAGTGGACACGAGGGCGAACAGAACGCCGTGCCGAAGGGGTTGGCCTGGCTGCTGGCCGTCACCGGGGCGGCCGGGCTGCTGGCCTCGTGGGTGATCACCCTCGACAAGTTCCTCCTGTTGGAGGACCCGGACTTCAAGCCCGCGTGCAGTCTCAACCCGGTCGTCTCCTGCGGCAGCGTCATGACGAGCGAGCAGGCGGCGGCCTTCGGATTCCCCAATCCGATGCTGGGGCTCGTCGCGTACGCCGTCGTGGTCTGCGTCGGCGTGGGCCTGCTGGCGGGCGCCCGCTACCGCGGCTGGTTCTGGCTCGGACTGAACGCCGGCACGCTCTTCGGCGTCTGCTTCTGCGGCTGGCTGATGGTCCAGTCGCTCTACGAGATCAACGCGCTCTGCCTGTGGTGCTGTCTGGCCTGGGTCGCGACCCTGCTGATGTTCTGGGCGGTCACCGCGCACAACGTCCGTACGCGGGTCCTGCCCGCCCCCGGCCCGCTGCGGGGCTTCTTCACCGAGTTCGGCTGGGCCCCGCCCGCCCTGCACATCGGAGTGATCGGCATGCTGATCCTCACCCGCTGGTGGGACTTCTGGACCGGCTGACCGCCGGCGGCGGAACGCGAAGAGGGCCCCGGCGGCTGTACGCCGCCGGGGCCCTCGTCATTCACTCCACAGGCTCAGCGGCCCGCGATCACCCGAAGGGCGGAGGAACCGGAGATCAGCTGCCGGCCGAGAGGTTGCCGGAGAGGACCGGGATGTTGTCCAGGATGTGCGAGAGCGGCTCGTCGCCCTTGGCCTGGGTGGAGTTCTCGGTGCACTGCTGGTTCTGCGGGTTGGACAGGACGTTGATGTCCTGGACGCCGATGTTGAGCGCGGCGATCAGCGACTGGGCGTTGACCTTCGCCGGCAGGCCGATGCAGGGCTTGTTGAGGGTGCCCTGGACCAGGCTGAGCTGCGGGCTCATGTCGCCGTGGGTCTTCTGGTTGCCGTAGATCTGCTGGGCACCGTTGCCGTTGACGGTGTTGACCCCGTTGTCGTTACCGATGGCCATGGCCGGGGCCGCGGCGGCAGCGCCCGCGCCGATCGCAACGGCGGAGACCGCGGCGGCGGTCATGAACTTCTTGAACATCTTGATCCTTCTGTCGCACGAGTGCCCGCTGATGGAGCGCCCTGGTCAACTGCCCGACCAGCGGCTTGGTTCCGCTGCTTCACTCAAACGGCCTGCGGGTGGCGAGGTTTTCCCCACCCCGGGTGAGTGGGCTCCGGACGCCTGCGCGAAGCCCGTACGCCGCCGGCACCGATCGAGGTTCCGGTTGCGCTCCGTGCGAGCTGTTCGCACGGTGGGTGACGGGGCGGATCGTTCGGGTCCGCCTCCGTGTCCCCACCACGAAGGAACATCCATGCACCGCACGAAGTCGTCCCGCGCCCGCCTCCTCGTCCCGTCGGCCCTCGCCGTCGTTATACTGTCCGGCGCGGCTGCCCCCGCGGGCGCCGCGGAGGGTGACGGCTCCGCGGCCCTCACCGATCGCGTGGCCTCCGTCAAGCAGCAGGTCGAGAAGATCGAGCGACGTGCGGCGGCCGCCGGTCCCATCGACGACCTCCTGGCGGGCCTCACCAAGACCCTCGAAGGCCTGCTCGCGACGGTCGGGGGCCTCCTGCCCGCCGGGGTGACGCTGCCGCCGATCGAGCTGCCGAAGCTGCCGGAGATCAAGCTCCCCGAGCTTCCGGACCTGTCCGGCCTCATCCCCGAGCTGCCGCCGGTGGAGCTCCCGCCGGTGGACGCCCTGCCCGAGGTGCCGACCGCTCCGGCGATCCCGGCCGCCCCCGTGATTCCCGCACTTCCGGACATTCCGGCCCTCCCGTAGGCCCGGTACAGACCGGTAACCCGTCGGACGGTTACGACAATTGAGCCGAACAGGTCTCATCGTGCGCGTGGCCGTGTCGTCTGGGAAGCTGGACCGTTTCGCTCGGTGTGAGCCCCGGTTCGGGGCAGAACATCGAACAGAAGGTGCACTTCCCATGAACTCTGCCAAGAAGGCCGCCCTGGTCCTGGCCACCGCTGGTCTCGCTGCGGCCGGTGCCGCCGGCTCCGCCGCCGCCGACTCGCTGGCCGAAGGCGCGGCCGTGGGTTCCCCCGGCGTCCTGTCCGGCAACCTGCTGCAGGTGCCGGTGCACGTCCCGGTCAACGTCTGCGGCAACACCGTGAACGTCGTCGGCCTGCTGAACCCGGCGTTCGGCAACGTCTGCGTCAACAACTGACGTCTGTCGCACGACCGACTGTGGGCGCCCCGGCCATGCCGGTGGCGCCCACAGTCGTGTCGGCGGGTGATCAGCCGGGACGGCTCACTGACCGCCGTTGAGCTTCACGCCGCCGAGCATCGGGGACGCCTGGGTGGCGCCGTTCGCGAGGCCGAGCACGGTGCCGGGTACGTCGTTACGGACCTTGTTGACCTTCTGGGCGGTACCCACGACCTTGTTGACGGTGTCGCCCTGCTCGGCCAGCCCGTTGCCGACGGTCTGCGGAAGGGACTCGGAGACGGGCCCGACGGCGTTCAGCGTCTCGGTCACCCCGCCGGTCAGGCTCATGGGGGGCATCGCGGCCGCGGGCTCGGCGGCGAAGGCGGTGGCGGAGGCGCCGAGGGCGGCGACGGAGCCGACGACGACAGCGGCGACCTTCGTGAGCTTCATTATCGAAATCCTCTTCTTTCGTGGACAGAGGCATCAGTGGCGACCGTCGCGCCACTTTCACCCTGGGTAACGATTCCCCGCCGCTACGGAAACGCGAACCCGCCCGGATAGGTGGTGCGGGCATGACAGCGGCCGGAGAATCCGACGAGGATTCTCCGGCCGTTATTTATTCCGATTACCGGTATTGCCGGTCAGGAGACGCGCGACCGCCGGTACAGAATGGCGCCGCCCAGGATCAGGGCGGTGGCGAGGGCCGCCGCGGCGGCGGGCTGCCCGGCGCCGGTCTCGGCCAGCATGGGCCCGGTCACGTGCGCCGGAGCGGGGGCCGACGGCTGTACGGGAGCGGGCGCGGGCGCGGGTGCCGGGGCCGGGGCCGGAGCCGGGGGGAGGGTGACCGGGGTGTCACCGCCGGGGGCGGCCGGCGGCTGGTCCGCGGGAGGGACGACCTCGGGCGCGGGCGCCGGGGCCGGAGCCGGGTGCTCCACGGGCAGGCTGCCGTGCGGCGGCCCGGACGGGTGCTCCTCCATCACGGGAGGCGGGCCGGGCACGGGCGCCGGCAGCGGGTGCGGAGCCTCCTCGACCGGTGCCGGGGCGGGCTCCGGGGCGGGCAGGGTGTGCGGCGGCTCCTCGACCGGGGGCGCGGGAGCCTCCTGGACCGGTTCCGGGGTGGGCAGCGGGGCCGGGTGCTCCTCCACCGGTTCCGGCATGGGGTGCGGCTGCTCGGGCGCGGGGGGAGCGTGGTGTGCCGGCGGGGGCGGCGGTGACGACCGGGGGTGGTCGTCGCACTCCTCCTCGCCCGGCTGCTCACCGGGGCCGCCGTAGCCACCCTCGTGGCGCGGCTCCTCCTGGCGCGGCTTCGCGTGCCGCGGGCCGTCCTGCCGGGCCTGCTCGTGCCGGGGCTGCTCGTGGCGGGCCTGCGCGTGGTGGGGCTGCTCGGCCGCGCCCGCGTGGCGCGGCGATCCGTGGCGCTGCTCCGGCACCGTGTGCCGGCCCTCCCGCTCGTCGAGGTAGCGCTCGAGGGCCTGGGCGTTCTCCGGGCTGAGGTAGCGCCCGTAGTCGTAGCCGTCGTCCGTGTGCGAACCGGTGTCGGTGACGCACGTGTTCCCCATCGCAGGGTTGAGCGCCGCACCGCCGTCCACGCTGTTGCCGCACACGTTCGGTGCGAAGGTGATCGGTACCGAGACGCTGTTGCCGGCCAGCACGCCCGGCGAATGCGAGGCCTCGGCGCTCGCTCCGGGGTGCGCGTAGGCCGCGCCGGTCGCGATCGACAGCAGACTCGACGCGGCTGCCGCCGTGAGCATCCCCTTGCCCAGTACCTGTCGGCTCAGTACCTGTCGCATGGGTCCTTCCCTGTCTACCGGCGCCGTGGCCGGTGTGGAATCGGAGGTGGCCCCGGAGTGCACCGCCGCGCACTCCGAGGCCACTCCGAGGAGGCTTGCCCTCGCGGGGCGGAAGCGCTTCGTCAGGCGTTGACGCAGGTGTTGCCGAACGCCGGGTTGAGCAGCGCGATGACGTTCACGGTGTTGCCGCAGACGTTGACCGGGACGTGCACCGGCACCTGGGCCTGGTTGCCGGACAGGACGCCCGGGGAACCGACGGCCTGGCCGGCCGCGTGCGAGTCGGCCATGGCGGGGGAGGCGGCACCGGCGAGCATGAGAGCGCCGGCGGCCAGCACCACTGCCTTCTTGTACGTCATTTTGATTTCTTTCCTTCCCGCAGAGGCGTGTCCACTGCAGAATCAACAACGAGCGGTCCGGGAAAAAGAAACCGCACATTCTCGGTGGCTTGTCGGTAATTCACCCCGATGCCCGGTCCGATGTCCGGACAGAATTCCGGTGGCCCGACGGATTCATATCGACAATTCCAGGGCCGGAAGGATTTCCGGCCCTGGACGCGGCGAGGCCGCCGCGACCCCGTGGGTGCGACGGCCTCGCGGGCGGGGCCTCGGTCAGCTGCCGTTCGAGACGTTGCCGGAGAGGACCGGGATGTTGTCCAGGATGTGCGAGAGGGCCTCGTCGCCCTTGGCCTGGGTGGAGTTCTCGGTGCACTGCTGGTTCTGCGGGCTGGACAGGACCGGGATGTCCTGGACGCCGACGTTGACGAGAGCCAGCACGGACTGCACGTTGGCCTTCGCGGGGAGGGCGATGCAGGGCTTGTTGAAGGAGCCCTGGATCAGCGCCATCTGCGGGCTCATGTTGCCGTAGGTGGCCTGGTTGCCGTAGATCTGCGCGGCGCCGTTGCCCTGGACGGTGTTGACGCCGTTGTCGTTGCCGATCGCCATCGCCTGCGGGGCCATGGCGGCACCGATGCCCACGACCGAGGCGGCAACCGCGGCCGAGGCCATCATCTTCTTGATCATTGTCGTCCCTTTTTTGCAGGATTGCCCGGTAGTGGAGCACCCGGATCAACGCCCCGGGCCCGGTTCGGGTTGCGTGGCTTCACCCGGATGCGGGCGTTTCGGGCAACACGGTTGACGGTCAGGCGCTGATGCAGGTGTTGCCGAACGAGGGGTTCAGCAGGGCGATCACGTTCACCGTGAGGCCGCAGGCGTTCACCGGGACGTCGACGGGCACCTGGAGCAGGTTGCCGCTCAGGACGCCGGGGGACCCCGCGGTGACGCCGTGAGCCGTCGCGCCGTCCCCGCCGTGCGCGGAGGCGAGGCCCGCGCCGCCGATCAGGGCGGCGGCGCCCGCGGCGGCGATGGTGGTGCCGCGCACCAGCCTCTTCTTCATCTCCGTATTTCCTTTCGGTTCGAACAATGGTGCAACCGATAACGACCCGCCCGTTGTGAGGGTGCGTGCTATCGCCCAAAAGGCCGTACGAGCGAGTCCGACGTGATTTCCAGCCCGAGTTCTGACAAAGTTCACTCCTGTTTTGTCCCCTTGATCGAAAATGGAGACGGGGTCATGGGTTCCTCCCGCAGAATCCTCGGCGCGCTCGGTCTGCTGTCCTGCCTCACCCTTTCCGTGAACGCCCAGACGGCGGGGGCGGCGGCTCCCGCTCCCAAGGAGCTGCCCCGGATCCCCTTCACCCAGCGTTACCAGGCCGTGCAGCACGGCGGGCTGGTCCGTGCCTCCAACTCCGGCATCAGCTGCCGCAAGGAACAGTCCCCGCAGGCCGAGTCGTGCGCCGAGGTCAAGAAGGGCGCGGCCGGCGTCAACAGCGACTTCGAGATGTTCTACAGCGAGGTCGACAAGGACCCGGACACCTACAACTCCACCCGGGCGGAGCTCAAGGTCCCGCAGGGCGCGAAGGTCTCGTACGCCCGTCTCTACTGGGGCGGGAACCTGCGCGTGGGTGAGCAGAAGCCGCCGCAGGACGACGGCCGGGTGCTGGTCGCCGAGCCCGGCGGCGCGTACAAGGAGGTCCTCGCCGACACGGTGATGGGCCACCGCACGGACGCCGGCAGCGATGCCTACCAGGCTTCGGCCGACGTGACCCCGCTGGTCCGCAAGGGCGGCGCCGGCCTGTGGACGGTGGCCCAGCTCAACATCGCGATGGGCCACTCCGAGGTGGGGGCCTGGGGCGGCTGGACGCTGGTCGTGGCCTACGAGCACCCGCAGGAGCCGGTGCGCCGGATCTCGCTGTGGGACGGCTTCGAGTCGCTCGCCGCCCGCGGCGGTGACGCGGCCGTCGAGATCGAGGGCCTGGACGCGCCGGCCGGCTCCGCGGGCCGGGTCGGGGTGGTCGGGTACGACGGGGACCGCGGAACCCTCGGGGATTCACTCAGCGTGACGGCCGACAGTGGTCGCCGGGTGAATCTCAGTGATGGAGAAAATCCTTTTAATGATGTTATGAATTCCACCATCACGGAATTCGGTGATCAGTCGTTCGTGCGACAGCCCGAACATATGAACAATCTCGGATATGACGCGGACGTGTTCGACCTGAGTCCCGTGCTGTCCGATGGCGCCCGCAGTCTGAGCTTCAGGTTCACGGGCGAAAGTCAGGGTCATTTCCTCGGTGTGCTCTTCGTTCAGACAGACGCGCGCCGCTGAACGTAGGAGACCACTCCACGTGCCCAGTCAACCCCGGGCCGCACAGCCCACGACCGTCCTCCACCTCGTACAACCCGTCGACGGCGGTGTGGCCAGGGTCGTCACCGACCTCGTCCGCGCGCAGACCGCCGAAGGGCTGCGCACCGTCGTCGGGTGTCCGCCCGGAGGCACGCTCGGCGACGCCGCCCGCGCCGCCGGGGCCGAAGTGCTCACCTGGCGCGCCGGGCGGGCCCCCGGGCCCGGACTGCCCGCCGAGATCATCGGCGCCCGGCAGGTACTCCGCCGGGTACGCCCCGACCTCCTGCACGCCCACAGCGCCAAGGCCGGCCTCGCCGGCCGGCTCGCCGCACGCGGGAGCCTGCCCACCGTCTTCCAGCCCCACGCCTGGTCCTTCGACGCGGTCGGCGGGGCCACCGGCGCGCTCGCGCTGCGCTGGGAGCGCTACGGGGCCCGCTGGGCCGACCGGGTGCTCTGCGTCAGCGACGCCGAACGCCACGCGGGCGAGACCGAGGGGATCGCCGCCCGCTGGTCGGTGATCCGCAACGGCGTGGACCTGGACCACTTCCGCCCGGGCGGACCGGACCCCGACCGGGACCGGGCCCGGGCCCGCGCCGAACTGCCCCTGCCCACGGGCTTCCCCGCCGACGGGCCGCTCGCCGTCTGCGTGGGCCGGATCTGTCACCAGAAGGGGCAGGACATCCTGCTGCGGGCCTGGCCGGAGTTGCTCGCCGCCGTTCCCGGAGCCCGCCTCGCCCTCGTCGGCGACGGCCCCGACATCGAACGGTTGCGCCGCATCGCCCCACCCGCAGTGCACTTCGCGGGCGCCGCCGACGACATCCGACCGTGGCTTCGGGCCGCCGATCTCGTTGTACTGCCGTCGCGGTGGGAAGGCATGGCGCTCGCCCCGCTGGAAGCCATGGCCTGTGGCCGCCCGGTCCTGGTCTCCGACGTCAGTGGTGCCAGGGAGAGCCTGCCGCCGGGCCAGGGACGCCTGTGCCTGGTGCCGCCGGAGGACCCGACGGCCCTGGCCGAGGCCCTGGGACGGCTGCTCGCCGAGCCGCGGCTCCTCGCCGAACTCGGGGAGCAGGCCCGGCAGCACGCCCGGACCGACTTCGACGTGCGGCGGACCACGGACGCGGTCACCGGCCTGTACCACGAACTGCTGGGCAGGCCCCGGCCCTTGAACCAGGAGCGCATCAGCCGATGACCATGGACAGCGCACCCGCCCGGCACACCGGGCAGGGCGGCACGGGGCCCACCGGTGCAGGCGCCTTCGCGCCCGCGCACCCCGCGGCGGCCCGCCGGTCAGCGACCGCCATCCACCCCCCGCGCCGGCCCAGGGTCGAGCAGGCCCGCTCCGCCGTACGCCCCCGGCGCGTCCGCCGGCGCGGCCGCGTGCTCCCGCTGCTCACCACCGACGCGCTGGCCGCCGTACTCACCGCGACGACCCTGCCCGCGACCGCGCCGCCCGCCCTGTACGCGGCGCCCGTCCTGCTCGCCGCGCTGCACGCGCAGGCCGGGCTCTACCGGCCGAGGCTCGCCCCCTCCGCACTCCTCGAACTGCCCGTGCTGGCCGCCCGGTCCGCCGTCCTGTGGTGCTCGGTCGCCGCCGTGACGGCCGCCGCCGCCCCGGCCCGGGCCATGGGCTGGAGCGCCCTGCTCACCGCCGTCTGCCTGCAGGCCGTACTGGCCTGCGCGGGCCGCGGCCTCGTCAACCAGCTCCACCGCCGCTCGGCCGTACGCCGCCCCGCCTCCGCCCTCGTCGTCGGACCCGGCGCCGGGGCGAGCGCGGTGGCCGCCGCCCTGCACGGCCGCCCCGAGTTCGGGCTGCGCCCGGTCGGACTCGCCGACACCGCGACGCCCGCCGAAGGCGACGGCGGCACCCTGCCGCTGCTCGCCACCCACGAGGACATCCGGCGCGCGGTCATCCAGAACTCCGTCGGGCACGCGGTGTTCACCCGCCCCCCGGAGGCCGACGAGCGCACCGCCTCCCTGGTCCGCCTCTTCCACGACCACGGCTGCCGGCTGTGGCTCGCCGACCCGGCCGGCACCGCCAAGATCACCGGCATGCGGGTGGCGCACCCCACCGACCAGCTGTGGGGGTACGCCGTCCAGCCGCTGCTGCCGCGCCCGACCCGGCCGCTGGAGCGCTGGGCCAAGCGGGGCATCGACACCGTGCTCGCCCTGATCGCCCTGCTCGCCGCCGCACCCGTGATGGGGGCCTGCGCGCTGGCCGTACGGATCTGGGACGGGCCGGGGGTGATCTTCCGGCAGGAGCGGGTCGGCCTGTACGGGCGCCCCTTCACCCTGCTGAAGTTCCGCACCCTGCGCGCCGACGCGCACGAGGCCGCCACCCGCTGGACCGTCGCGGGTGACCGCGCGATGAGCCCGGTCGGCTCCTTCCTGCGCAAGTCCTCGCTGGACGAGCTCCCGCAGCTGTGGAACGTCGTACGCGGAGACATGGCCCTGGTCGGCCCGCGCCCCGAACGGCCTTTCTTCGTCGCCAAGTTCTCCACCGTCCACCCCGGCTACGAGGCCCGGCACCGGATGCCCGTCGGCATCACCGGCCTCGCCCAGATCAACGGCCTGCGCGGGGACACCTCCATCGAGGACCGGGCCCGCTTCGACAACCACTACATCGACACCTGGTCGTTGTGGCAGGACCTGTGGATCCTCGCCCGCACCGCGGCCTCCTTCTTCCGCTTCCGGCTGGGGGGCAGCTGATGAGCCTCGCCCTGACGGGCCGGTGGGCCCGGCCCGACGTGCCGGGTCTGCTGCGCCGGCACTGGCCGCTGCTGCCGCTCGCCGCGACCGTGCTGTTCCTGCTCGCCCCGCTCCCGGCCGGGGACGCCACCGCCTCCGGGAAGGTCGGCCCCGCCGACGCCGCCTCGCTGCTGCTGGTCCTCGTCTGCGCGGTGCAGGCGCTGCGCGGCCGGGTGCGGGAGCTGAGCCCGCTGGGCGTGCTCGTGCTCGGGGCGCCGGCCGTGGGCCTCGCGGTCGCCACGATGACCGCGGGGGATCCGTACGCCGCCCTGCCCGGCTTCGTGCGCTACCTCCAGGTCTTCGTCCTGGTCCCGGCGGCCGTGGTGCTGCTGGTGCGTGACGCGGCGGAGTTCCGGCTGGCCGCCGGGTGCTTCGTGGTCCTGGCGCTGGTGCAGGGCGCGGTGGGGGTCGTGCAGTACGCCACCCACACCGGGGCCTCGTACCAGGGCGAGGACGTCCGGGCCGTCGGCACCTTCGGCCCCGGTGACGTCATGGGCATGGCCACCGTCGTGGCGTACGGGCTGATCGTGGCGACCGCCGCCGCGCTCGCCCCGGGCCTGCCGCGCCGCCTGCGGCGGATCGCCGGCGGCTGCGCGCTCGTGCTGGTGCTTCCGCTGGTGCTGTCCTTCAGCCGGGGCGCGTGGATCGCCACCCTCGGCGCGGCGGTCCTGGTGATGGCCCTGGCCGGGATCCGGCGGGCCCTGAAGGTGGTCGCCGCGCTGGCGGCCGCCGGGGTGGTCCTGGTCGGCGGGTTCGGGGTCGGCTCGGAGATGGTCGCCGAGCGGCTCACCTCCATCACCCAGGTCTCCAGCGCCCCCGACCAGTCGGTGACCGACCGCTACACGATGTGGGCCGCCGCCGAGTCGATGTGGCGCGAGCGGCCGGCGGTCGGGGTGGGGCTCAAGGGCTTCCCGTCCCACCGGGACGGGCACGCCTCGCTGGGCCTGTCCTCCGGCAGCGACACCGCGGGCGCCGGCCAGGCGTACCTGCGCCAGCCGCTGCTCTCCCCGCACAACATGTACCTGCTGATCCTGAGCGAGCAGGGCCTGATCGGGCTGATCGCACTCGTCGGCGGCTGGGCGGCCCTGCTGGTGGCGGGGCTGCGCCGGCTCGCCTCCGGCGGCGGAGTCAGGGACTGCGGTCTGATCGCGATCGGACTGTTCGTGTGGCAGCTGACCGACTTCCTCTACGCGGACATCGGGGGGCCGTCCACGGTGCTGACCGGAGTGATCATCGGCCTGGCGGCCTGGTGGGCGCTTCCCTCCCGAGGAGCCGGTCCACTGCGTGGGGCCGCCGGTCCGGCGCGTGGGGCCGCCGCCGACAAGGAGGCTTCCGCCGGGGCGGGTTCACGGGGTAGGTCCCCCGGGGTTGCGGCTCGCCCGTGACGGACACCACGCCTTGGCGGCCCGCCTCCGGCCCCCCGGCCGGGGCGGGCCACGCCCGTGTCCCGGGCCCCCCGCCCCCCGGCTCCGCCGGCCACCCGCCGAGCGCCCCCGGGCCCGCGGGCCCCACGAGCGTGGGCGGGTCCGGTGGGTCGGGCCCGGCGGATCCCGGGTTCGTCACCGGCGGGATCCCGGGCGGCGAACCGGAGGCGCGTAGGGCCGTGTTCGGCTCCGCCGGGTATCCGGGTGGTGCCTCGGGCCGGCGCAGCGTACGGGTGGCGGCGCGGGCCGCGAGCGGCTCCGCCGACGCCCCCGGCGGGCGGAACCGGTGGCGCCAGGCCCGGCGCGCGAGCGGCTCCGGCGTCGGGTCCGAAGGCCGGGCGACCGGGTCCGCGACCCCCGCCACCCCCGCCGGGGGCACTCCCGCCCCCCCCGGCGGGAGCCAGCCGCTCGGCAGATTCCTGGCCAAGGCCGCCGCCGTCACCGCCGGGCTGACCGCCGCCGGGGCGCTGTTCGGTCTGGTGCGCGACCAGACCATCGCGCACCTCTTCGGAGCCGGGCACGAGAGCGACGCCTTCCTGATCGCCTGGACCGTGCCCGAGATGGCCTCGACGCTGCTGATCGAGGACGCCATGGCGCTGCTGATGGTGCCCGCCTTCAGCCACGCCCTGGCCCGGCGGGCCGCCGGCCGGGCCGGGCTCACCCGCCGGGAGGCCCGCGCGCAGGACCCCGTACGACTCCTGGTCGGGGCGACCCTGCCGCGTCTCGTCGTGCTCCTGGCCGCCGTCGCCACCGTCCTCGTGATGGCCGCGCCGGCCGTCGTCTCCGTGCTCGCCCCCGGCCTGCCCGACCCCGCACTCGCCGTCGAGTGCACCCGGCTCACCGCGCTCACGGTGCTCTCCTTCGGCATCGCCGGATACTTCAGTGCCGCACTGCGGGCGCACCGGTCCTTCCTGCCGCCCGCCGCGATCTACGTCTCGTACAACGTCGGCATCATCGGCACGATGGTGGCCCTGCACGCCGCGTGGGGCGTCCGGGCCGCCGCCGCGGGCGTCGCGGTCGGCGGACTCCTGATGGCGCTCGTCCAACTGCCCGCCTTCGTACGGAACGTGGGCTTCGGCCTGCCCCGCGTGAAGAAGGCCGCCCCGCGCTGCCAGCGCGACCGGGACCGTCCCACCCTCATCGCCTTCGGGGTCATCGCCCCCGTGATCTTCTTCGCCGTCTTCCGGCAGTCTCAGGTGCTCGTCGAGCGGTTCCTGGCCGCCTCGCTCCCGTCCGGTGCGATCTCCCATCTCAACTACGCGCAGAAGGTCGCGCAGATGCCGATGGTGCTCTCGCTGATGATCTGCACCGTCACCTTCCCGGTCGTCGCCCAGGCCATGGCCGGGGGCGAGCGGGAGAAGGCCCGGCGGCGGGTGGAGCAGGACCTCTCGCTGGCCTCGCTCGCCGTCCTGATGGGCACCGCACTCGTCGTCGGCTACGCGCCGCAGATCATCCAGGTCCTCTTCGAACGCGGCGCCTTCACCCACCAGGACACCCTCGCCACCGCCTCCGTCATGCGGGTCTACGCACTCGGACTCCTCGGCCACTGCCTCGTCGGCGCACTGTCCCGGCCCTTCTTCTCGACCGCCCGGCCCATCTGGTTCCCGGCGTTCGCGATGGGTGCCGGACTGCTCGTCAACGTCGTGGCCGGAGCCTTCGCCGTCCGCTGGTGGGGCACCTACGGCATCGCCGCCGCCAACGCCGCCGGCATCTCCACCACCGCCGCCCTGCTGCTCACCGGCCTCGGCTCGCGGATCATCGCCATCCAGGTCCGCCGGGTCGCCGGCAGCATCGGCCGGCTCGCCGTCGCCGCCGTCGCCGCGGCCGCCACCGGCTGGATCGCCGGCCCCATGATCCCCGACCCGATGCTCAGCGCCGCCCTCGGCTGCCTGTTGGTCCCGGCCATGTTCGGAGCCACCGGCATGACCATGCACGCCCTCGAAGTCATCGCCCTGCCCGGTCAGATCTCCCAGCTCACGCAGAGGTTCCGCAATGTCCGCTGACACCGACACGGCCCCCGCCGCCGTGGTGGTCCCCGCCCGCCGGGCCGCTTCGCCGTGGGTCCTGATGTACCACTCGGTCGCCGAGTTCACCGACCCCGCGGAGGACCCGTACGGGATCACCGTCACCCCGCTCGCCCTGGAGGCCCAGCTGCGGTGGCTGCGCTCCCGCGGCCTGCGCGGGGTGTCCGTCGGGGAACTGCTGCGGGCCCGCGCGGCCGGTCGCGGAGCGGGGCTCGTCGGTCTGACCTTCGACGACGGCTACACCGACTTCCTCACCCACGCGCTCCCGCTGCTGAGCCGCTACGACTGCACCTCCACCCTCTTCGTCCTGCCCGGGCGGCTCGGCGTGGACAACGTGTGGGATCCGCTGGGCCCCCGCAAATCCCTGCTCACCGCCGAGGGCATTCGTGAAGTGGCCGACGCCGGGCAGGAGATCGGCTCGCACGGACTGCTCCACCAGGACCTCACGGCGACCACCGACGACGTGCTCCAACAGGAACTGCGGGGCAGTCGTGACCTGTTGCGGGAGTTGACCGGCACCCTGCCCGAGGGGTTCTGCTACCCGTACGGGCACCTCGACGCCCGGGTCGTCGACGCCACCCGGGCCGCCGGTTACGGCTACGCCTGCGCCATCGACCCGGGCCGGCTCGCGGGCCCGCACGCCCTGCCGCGTACGCACGTCAGCCAGGCCGACGGCGGCGCGCGGCTGCGGATCAAGCAGTTCCGCCACCAGGCGCGCGAGCTGCGGCGCGGGGTGCAGCGGTGAAGGACCTCGGATCGGTCAAAGCCCTGCACATCATCACCGGCCTCGGCGTCGGCGGTGCCGAACAGCAACTGCGGCTGCTGCTGCGGCACATGCCGATGCCGTGCGACGTGCTGACCCTGACCAACCCCGGGCCCGTGGCCGAGGGGCTGCGTGCCGACGGGGTCCGGGTCGTCCACCTCGGCATGCGGGGCAACCGGGACCTGGGGGCGCTGCCCCGGCTGGTGCAGTTCATCCGGCGCGGCCGCTACGACCTCGTGCACACGCACCTGTACCGGGCCTGCGTCTACGGGCGCCTCGCGGCCCGGATCGCGGGCACCACGGCGACCGTGGCCACCGAACACTCGCTCGGCGAGGGCGAGATCGAGGGCCGGCCGCTGTCGGGCGGGGTGCGCAGGCTGTACCTGGCCAGTGAACGTCTGGGCGCGGCCACGGTGGCCGTCTCCGACACCGTGGCCGCCCGGCTGGAGGGGTGGGGGGTGCCGGCCGCGCGCGTGCACGTCGTACCCAACGGGATCGAGGCCGTCCGCTTCCGCTTCGACGAGGGCGTCCGGCGGGCCACCCGGGCCCGCACCGGGCTGCCCGAGCGGGCCTTCGTGGTCGGCGGGGTCGGCCGGCTGGTCCCCGGCAAGCGGTTCGACGTCCTGGTGCGGGCCGTCGCCGCGCTGCCGGGGGCGCACCTGCTGCTGGCCGGGGACGGGCCGGAGCGGGCGGGACTGCGCCGGCTGGCCGCCGAACTCGGCGCGCAGAGCCGGATCCACCTGCTGGGCGAGCGGGACCCGCTGGGGGACAGCGCGGACGGCCGCACCCCGGGCATCCCGGCGTTGCTGGCCGCCATGGACGTCTTCGTCTCCCCGTCGCGCGAGGAGGCCTTCGGCCTCGCCGTGGTGGAGGCCCTGGCCGCCGGACTCCCCGTCCTGCACGTGACCTGCCCGGCCATCGACGACCTGCCCGCCGCGCAGGCCCCCGGGGCCCGGCGGATCGGCACCGGCACCGAGGAACTGGTCGCGGCGCTGCGGGGCCACATGGAGGCGGGGGCGCGCCGGTTGCCCCCGCCGGCGGTGGTCCGTCGCTACGACATCGCCCGCAGCGCGCGGCAGCTGCTGGACGTGTACGACCTCGCCCTCTCGGCCGCGCCGGGCGCCGCCGGGGCGGCCAGGGGCGGCGCCGCCACCGACCCGCCGCCCGGTACCGGTGGCCCGACCGTCGTCGGTGCCCGGCGCGAACCGGTCGGGCCGGGACCGGCGGAGCCGACCGGCACCGGCTGATCCCTCCCCAGCCCGAAGGGGTCCCGACGGGACCCGAAGGAACTCCCCTCCACCCAGGAAGCGAGCACGTCCATGGCCGACACGTCCGAGAAGAACTCCGAGAAGTCCGAGAAGAAGGCCGAGAGCAGGCCGGAGAGCAGGTCCGAGCGGAAGCCGGACCACCGCTCCGAGCGGAGGCCGCGCCGCCGCAGGCCGGCGGCACCCCTGTGGTGGCCGCTGCCCGCCTGCGCCCTGCTGGGGCTGGCCGCGGGCGGGGCGTACGGGGTGCTCAAGGCCCCCGAGTACGCCGCCACCAGCTATGTCGTCGCCGTACCCGACGACACCACCGAGCCGGCCACCGCCCTCGGCTTCGCGCAGGCCTACGCCCGCATCGCGACCAGCAGTTCCACCCTCGCCTACGCCCAGCCGCGGGCCGGCATCGGCGCAGCGAAGCTGCGGACCCAGGTACGCGCCGAGACCTCCCCCGAGTCCCCGATGATCGCCGTCACGGGTACCTCGAAGAGCCCCGCCGAGGCCGCCGACATCGCGAACGCGGTCGCCGACGCCCTGTCCCTGAGCAGCAATCAGGCAGCCAAGAACACCGGCGTCCAGCTGCTCCTGTTCAACCAGGCGGTCGCCCCGTCCGAGCCCGCCTCCCCCTCCGCCGCCATCAGCGGCGCCGTCGGCATGTGCGCCGGTGGGCTGCTGGGCGGGCTGTGGCTGCTCGCCCGGCCGGGCCGCGCACGGCGTACCGAGGACGACGCGACGGGCTCCCGGAGCCGGTCCGTGGACGGGGCCTCGGTCGATTCCTCGGTGGTGGCCGCCGCCGAGACCCCGGTCGAGGAGTACGCCTCGCTGCCCGCGCAGGGTGAGCCGGTCTCGGCCAAGGAGAAGGAGTCCGTTCGATGAGTTCGGGCTGCGCCGGGGGCCTGTCGGTGACGCTGTGCCGCGACCCCCGGCAGTTCGCCGCGCTGGAGGAGTCCTGGAACAGGCTCTTCCGCGGCTGCCCCACCGCCACCCCCTTCCAGAGCCACGCCTGGCTGCACTCCTGGTGGCTCTCGTACGGCAAGGACGGCCGGCTCCGGATCGTCCTCGTCCGGCGCGGCGAGGAGCTGGTCGGCGCGGCCGCCCTGATGCTCGTCCATCGGCCGATGCCGCTGTTGGTGCCGCTCGGCGGATCCATCACCGACTACTTCGACGTGCTCGTCGCGGCGGAGCACGCCGACCAGGTCGTGCCGGCGCTGGCCCACGGGCTGCACCGGGCCGCCCGCGGCGCCGTCGTGGACCTGCGGGAGGTACGTCCCGGGGCCGCCGCCGAGCATCTGTACCGGCAGTGGCCCGGGGTCTCCAGCGCGCTCACCGACTCCACGTGCATGGAGCTGCCGACGCTGCCGTTCGACGAACTGGTCAAGCGGATGCCGGCCTCCGGCGCCCAGCGGGTGCGGGCCAAGCTGCGCAAGACCGACGCGGCCGGCATCGAGGAGCACGAGGTCGCCGAGCAGGAGGTGCCGCGCGCCGTACGGACCCTGCTGCGGCTGCACGAGAAGCAGTGGCGCGGCCGTGGGGTGACGCCCGAGCACCTGCGGCCCCGCTTCGCCGAGCACCTGACCCGGGCCACCCGGCGGATGGTGCGGGCCGGGGAGAGCCGGCTGACGGAGTTCCGGCTGGACGGGAAGGTGGTGGCGGCCAACGTCACGCTGCTGTCGTCCGGGCTCAGCGGCGGCTACCTGTACGGGGCCGACCCCGACCTGCGGAACCGGAAGGTGGACGTCGCGACGCTGCTGCTGCGCTACGAGGCCGGGCGGGCCCTCGCCGAGGGCCGCCCGGTGGTGAGCTTCCTGCGCGGCAACGAACCGTACAAGAACCACTGGCGGCCCGAAACGGTCGTCAACCGGCGGTTCCTGCTGGCCACCGCGGCGCTCGCGCCCCTGCTGCGCGTACACGAGTCGCAGGTGACGGGGCGCGAGCGGGCGGTGGACGTGCTGCGGGAGGCGCTGCCGGCCGCCAGGGACTGGCGGGCGCGGCTCAACGAACTGCGGGTGCGATGACCCGTCTAGAAGGGCCAGATGCCGGAGTTCTTGCCGAAGTCCACCTTGATGCAGACCGACTGCGTGCCGACCAGCTTGGAGAGCCACTCGCCGAAGTTGAGCGGCACGCACCAGTGCTTGCTGTTGACGGGCGGCGGTGTGGGCTGCGGCAGGGGCTTCGGCGGCGTGGGCTCGGGCTTCGGCGTGACCGGCCCGGGGGTGACCGGCGAGGGCGCCGGGACCTGCGGTGTCGGGACCGCCGGCGAGGGCAGGGGAGCGGGCTCGTCCTCGGGGTCGGTGTCGGGGTCGGTGTCGGGGACCTCGGGTGTCGGGACGGGCGGGCTGGGCGTGACCGGCAGCGGGACCTGCGGACTCGGGGCGACCGGGCTCGGGGTGACGGGCGCCGGGGTGACCGGGCCGGGGCTGACCGGAGCGGGGCTGACCGGCGCCGGGGTGACCGGTGTCGGGACGAGCGGGCTCGGGCTGACCGGCGGCGGGGTCTGCGGGTCGGTGGCCACCGGGGTGGGCGTGGGCGTCGGAGTCACGGGCGTGGGCACCACGGGCGTCGGGACCACCGGCGTCGGCGTGGGGATCTGCGGCGTGGGGATCTGCGGCGTCGGGACCTGAGGAGTGGGCACCTGAGGAGTGGGCACCTGGGGCGTCGGGACCACCGGCGTCGGGACCACCGGCGTCGGGACCACCGGGGTGGGGACCACCGGGGTGGGCACCACCGGGGTCGGGACCACCGGGCCCGGGCGCTCGGGCGTCAGCGCGTCGCGGAAGGCCTTGGCGGAGTCCGGGTTGTCCTTGCACTGCCACACGCCGTGCGGACAGTAGTCGGTGATGGTGTGGTAGAGCGGCTTGTGCTGCGCGATCCACTTCAGCATGCGCCGCACGTACTCCGGATTGTCCCCGCGCCGGAACAGGCCCCACTCCGGGTAGGAGATCGGCTTGCCGTGTGCTTTCGCGAAGTCGACCTGCTGCTGGAGCCCGTACGGCTGGGTGATCTGGTCGTCGAAGGTCTGACCGGGACCCTGGTCGTACGAATCCATCCCGATGACGTCGACCACGTCGTCGCCCGGGTAGCACTTCGTCCAGCCGATGGCGTCCGTGCCCCTGTTCGGGGCGAAGTCGAACCTGAACTTCTGCCCGGGGACGGAGCGCATCGTCCGGACGATGCGCTTCCAGTACGCCTTCCAGTTCTCCGGGTCCGGACCGCACCGGTGGGTGTAGGTGATGCCGTTCATCTCCCAGCCGAGCACGATCACCGTGTCCGGGACGCCCAGCTCCACCAGCCGCTCGGCCAGCCGCTGGAAGTGCCGGTCGTACTCGCCCGCCGCGCCCGCCCTGATCAGCCGGGCCACCTGACGGTCGGGCACCCGGCCCTCGTTCCGTTCCTGCATGGGCACGTTGAGGACGAACAGCCGGTCGTCCTCGGCCCGGCGCCAGTCGGCCCAGTTCTCCAGGAACGACACCCGACCCTCGATGCCCGCCCAGGAGTCGCCGGGCAGATAGGTGTGGCCGACCCGGATCTCCTTGCCGCCCAGCCAGTTCGACAGGTGCGGGATCCGGGCCACGCCGGGCGGCCCGTAGTCGAGATAGGCGCCCATGGCGATGTCGGAGCCCTCGGGCCGGTCGTTCTCGGGCGTCGTGAGGGCGGCTCCGGTGGCCAGCAGTCCGGCCGTGACCGTACCGATGCAGGTGCTCGCCAGTCGGCGGCGTGGTCTGGGCATGGCGTCTCCCGAGCTTTCCTGAATCGGTGTGCTTGCCGAAGACGTTAGGCATCACATCTGACGAATGGCCTGTCCGGTGACTGCCGCGTAGGCCATTCGCAGGTGCGCACCACCCCCGCTTGGTCCGACTAGGTGAAAGACACCGCTGCCATGCCCGCGTATCTCAACCATGTGCCCGCCGTTGTGCTCAGACTCGATCGCAATCCGTTCCACCACGGAACCCTCGGCGCCGTCAGATCCCTTGGCCGCAAGGGCGTGGAGGTCCATGCCGTCGTCGAGGCCGGGGGAGGTCCCATGGGGCGTTCGCGTTATCTGCGCGCCGTGCATCCGGGGCCCGCGGGCGGGTTGGACCCCGAGGCGCCGGAGGCGTTGCTGGAGTGTCTGACCGAGGTGTCGGAGCGGATCGGCCGGCCGGCCGTGCTCATCGCCATGGACGACCTGAGCGCGATCGCCGTGTCCCGGGTCGCGCCGACGCTCCGCGAGCGTTTCCGGATCCCCCATCAGCCCGACAACCTGCCCGCCCGGGTGGCCGACAAGGCCGAGCTGTCGCGGCTCTGCGCGCGCTGGGACGTCCCGCACCCGGAGACCGTGATTCCGGCGAGCGGGGCCGAGGCGGCCGAGGCGGCCTGGCGGCTCGGCCTGCCGGTGATCGCCAAGTGGAGCCGGCCCTGGCTGCTGCCGACCGGGGCCGACGGGCTGCGCAGCACCATGCTCGTGCACACCGCCGCCGAGGCGCGCCGGCTGTACGAGCGCTCCGTCGAGGCCGGGAGCCGGCTGCTGCTCCAGCGGTTCCTGCCGGCCGGGGCGGACACCGACTGGTTCTTCCACGGCGCCTTCGCACGGGGCGGGCGTCCGCTGCTCGCCGGTTCGGGTCGCAAGGAGCTGTCCTGGCCGGTGCGGACGGGGCTGACGGCCGTGGGGCGCTGGCTGCCGGATCCGGCGGTGGAGGAGGCGGGGCTGCGGCTCGCCGAACGCCTGGGCTACCAGGGGATCCTGGACCTGGACTTCCGCCGTGACGAGCGGGGCTGCTTCCGGCTGGTGGACTTCAACCCGCGGCCCGGAGCGCAGTTCCGGCTGTTCGCGGACTCGGCCGGGCTGGACGTCGTCCAGGCCATGTATCTGGACCTGACGGGCCAGCAGGTCCCGCAGCCCTCGGGCGGACCGGGCCGGGTGTTCGTCGCCGAGAACTACGCGCTGCTGGCGCGGATCCGCGGCGGTTCGATGCCGCGTCGCCCGGCGGCGGTCCCCGCGGTGCCGGCCGGGTCGGCGGGGGCGGCCGCGTCCTCGGCGCCGGCCGCGCAGCGCGGGACGGGGCCGAAGGGGGCCCCGAAGCGGACCGCCGAACGGGGGCGCGTCGAGACGGCCTGGTTCGCCGCCGACGACCTGCTGCCGTTCCTGGCGATGCTGGGCGCCCTGCTGGGGCGGGGCGCGGGCAAGGGCGTACGGGCGCTGCGCGGGGTTCCGGAGCAGGGCCGTCGTACGGCGCTCGCGGTCGTCCGCGCGCCCCGGCAGCGCGGCCGGAGCCAGTCGGAGGACGGCCCCGCGGGATCCGCGGCTCCGTCCTCCCGACCCGTTCCGCCGGGGGCCTCGGCCGAGCCGGACGAGCTGGTGACCCGTTGACCCACCGTCGCGGCGACCGCGCCGGACCGGTGACCATCGAGCTGGAGGAGCGGCGTTGACGCGGATGGACGATCTCGTGGTGATCGGCGCGGGCCCGTACGGGCTGTCGATCGCCGCCCATGCGGCGGCCGCGGGGCTCGATGTACGGCTGCTGGGGCGGCCGATGGCCTCGTGGCGCGACCACATGCCCGACGGCATGTACCTGAAGTCGGAGCCCTGGTCGTCCAACCTGTCCGCGCCGGACGGGCGGCACACCCTGGCCGACTACTGCGCCACGCTCGGCGTGCGCGCGGAACACGGCACTCCGCTGCCGATCGGGACGTTCAGCGCGTACGGGATGTGGTTCGCGCGGCAGGCGGCCCCCGAGGTGGAGGAGGTGACCGTCCTGGAGGTGACTCCGCAGGGTGACGGCTTCCGCGTCCGCACCGCCGAGGGACCGCCCCTGCTCGCCCGTACGGTGGCCCTCGCGGTCGGGGTGATGCCCTTCGTCCGCCATCCCGAGGCGCTGCGGGAGCTGCCGCCCACGCACTACTCCCACAGCAGCGGCCACCGGGACCTGAGCGGCTTCGCGGGTCGTGAGGTCGCCGTGCTCGGAGCCGGACAGGCGGCCCTGGAGACGGCTGCCCTGCTGGCCGAGCAGGGCGCCCAACCCTGTCTGGTCGCCCGGCGCACCCGGCTGAACTGGAACACCGTCCCGCAGCCCCTGGACCGGACCCCGCTGCGGGCGCTGCGCGATCCCCACAGTGGCCTCGGTACCGGCTGGCGCAGCTGGGTGTGGTCGGAGCTGCCCGGTGCGGTGCGCCGGCTGCCCGCGCCCACCCGGGAGCGGATCGCCGCCACGGCGCTGGGCCCGGCCGGTGCCTGGTGGCTGCGGGACCGCTTCGAGCGGCGCGTCCCCGTCCTGCTCGGACACCGGCTGCACCGGGCGGTGGCGGCGGGCGAGCGGATCCGACTCGGGCTGACCACCGGGGCCGGGGAATCGGTGGTGCTGGACACCGCCCACGTCATCGCGGCCACCGGCTTCGCCCCGGAGCTGGCCCGGCTGGAGCTGCTCGACGCGGGGCTGCGGGCGGCGCTGGAGACCGTGGGGGAGAGCGGGGCGCCGGAGCTGAGCCGCGGGTTCGAGTCCTCGTGGCCCGGGCTGTTCTTCGCGGGGCTGCTGACGGCTCCCTCATTCGGCCCTTCCATGCGATTCGTACACGGCGCGGGCTTCACGGCGGGGAGACTGGTGAGAGGAGTCCGCAAGCGCCTCGGTGCCCGGGGTCCGCGGCCGGGTTCCCCCGGTGTCGCCCGGCCCGGCCGGGCTGCCACCCCCGGGCGGGTTCCGGGGGTACCTCCAGGGCATCCGAAGTCGTATCTGCGGTGAGATCCGCGGAGAGAGGGGTCCGTGATGAGCTCGGAGCGAGGGCAGGGCCGCGGCTGGGTACGCATTCCCGCCAGTCGCGGGGAACAGGGAGCCGGTCGGGCCAGGGCCGCCGGGTACGACCGCACCGCGTACGCGGGGCCGTACGCGGGCCCGTACGCGACGGCCTCGTCCGCCGACCAGCCCACGATCTACCTCTCCATGGTCAAGCGCTGGCGGGAGGCCGGTCGCACCCTGCCGGGGCATCCTGACGAGGAGTGGGAGCGGCTGATCTCCCAGCCGTGCTGGCCCGGCCGTTAGGTGGTGTGGAAGGTGGCAGCGGCGGAACGGGACGGACCCGAGCCGGTCCGGCGGTCCCCCGGAACCGGGCCGGGGGAGCGGTTCGCGCTCAACGGCATGGGCAGTCTCGAATGGGACCTGGTCGCCGGGACGGTGGTGCTGGACGAGGCCGCGCTGGAGGTCTTCGACCTCGGTCCGGAGGAGTTCGACGGCACCGTGCCCGGTATCGGGCTGCGGGTCCCGCGCGAGGACGGGCTGCGGCTGACCGACATCATCGAGGGGGTCCTGGCCGGCAGCGCGGACACGTACGGCGCGTACTTCATGGTGCGGCGGCGCGACGGCCGCGACCAGTGGACCCACACGGCGGGCCGCGTGCTGCGGGACGGCTCGGGGCGGCCGGAGCGGATCGTGGGGATCGTCCGGGACGCGACCGCGGAGCTGGCCCAGGCGACGCTGCTGCGCAAGTTGGAGGCGGCGCGGGCCCAGCAGACGACGATCGTGCAGCGGACCACGGAGGCCCTGTCGCGGGCGGTGACGGTCGACGACGTGACGGCGGCGCTGACCGGGGCGGGCGCGCTGGAACGGCTCGGTGCGGACGGGCTGGCCCTGGGGCTGGTCGAGGGCGGCAGCATCAAGATCATCGCGCTGAGCGGGGAGTCCCTGGAGATCCTCAGCGAGCGCCGGTTCACCCGACTCGACGGTTCGCTGCCGCTGTCGCACACGGTGCTCACCCGGCAGGCACGTTTCGTCACCTCGCTCGCCGAGCTCGGCGACGAGTTCCCGCTCCTCGCGGACTACCTGAACCGGATCCGGTACGACGCCGCCGCCTACCTGCCCCTGATCGCGCAGGCCAAGGCCATCGGCGGGCTGGTCCTGTTCTACCGGCGGCGCACCGAGTTCAGCCCGGAGGAACGCAACCTGTGCCTGGGCCTGGCGGGCATCGTGGCCCAGTCACTCCAACGGGCGCTCCTGTTCGACCAGGAGCGGGAGTTCGCGACCGGCCTGCAGGCGGCCATGCTGCCGCGCCGGATCCCCGAGATCAGCGGCGGGGAGATCGCGGTCCGCTACCACGCGGCCTGGAGCGGACGGGAGGTCGGCGGGGACTGGTACGACGTGATCTCGCTGCCCCGTGACCGGGTGGGCGTGGTGGTGGGCGACGTCCAGGGCCACGACACGCACGCGGCGGCGATCATGGGTCAGCTGCGAATCGCGCTGCGGGCCTATGCGGGGGAGGGCCATCCGCCGTCCACGGTGCTGGCCCGGGCCTCGCGCTTCCTCGCCGAGTTGGACACCGAGCGCTTCGCCACCTGCATGTACGCGCAGGTGGATCTGGAGACGGGAGGCGTACGGGCGGTCCGCGCGGGCCACCTCGGACCGCTGATCCGGCACACGGACGGCCGTACGGGCTGGCCCAAGGTGCGCGGTGGCCTGCCGCTCGGGCTGGCCTCGCTCTTCGAGCACGAGGAGTTCCCCGAGACCCGGCTCGACCTGGTCCCCGGGGAGACCATGGTGCTGTGCACGGACGGCCTGGTGGAGGAGCCGGGCACCACCATCACCGCCGGGATGGACGCGCTCGCCCAGGCGGTGCGCAGCGGTCCGCAGGGGGCCGGGGCGCTCGCCGACCACCTCTCCGACCGTCTCTGGGAGCGCTGGGGCTCCGGCGACGACGTGGCCCTGCTGGTGCTGCGCCGGGCCCCCGACCCGGGCACGCACCGGGCGCCGCGCATCCACCAGTACGTCCACCAGGCCGACCCGGAGGGGCTCTCGGAGGCCCGCTACGCCTTGCGTCAGGCCCTGCGCGACTGGGGCATGCCGGAGCTCGCCGACGACGTGGAGGTCGCGGCGGGGGAGTTGCTGGTCAACGCCCTGCTGCACACGGACGGCGGGGCGGTGCTGACGATGGAGGTGCTCCCGGAGCCGGTCCGGCGGATCCGGCTGTGGGTCAAGGACCGCTCCAGCGTGTGGCCGCGCCGGCGCACCCCGGGCGAGGCGGCCACCACGGGGCGCGGGCTGCTGTTGGTGGACGCGCTGGCCACGCACTGGGGCGTGGAGTCCCGGGGCGACGGCAAGGCGGTGTGGTGCGAGTTCGACGCCGCGGGCAGGAGCCGGAGCGGCGGGTGACCGATCGATCACCCCGAGTTGTGGGGCGTCGCGGGCGGGGTGATGATGCGAGCCATGGAACGGATCGTGTGGTGCGCGGGCTGACCAAGGCCGCCGTGACGGGCGGACTGGCCGTACTCCTGCTGGTGGCCGGGGTGCCGGCGGTCGTGGACTGGGCGACGGGGCGACCGCACGCCGACCCCGCGTGCCGGTCGGTGGCCTTCATGTCGATGACGGACGTCTCCCCCGACTGCCGGTAGCGGCGGCTACCGGCCCCGGGGCGCGTGCCGCGGGCGCGCGTCGCACGTCGCGGGCCCGCACCGTTCAGTGCTCGCGGACCTCGACGCTCCGCGCGTCCTGGGCGACGGTGGTGATCGACCTCGGCATCAGGCCCGAGAACCGGACCTCCTGGAGCTCGGCGGTGACCGCCGCGCGGCCCGGGTGCACGTTCGCGTAGGCCCCCGGCGCGTTCGCCACCCAGCGGCGCTCCTGTCCGTCGCAGACGATCTGCTCCGCGCCGACGCTCAGCCGGCCGCCACCCTCCTGTGCGACGGTCGCCTTGATCTGCATCGCTCCCATGGGTGACGCCTGCTCGCAGTGGTACGTCCCGGAAAGGGTGACGGCGCCGTCGTGGGCGACGTACGCGTCCTGTACGGAAATCCCCTGCTCGAAAACGGTGGCGCCGGCCGGGGCGGTGAAAAGCGTGGTGGCGGCCAGTGCGGAGAAGGCCGCGAGTGACATTCGGCGGGCGGAGATGCGCATTCATTCCTCCAGGTGCGTCGGACGGCGGGATTCCGCCGGAACGCATTGTGCTGGCAGGTGGGCGTACGCACGTGATCCGTGCGCTCGTGTCGTTGTGCGCAATTACCTCCCCAGGCGCGTGAAACTTGCCGAAATCACCCCCGAAGGGATCTTGCATGCGCCAGCCCGCCCTCCCGCTGCCCGTTCTCGTCCTGCTCCCGCTGTTGCTGCTCGGTGCCACCGCCTGTCAGAGCGCCCCCCAGCCGGACGCGCTCGCGCCCGGCGCCGCGCCGGCGGTGCTGGTGGACGACGGGGCGCCGGGTGCGATGGAGGCTCCCGCACGGCCCGCCGTGAAGGACGCCCATGTGGGTGGCACCGCACGGGTGCACGGCGCCCAGGTCGGCCGACACCTCCAGGTCGATCTCGGAGCGTTCGTCGACCCGGCGATCAGCGTGGACAAGAACTTCGCGCCGCCCGCCGGGAAGCGCTGGGTGGCCGCCTCGATGTCCTTCGTCAACGTGGGCGGGGCCTCGTACGGGGCGCTCGGGCGCATGTGGGCGCACGACAGCGCGGGGCGGCGTCACCCGGTGGTGAGGACCGGCGAGCTGACCACCGGCAAACCGATCGTCTTCGATTCCCTGGAGGTCGGTGAGCGGGCCGAGGGGTGGGTGGTGTTCGAAATTCCGGAAAGCGCGCGCATTGTGCGTCTCCAGTACCAGGACGCGAACACGCAGGCGAATCCCGGAGAGGGATTCTGGACCGTCTAGCCCGCCCGGGTGAAGGGCCGTGAAAGGGTCGGCGGAGAGACCACTAGGGTGCGCGCATGACTTCTACTCAAGCCGAAATCGACCGGTCCCAGCTCGGCACCCTTTCGGTGCTCGCCTGGATCGGCGACCCCGAAGAGGCGCACGACATCCCGTACCTCCTCGCCTACACCCTCGGGGACGGACCGAAGGGCCGGGAGGCGGGCGAGGCGGCCGCTCGCGGGCTGCTGGAGGAGATCGGCCTGCCCATCGGCGACGTGGTCATGGACGGCACCCTCAAGGCGGCCACCTTCCCGGTGCAGATCCTGCTGGAGGGCAACCAGATCGCGCTCACCCTGCCCGGGATGAACGCGCGCTGCACCGCCCCCGACGAGTGGGTCGCCGCGGCGGACGAGAGCGGCCAGGCGTACTTCCTCTTCGCCACCCGCGCCTGGCCCGAGGCGGTCCCGGGACAGCCGGTCGCCCCGGAGACCCTGCAGGCCTTCGCGGGCGACGAGTCGGTGCTCACCAGCAGCGCGCACTGCGTGCTCGCCGTGCGGCGCGTGCAGCGGTAGCCACCGACCGGGTGCCGCCGCCACCCGCTCCGGCCGCCGGGCTCCCAGCCCGCCCGGTGGCCGGTTCCGCTTTTTCCCGGGCCGCCGTCAGGGCCGCTCGAAGGCGAACTTGAGGGAACGGACCCGGTTGTCGAAGTTCGACCCCGCCAGGTCCGGCAGCCCCACCGCCCGCAACCCGACCGGCCGGGTCAGCAGCTCACGGAAGAGGGCCTTCATCTCCACCCGGGCCAGGTGCGCACCCAGGCAGAAGTGCGGGCCGCCGCCGCCGAACCCCAGGTGCGGATTGGGCGAGCGGGTGATGACGAAGGCGTCCGGGTCGGGGAAGACCGCCTCGTCGCGGTTGGCGGAGGCGTAGTAGAGGACCACCTTGTCGCCCGGCCGGAACACGTGCCCGTCCATGGTGTGTTCGGCGGCCACGGTCCGGCGGAACTGGATGATGGGCGTCGAGTGCCGGATCATCTCGTCCACCGCGCCGTCCGCGTACGTCTCGAAGTCCGAGAGCAGCAGGTCCCGCTGGTCGGGGTGGTCCGTCAGCAGGGACAGCCCATGGGTGATCGCGTTCCGGGTGGTCTCCACCCCGGCGACCATCAACAGGGAGAAGAAGGCGCCGAGCTGGCGGGCCCCGAGGGCCTGGCCGTCGACGTTCGCGCGGACCAGCGCCGAGATCAGGTCGTCGGTGGGGTGCTTGCGCCGCTCCCGTCCGATGCCCGCCACCATCCGCTGCATCCGGGCGAGCGCGCGCAGCCCGCGGCCCGGCATCCGCAGCCGGGAGGCCAGGCCCCGCTCCACACCGATGTTCTCGGAGGCGTGGTTGACGCGGTCGGCGATCTCGGCCCGGTACCGCTCCGGGATGCCCATCATGTTGCAGATGACCTCCAGGGGCAGCCGGGAGGCCACGGCCGAGACGAACTCCTCGGGCCGCTCGGCCAGTACGTCGTCCACGATGCGGGCGGCCACGGCGTGGATGTCGGCCTCGGCGGCCGCCAGCAGGCGGGGCGTGAAGGCACGCTGCACGATCTTGCGCAGTTGGGCGTGGTCGGGACCGTCCAGATTGACCATCGAGTCCCCGAACAGGGCCCGCACCCAGCGGGCCGGCTCAGGAGTGGTCACGCCGGGGGCACTGGCGAAGACCTTGGGGAGGCGGCTGGCCTCCTGCACCTGGGCGTGGCGGACCAGGGCCCAGTGGCCGCGCCCGGACCCTTCGGGGACGAACACCGGACCCTCGGCCGCGCGCAGTCGGGCGAAGGCGGCGAGGCGGTGGGCGGGGGGCTGCTGCCAGAAACCTGGCTCGGCCAGCTCCCTGCCGGGGTCGGTGCCGTGGCGTTGTGCCGGGAGTGTCAAGGCAGGGCCTCCAGTCGGTGCGCGTCGTTCTGCGCTGGAGAACGGCGGCGGGGGCACGGGGGTGACGGTTCGCCGGAGCTCAGACGGCGGCGCCGGTGCGTTCACCGGCCCGCGTGGACAGGGCCAGACCGACCGCCACCGTCAGCACCCCGACGAGGCCCGCCCACAGGACGGCGTACGTACCCGACCAGGTGCAGGCGAGGGTCACGAGGGCGGACACCGGCAGGACCAGCTGCTGGGCGAGGCCACGCTTGAAGTGGCGGGAGTGCAGCAGCCACACCATCAGCAGGAACAGCGCGCTCGGGACCATCACGGCGGCGTTCGCGGCGATCTGCGAGATGTGCGCCTTTCCGACGGCGTGCTCGACCGCGACCTCGATGCCGGCGCCGATCGCCGCACCCGAGAGGAAGATCAGCAGGTGTCCGTAACCCCACGGGATGGCCTCGCGGTTGGACGTCAGGTGCTGGTGCATCGGCACGGCGAAGTAGATCCACCACGCGGCGAAGACGATCAGCAGCCCGCCCGCGGCGATGGGCAGCAACTGGTCCAACGCCTCGTGCTCGTCGATCGCGGACTTCACGGCCACCGTGGCCGCGGCGATCGTCTCGCCGAGCACGATGATGGTGAACAGGCCGTACCGCTCCACGATGTGGTGCGCGTGCCAGGGCGTCTGGTGCCCGCGTTCCGCGATCACCGGAACCGCCAGCTCGGCGACGAGCAGGACGAGGAACGTCCAGCGCTTCAGGTCGTCGGGGACGAACAGCAGGCCGATCCAGCCCAGCTGGCAGATCACCAGTCCGGCCGCGTACTTCAGCGCCGCCGCCCGGGCCTCGCCCTGCTCCCCGGACGCGGCCCGCAGCCACTGCGCCGTCAGGGCGACGCGCATGATGATGTAGCCGGCGACCGCGACCGTCCAGTCGTTGTCGTCGAAGGCCCGGCTCACGCCGGCCGCGTACACGAGCACACCCGCGATCTGCACCAGCGTCGCGATCCGGTACGGGACGTCGTCCACGTCGTAGGCCGAGGCGAACCAGGTGAAGTTCATCCAGGCCCACCACACGCCGAAGAAGACGAAGAAGTAGCCGACCACCCCCGCGCCGGGATGGCCCTCCGCGAGCGAGTGCACCAGCCGGGCGCCGGCCTGGGCGATGGCGACGACGAAGCAGAGGTCGAAGAACAGCTCCAGCGGTGTGGAGGCACGGTGGAGCTCGTCGGGGCTGCGAGCGGTCATGGGGGAGTAGGCCATACCGGCCAGGAGACCAGAGGCGGCGACCTCCGGCAGGGCGGACGCGCGGCCCGCACGGCCGGTGTGCCCCGGGCGGAGGCGCGGCGCGGTCCGTGGCCCTGACCTGGCCGGAGCCCCAGGCGGGCGCCGTCACGGGACCCCCCTCGGCATCAGGGCCGCGTGCCCGCCGGTGTGCCGGTGGTCCTACACCCCTGCCGGGGCCGAGCCGCCCGCCCGCACCGGGCCGGGGGACGGGCCGGCGGCCGGGGCGGGCGACAGGGCCGCCGGGACGGCCCGGCGGGCGGCCGTACCCTGGAGGCATGAGCAGCACCCCCGCACCCGACCCGCGGTCCTCGCGCACCGCCCCCGAGGCCGACCGACCCCGGCCGAAGCCCCGGCTGGTCTTCGACGACCCGCTGGACCAGCAGTCCTCGGACGACACCGACCGAGGCTGGGGCGAGCGCCCGCCCGCCGGCGGAAGCGCGGCCGACCTGGCCCGCTTCCTCGACGAGAAGCCCCCGCACCACGTCTGACCGGCCGAGGCGGCCGGACAGGTCAGAACCCGCCGCGTGGACCGGTGGGGGCCGCGCCGCCGCGCTGTGCGACCAGCTCGTCCCGGATCTCCTTCAGGACCTCCAGCTCGGTGATCTCGACAAGCTCCTGAACGCCTTCCCGTGCCTTGCGCCGGGCCTCCTGCCGCGCGAGGTACTTCGACATGGGCAGCACCATGAGGAAGTACACGACCGCAGCGGTGATGACGAAGGTCAGCGTCGCGTTCAGCACCGAGCCCCAGAGGATCTCGACACCCGTCGGCTGGCCGTTCGCGCCGACGCCGCACGGGGCCTTGATGCAGGTCTTGTAGCCGTCCAGGCTCTGCGTGCCGACCGCGCCGATCACCGGGCTGATGATCCCCTTGACCACCGAGTTCACGATGTTCGTGAACGCGGCGCCGATGACCACGGCCACCGCCAGGTCGACCACGTTGCCGCGCATCAGGAAGGCCTTGAAGCCTGCCAGCACGCTCTCCTTCTTCTTCTCGCTCACCACTGAGCCTCTCTTCACATCTGCCGAACACGGAGCCAACGGTTCCGAAAGCTACGGCAGTCAGGCCGCGGCGTGTCCAATCGGGCCTCATCTCGCGGTGAATTGACCGGCCGTGTGTGCGAATCAGCACAACGTCACCGCCAGTCGGGTCGTAGCGCCCGTGCCCACGAGAACCCGAGCGGTGTCCCGCGGCACGGACAGCACCACCAGCGCCCCACCGTCCGCGACACCCTTGTCCGGCTCGGGCACTTCGCCGACCAGCGCCCCGGCGGCCACCACCTCGGGCGGCCCGGTGCGCTCCGCCGCGACCACGTCCACCCGGTCACCGGGCCGCAGCAGCCGCACCGTCGCCGCGTCCGCGATGCGCACGGGAGCCGACACCATCCGCACCGCGGCGGGTGGCGCCGCACCCTGAGCCGCCCGTACCTCCGGCCGGGCGGCGCCCCGCGAGGCCTGCGCCTCCGTCCCACCCACCGCCACGGCCGCCGCCACGACGGCCAACGCGGCCGACACGGCCCGTCGCCTCCGTCGCACGGCCCGGCGCAGCCGGTCCCCGCCCCGCCCCACGCGAAGCGGCGGGAACGCCGGGACCGGGCGCGCCGGCGGACACGCGGACGCCGTCGCGCAGGCGGCCGGAGCGTGGGAGATGTGCGGGGCGGAGGAGAGGGAGGAAGAGGAAGAGGATGAAGTGGTAGGAGATGAAGGGGCGGAAGGGGTGGAGCAGGACGAAGGGGTCGCGGAACCACGGGACATGACGAACACCACCAGACCGAGTGAGTTGCTGTGCCCGGACCCGACGCCCGGACACCTCTCACGATCCGGCCTCACCGGGAATCCCGCCGGGGCCTGTGGACGATCCCCAGCTTGTGGACAACCCCGTCACCCGTACGAGTCAGCCGACGGCCCCGACGGCCCCGACGGCCCCGACGGCCCCGACGGCCCCGGCGGCCGCCCGCACCCGCCGCAGCGCGGCGACCGGGTCCGCCGCCCGAGCGACCGACCGCCCCACCACCACGTGCGAGGCCCCGGCCGCGAAGGCGGCCCGGGGCGTCCCCGGCCGGGCGTGCCCGCCCGCCGCGCCGCCCTCCGGCTCCAGGACCACCCCCGGCGTGACGACCAACCGGTCCGGCCCCAGGAGCCCGCGCACCGCCATGGCCTCCCGCGGCGAGGCGATGACCCCGTCGCAGCCCGCCCCCTCGGCCAGCCGGGCCAGCCGTAGCACCTGCTCCTCGGTGTCCGCGGCCACGCCGATGTCCGCGAGGTCGCTCCCGGTCATGCTGGTGACCACCGTCAGGGCGAGCACCCGTAGCCGCGGGAACTCCCGCGCCGCCTCCACCGCCGCGGACATGATCCCCGTACCGCCCATGGCGTGCACCGTCACCATGGACGCGCCCAGCGCGCCGGCGGCCCGGACCGCTCCGGCGACGGAGTTCGGGATCTCGAAGAGCTTCAGGTCCAGGAAGACCTCGTGGCCGCGCGCGACGAGGTCCCGCGCGAGTCCGGGGCCCGCGGCGGTCAACAGCTCCAGGCCGATCTTGTAGAAGTCGCATGCGTCGCCGAGGCGCTCGACGAGCGCCTCGGCGGCCCTGCGGTGGTCGAAGTCGAGGGCGACGATGACGCCGCGGTCGGCGTGGGGGAGGTCGGTGTTCACGCCGTCATTGTCGAGGTCACCGGTCGGCCGGGACCTGGCAGGCCTCCGCGAAGCCCTGACCGGTCAGGCCGAAGGCGCTGTTGACGCGCGAGCGCCAGTTCTCCAGCGCGATCATCGCGGTGAGTTCGACGAACGCCTTCTCGCCCAGCCGCGCGATCAGTTCCCGCGCGAGCTCGTCCGTGACCGTCGGCTCGGTCTCCGTCATGGCCTCGGCGTACTCCATGACCAGCAACTCCAGCTCGGTGAACACCTCAGGGGCCTCCCGCCACCGCGGCACCCGCTCGATCTTCTCCGTCGGCACGCCCAGCTCGTGGCCCTCCCAGTACCCGAAGTCCATGCACCACGAGCAGTTGATACGGGCCGCCGCCGCCATCACGGCGAGGTGCTTCAGCCCGGCGTCCAGCGCGTGCCACTTCGCCACGCTCCGCTCCAGCCGGACGTACGAGAGGAGCACACGCGAGTGGTGCCCGTAGGCCTGCCCGGGGTCGAGCACCTTGCCGTACATACGGCGCGAGTACCAGGCCCCGATCCGCAGGAGCAGGGTGCGGGGCGGGGTGAGCGAGATACGCGGCATGACAGTCATCTCCCTGGCCGGGGCGGTCTTGATTCCGCCGTCACCAGGGAGGACCGGACAGCCGGCCGGGATGTGACAGCCGGCGGCGGGTTTCCAGGCGCCTGCGGCGCAGGGGCCCCGCGGGAGCGATCCCGAGAGCGCCGAGGAGCCGGACGGTGAGCTCCTCCGCGCACGGCGCGGAGCCGGTGAGAGCGGCCCATATACCGGCCGGGTCGGCCGTCAGGCCGCCCGCTGCGGCCCGGTCGAGGGCGCACGCCAGGGCCGTCTCCACCGGGAACCGGTCGACGGATATCTGGGTAGTTCTCGGCCATGACCCGGTCGAGCAGCGCCGTCCAGCGGCCCCCGGCGAAGGCGGCGGCCTCGACGACGCCGACGTGACTGTCGAGACGAGAGGGGCCACCGTGAGCGCCGGAGCTCCGGTCCGCCGTGCCGGCACAGCCGCAGCCGCAGCCGCCACCGACGCCGCAGCCACCGACGCCACGCCGTCCGGCCGGTCGGCGTGGCGCACCGCCGACCAGCCACCGCCCAGGTCCTCATCCCCGTCGACGCCCGCGCACATGGCCTCCGCCGCGAACTCACGCAGCACCGCCACCGTCGCGTGCGCCACGGCCGTCCCGCCCCGATACCCCCTGCGCGCAGGCCGGGGGACGCTACTGACAGAGCCGCCGCGGAGCCTGCGGCAGGAGAATTGCGGCAGAAGGCCTGCGGCAGAAGGCCTGCGGCAGAAGGCCTGCGGCAGAAGGGGCTACGGCAGTTCGATGCCCAGGTCCCAGCCGTCGTGCGCGTGCGTGCACAGGCAGGCCCGGGTCTCCGTGGCCGGCAGGGCCGCCACCGCGTCGAAGAGGACCTCGCGCAGCCGTCCGACGTTCTCGCCGAACACCTTCAGGACCTCCGTGTGGGACACGCCCTCACCGGTCTCCGCGCCCGCGTCCAGGTCCGTTACCAGGGCCATCGAGGTGTAGCAGAGCCCCAGCTCGCGGGCGAGGACCGCCTCCGGGTGGCCGGTCATGCCGACCACCGACCAGCCCGCCGCCGCGTGCCACCGCGACTCCGCCCGCGTGGAGAAGCGGGGTCCCTCGATCACGACCATGGTGCCGCCGTCCACCGGCTCCCAGTCCCGCCCGCGGGCCGCCGCCAGCGCCACGGACCGGCCCACCGGGCAGTACGGGTCGGCGAAGGTGGTGTGCACGACGTTCGGTACCGACCCGTCCGGCAGCGGCTCGCCGTCGAAGAAGGTCTGCGCACGGGCCTTCGTACGGTCGACCAGCTGGTCGGGGACGAGCAGCGTGCCCGGCCCGTACTCGGCCCGCAGACCGCCGACCGCGCAGGGGCCCAGCACCTGGCGGACGCCGACCGAGCGCAGGGCCCACAGGTTGGCCCGGTAGTTGATCTTGTGCGGCGGGACGGTGTGGCTGCGCCCGTGCCGAGGCAGGAAGGCCACCTGGCGCCCGGCCAGCTCACCCACGTAAAGGGAGTCGCTCGGGGGTCCGTACGGGGTCTCCACCTGGATCTCGGAGACGTCCTCCAGGAAGGAGTAGAAGCCCGAGCCGCCGATGACACCGATCTCTGCGTTCACCATGCGGTCCACCCTAAGGCCCTGCCGTGGGCATGCCGAAAGCCCCGCTGCCGGTAGGGGCGGCGGGGCCTCGGGGGAGAAGCGATCAGGCGGCCGACGTGGAGCTGCTGCTGCTCGACGAGCTCGACGACGTCGAGGAGGACGAGGCGGCAGGAGCGGCGGCAGCGGTCGACGTCGAGGACGACGAGGAGCTGGACGACGGCTTCGAGGCAGGGGTGCTGCTCGACGACGCGCCACGGCTGTCGTTCCGGTAGAAACCGGAGCCCTTGAAGACGATGCCGACCGCGGAGAACACCTTCTTCAGGCGTCCGTCGCAGCTCGGGCACACGGTCAGTGCGTCATCGGTGAACTTCTGCACGGCCTCAAGGCCCTCACCGCACTCGGTGCACTGGTACTGGTAGGTCGGCACGAATTTCCTCCTGGCACTCTGACTCAATGAGTGCTAACGACGCTCCATGGTGACGTATTCCGGCGGATCAGTCCACCGTCACCGGCACGCGGTGACCGATCCCACGCTCGTTCACCCGGTCACGGGAGGCCGGAGCGTCCGTGGCGCGGGCGGTCGTCCGGACCTCGGCCGGGATCGTCACCCGCTCCGTGACCTGCGGCTTCGCCGGGGCGGCGGGCGCGGTCTCCTGTGCGGACGCGTTCACGATCCGGCTCGGGGCCTTCGGCGCGAGCTTCGCCCGCAGGGCCAGCAGAGTGGTCAGCGCGAGAGCGGTGGCACCCATGGGCACGAGGAAGCCGAACGAGGATCCGTGCGCGTCCGTCAGTCGGCCGGCCAGGATGACGGCGATGGCCTGACCGAAGGCGATCGAGCCGGTCAGCCAGGTGAAGGCCTCGGTCCGGGCGTTCGCGGGGACCAGCTGCTCGACCATCGTGTAGCCGGTGATCAGCGCCGGGGCGATGAACAGGCCGACGACCAGGCCGAGCGCGCCCAGCAGGATCATCGAGTTCGCCGCCCACAGGACGGAGGCGGCGGCGGTGAGGCCGATGTAGCCCAGGATCAGCCGGCGACGCGGGCCGATCTTCCAGGCGACGGCGCCCATGGCGATGCCGGAGATCATGTTGCCGGCGGCGAAGACGCCGTAGAGCAGGCCGTTGGCGCCGGGGTTGCCGATCTCGGCGGAGAAGGCGGCGAGCGAGACCTGCATGCCGCCGAAGACGGCGCCGATCCCGAGGAACGCGAAGATCAGGACGCGCAGGCCCGGGAAGGACAGCGCGAAGGCGCGCTTCTCACCGGTCGGCGACGGGGCGTGGACCTTGGGCTGGCCGGCCCGCCGGGCCGCGAAGAGCAGGCCGCCGAGCAGGGTCAGCGTGGCCTCGGTGACCAGGCCGGCCGCCGGGTGGACGCCGGTGCACAGCGCGGTCGCGAGGACCGGGCCGACGACGAAGGTGAACTCGTCGGTGACGGACTCGAAGGCGGCGGCCGTCGGCAGCAGCGGAGAGCCCTCCAGCTTGGCGGCCCAGCGCGCCCGGACCATCGGTCCGACCTGCGGCACCGAGGCGCCGGTGGGTACGGCGGCGGCCGCCAGCGCGAGCAGCGGGGCGTCCAGCAGCGCGAGCGCGGCCAGGCCTGTGACGGCGACGGCGTGCGCGAGGACGACCGGCAGCAGGACGGCGCTCTGGCCGAAGCGGTCGGTGAAGATGCCCATCAGCGGGGCGGACAGGGCCATGGAGATACCGGTGACGGCGGCGACGACGCCGGCGCTGCCGTAGGAACCGGTGGTGTGCTGGACCAGCAGCAGGATGCTGATCGTCAGCATGCCGAAGGGGAGTCGTGCTGCGAAGCCGGGGAGTACGAAGCCGAGGGCGCCGGGAGTGCGCAGGAGCTGCCCGTAGCCGGGGCGGACGGACGTGTCGGACGTGACCGCGGATGTCACGGCCTTGCCTTTCCGCTGCCTGGTAGAGCGTCCCCGTCTGCGGACGATGCTCCGCTTTGTGAGCGGCCGCACCCGTACATGTGGGAGCCCCGAGAGCTGTCCTCTTGCGCAGAACCGAGTGATACCTGGGCGCCCACTACGGGGTGGTGCCACGGCCGCTTTGCGGTCGCGCCAGCTCTGCGTCAGGCAGAGTTGGTTCGATCTGGTGTGCCTTCATCGTACAGGGAAACCCACTACCACGCCCTGTGAATTCGGCGACAAGGGGTGTCTTCACCTGGGATTAACGGCCGCTTCGCATGTAAAGAGCCCGGAAAGACAGGCAAAAGGGGACATAGCTCGGCGAAATTGGCCGAATTAGAACGACGCTCTAACAAGCAACGGGCCCGACCGCGCTCTAACGGGAAACGGGTCCGCCCGTGCCCAGCCATCCCGCGAGCTTGCCGCCCCGGGCCACCGCCCGCAGCCGCGCCTCCGCCGCGTCCCGGACCGGATCCGTGGCGACCACCAGCAGCTCGTCCCCGTGGCGCAGCACGGTCGACGGCGCCGGCACGAAGCTCTTCGCGTCCCGGACCACCAGCGTGACCGAGGCCCCCGGCGGCAGTCGCAGCTCGCTCACCTCCACGCCGTGCATCCGCGAGGCCGGCGGGATGGAGAAGGACAGCAGGTGCCCGCGCAGCTTCTCCAGGGGCGCCGACTCGATCCCGAGGTCCAGGGCGCCCTCCTCCCCGCTGCCGAGGTTCAGTTTGCGCGCGAGCCACGGCAGGGTCGGCCCCTGCACCAGGGTGTAGACGACGACCAGCACGAAGACGATGTTGAAGACCCGGTCGCTGCCCTCGATCCCGGACACCATCGGGATGGTCGCCAGGATGATGGGCACGGCTCCGCGCAGACCCGCCCACGACATCAGCACCTGCTCCTGCCAGGAGAGCCGGAAGGGCAGCAGGCTGATGAACACCTCCAAGGGTCGCGCCACCATCGTCAGCACCAGCCCGATGATCACAGCGGGCCAGAAGTCGCGAACCAGCTCGTGCGGGGTGACCAGCAGGCCCAGCAGCACGAACATGCCGATCTGGGCGATCCAGCCGAGCCCGTCGGCGAAGCCCCGGGTGGCCGGCCAGTGCGGAAGCTTGGCGTTCCCGAGCACCATCGCCGCCAGGTACACGGCGAGGAAGCCGGAGCCGTGCGCGATGGCGCCGGCCGCGTACGCCACGATGGCGATGGCCATCACGGCGATCGGGTAGAGGCCGGAGGCGGGCAGCGCGACGTGCCGCAGCCCGTACGCGCCCAGGAAGCCCACGGTCAGGCCGATCGCCGCGCCGATCGCCAGCTCCAGGGCGATCTTGCCGATCAGGAGGTACCACTCGTCCACCGGACCCACCGTCGAGAAGGCCACCACCAGGATCACGACGGGTGCGTCGTTGAACCCGGACTCGGCCTCCAGCACGCCGGTGATCCGCGCGGGCAGGGGGACCTTGCGCAGCACGGAGAAGACGGCCGCCGCGTCCGTCGAGGAGACGACCGCGCCGATCAGCAGGGCCTGGCGCCATTCCAGGCCGACCAGGTAGTGCGCTCCCGCCGCCGTCACGCCCACGCTCACCGCGACGCCCACCAGTGACAGCATGACCGCTGCCGGCAGGGCCGGCTTGATCTCTTTCCACTTGGTGCCCAGACCACCCTCGGCGAGGATCACGACGAGCGCGGCATAACCGATGACCTGGGTCAGCTCGGCATTGTCGAACACGACGTTGCCGATGCCGTCCTGGCCTATCGCGATGCCTATGCCGAGGTAGATGAGCAGGCTGGGAAGGCCGCTGCGTGAAGAGATGCGTACCGCCGCCACGGCGACGAGCAGCACGAGCGAGCAGACCAGCAGAAGCTCATTGAGCGTGTGGACAGTCAGCGGGCGGCCCTCCTCAATGCGCCCGGTGGATCGATCCTCCCGGCGACAAGTTCGGCAAGTAGTTCGTTACCTTACCTAATCTTTGACGCGCCCTTTACGCGATAACCACATTGTGAAACGCCTGTTCGCTCCTGTCCTCGTCAGCTCCACCCCTGGCGGATCAACGAAGTCGGTCCTGCGCCTATGGTTGCTCCCAGCACTCCCAGGACCACCCTGCCCCTCTAAGGACAGCGATGCCCGCCAACGAAACCGCTCCTCCCGTCAAGAAGAAGGGACGACGCGCCCGTCTGATCGTGCTCGTCCTGGTCCTGGCTCTCGTCGCGGGCCTCGGCTACGGGGCGTACTGGAGCGTGGACGGCGTGCGCGCCTCCTTCCCCCAGACGACCGGCTCCCTCAAGGTGCCGGGCCTGACCGGGACCGTCGACGTCAAGCGCGACGCCCACGGCATTCCCCAGCTCTACGCCGACAACGACGACGACCTCTTCCGCGCGCAGGGCTTCGTGCACGCGCAGGACCGGTTCTGGGAGATGGACGTACGGCGTCACATGACGTCCGGCCGACTCTCCGAGATGTTCGGTTCCGGCCAGGTCGAGACCGATGCCTTCCTGCGCACGCTGGGCTGGCGCCAGGTCGCGCAGGCCGAGTTCGACACCAAGCTGTCGCCCGAGACCAAGAAGTACCTCCAGGCCTACGCCGACGGGGTCAACGCGTACCTGAAGGGGAAGTCCGGCAAGGACCTCTCCGTCGAGCACGCGGCCCTGAAGCTCACCGACGACTACCGGCCCGAGCAGTGGTCGCCGGTGGACTCGGTGGCCTGGCTCAAGGCGATGGCGTGGGACCTGCGCGGCAACATGCAGGACGAGATCGACCGCGCGCTGATGGCGACCAAGCTCTCGCAGGCGCAGATCGACGAGCTCTACCCGCCGTACCCCTTCGACCGGAACAAGCCGATCGTCGAGGGCGGCAAGGTCGACGGCGGCAAGTACACCCCGCAGGGCGTCACGGGCAGCGGCTCGGGCACCGGTACCGGCTCGGGCAGCGGCTCCGGCGGCAACGCCGTCGGCGGCCAGACCTCGACCGTCACGGGTCCGATCGGCGCCCCGACCGACGCTCCGGCCAACGGACTGGCCGACAACGTCGCCGCCCAGGGCGCGACCGTGGGGCTGCGCACCCAGCTGACCTCCCTCGCCGACACCCTGGACAAGATCCCCGCGATCCTCGGCCCCAACGGCAGCGGCATCGGATCGAACTCCTGGGTCATCTCCGGCAAGTACACGACCACCGGCAAGCCGCTGCTCGCGAACGACCCGCACCTGTCCCCGCAGCTGCCCTCGGTCTGGTACCAGATGGGCCTGCACTGCCGCGCGGTCTCGGCCCAGTGCCAGTACGACGTGGCCGGCTACACCTTCTCGGGCATGCCCGGCGTGATCATCGGCCACAACACCGACATCGCCTGGGGCATGACCAACCTCGGTGCCGACGTCACCGACCTCTACCTGGAGCAGGTCAAGCCCGAGGGCTACGTCTACGACAACAAGGTGCTCCCCTTCACCACCCGCGAAGAGGTCATCAAGATCGCGGGCGGCGACAGCAAGAAGATCACCGTTCGCACCACCAACAACGGCCCGCTCGTCTCGGACCGCAGCGAGGAGCTCGGCACGGTCGGCAGCCGCGCCCCCGTCGCCAGCTCCGCCCCCGACCGCGGTGACGGCTACGCCGTCGCCCTGCGCTGGACGGCGCTCGACCCGGGCAAGTCCATGGACGCGGTCTTCAAGCTCGACCGGGCCAAGACCTTCGACGACTTCCGCAAGGCGGCCGCCGACTTCGAGGTCCCGTCGCAGAACCTGATCTACGCCGACAACAAGGGCACCAACGGCAACATCGGCTACCAGGCCCCGGGCCGCATCCCGGTGCGTGGCCAGGGCGACGGCCGCATGCCCGCCCCGGGCTGGGACTCCAAGTACGCCTGGAAGGGCGGCAAGGACAACGCCGGCTACATCCCGCAGAGCGAGATGCCCTGGGACCAGAACCCGTCCCGCGGCTACATCGTCACCGCCAACCAGGCGGTCGTGGAGACCGGGACCGGCGCCGGCAAGTACCCGAACCTGCTGACCACCGACTGGGGCTACGGCGCCCGCAGCCAGCGGATCAACGACCTCATCGAGGCGAAGATCAAGGACGGCGGTCGGATCTCGACCGACGACATGCGCACCATGCAGATGGACAACAGCAGCGAGATCGCCGCGCTGCTGACCCCGATGCTGGCGAAGATAGAGGTCTCGGACCCGGGCGTGCGGGCCGCGCAGAAGCTGCTCGACGGCTGGAACTACACGCAGGAGCCCGACTCGGCGGCCGCGGCCTACTTCAACGCGGTCTGGCGCAACATCCTCAAGCTGGCCTTCGGCGACAAGATGCCCAAGGAGCTGCGGATCGAGGGCAGCTGCATGAGCGTCGTCGGCACCGGCACCGGCCCCGCCGACGACCTCGCCAAGACGGTCCGCGAATGCGGCACCCGCGACTCCGACTCCGCGCAGCCCGACGGCGGCGACCGCTGGTTCGAGGTGGTCCGCCGCCTGGTCAAGGACGAGAAGTCGGCGTGGTGGACCTCGCCGAGGACCATCACGCTGCCGGCCGTCACCAACCGCGACGAGCTCTTCGCCCGGGCCATGCGCGACGCCCGCTGGGAGCTGACCGCCAAGCTCGGCAAGGACCAGTCCACCTGGAGCTGGGGCCGCCTGCACCAGCTGACACTGAAGAACCAGACGATCGGCACCGAGGGCCCCGGCTTCATGCGGTGGCTCCTCAACCGCGGCCCGTGGGACGTGGGCGGCGGCGAGGCCACGGTCAACGCGACCGGCTGGAACGCCTCCAGCGGGTACGGGGTCACGTGGGTGCCCTCGATGCGGATGGTCGTGAACCTCAACGAGCTCGACAAGTCGCGCTGGATCAACCTGACGGGTGCCTCGGGGCACGCGTACAACGCGCACTACACGGACCAGACGACGATGTGGGCCAAGGGCGAGTTGCTGGAGTGGCCCTTCGGCAAGGAAGCCGTCGAGAAGGCCACGGTCGACACCCTGACCCTCAAGCCCGAGGGGGCCGGCTCCTAGGGACGACCGAAGCGGCGCATCCCTGAGGGGGTCGCCACCGCTCGTACGGGGTGGTCGTGCGGTTCCTCCGGGACCCGCGCGACCACCTCTTCGTCGTAGAGGAGCACCACCAGCGCGGGATGCGCCCCGGCGCGCTCCAGCCGCTCCAGCACCCGGTCGTACGAGCCTCCGCCGCGGCCGAGGCGCATCCCGCGGCCGTCCACCGCGAGCCCGGGCAGCAACACGGCGTCGGCCCCGGTGACCGCGTCCGGTCCGAGCGCGGGGCCGGTCGGCTCCAGCAGCCGCATCTTGCCCGGGTGGGCGGCCTCGGCGAGTGAGGCCGGGCCTTCGTACGCGGCCCAGTCGAGGTCGTTGTCGGGCAGCAGCAGCGGGAGCAGCACCCGCTTGCCGGCCGCGCGCAGGGCGTCGAGGAGGTCCCGGGTACCGGGTTCGGTGCCGACCGAGACGTACGCCGCCACCGTGCGGGCGTCGGCCAGTTCGGGCAGTTCGCATGCCCTGACGGCGAGTGCGGCGGCCGCCGCGCGGCACTGTTCGGGGGACAAGGCACGGCGCGCGGAGAGCAGTTCTCGGCGCAGTTCGGCCTTGGCGGAAGCGGTGGGCTGGTTCTCTGCCACGAGGAAATCAAATATCCTTCCGAATCGGGGCATACCTGTATCTACCTGCTGCGATCTCGTCCGGCGTTCGACGGAAGGCCACTATCGTTCGGGGCATGACTATGTTGCACCCCGTGATCAAGAAGGCCGTGATTCCGGCCGCTGGCCTCGGTACCCGCTTCCTCCCGGCGACCAAGGCGACCCCGAAGGAAATGCTCCCGGTTGTGGACAAGCCGGCCATTCAGTATGTGGTCGAGGAGGCCGTCGGGGCCGGGCTCGATGACGTTCTCATGATCACTGGGCGTAACAAGCGTGCCCTGGAAGACCACTTCGACCGGAACTACGAGCTGGAGTCGGCTCTCATCGCCAAGGGCGACGACGACCGCCTGAAGAAGGTCCAGGAGTCCAGCGACCTGGCCACCATGCACTACGTCCGCCAGGGCGACCCGCGGGGCCTCGGCCACGCGGTGCTGTGCGCCGAGCCGCACGTCGGCCGCGAGCCCTTCGCCGTCCTGCTCGGTGACGACCTCATCGACCCGCGCGACCCGCTGCTGCGCCAGATGGCCGACATCTACGCCCGCACCGGCGGCACCGTCATCGCGCTCATGGAGGTCGACCCGGCCAACGTCCACCTCTACGGCTGCGCCGCCGTCGAGGCCACGGACGAGGAGGACGTGGTCCGCATCACCGGCCTCGTCGAGAAGCCGGACCCCCAGGACGCCCCCAGCAACTACGCGGTCATCGGACGTTACGTCCTCAACCCCGCGATCTTCGACATACTGCGGGAGACCGAGCCGGGCCGCGGTGGGGAGATCCAGCTCACCGACGCCCTGCAGAAGCTGGCCGCCGACGAGACCGTCGGTGGTCCGGTGCACGGCGTGATCTTCCGGGGCCGTCGCTACGACACCGGGGACCGCGGCGACTACCTGCGGGCCATCGTCCGCCTCGCGTGCGAGCGCGAGGACCTGGGCCCCGAGTTCCGCACCTGGCTTCACCGTTACGTCACGGAGGAGATGTAGCACCTTGAGCAGTTCCGCACCGCAGGATCCTCGACCGGAGGGCGGCCACCGTCTGTGGTCCGTGGACGAGCACCTCGCGGACATCCTCTCGGCCGTCCGGCCGTTGGAGCCCATCGAGCTCCAACTGCTGGACGCCCAGGGCTGTGTCCTGGTCGAAGACGTGACCGTGCCCGTCGCCCTTCCGCCCTTCGACAACAGCTCCATGGACGGCTACGCCGTCCGAACGGCCGACGTCCAGGGTGCGAGCGAGGAGTTCCCCGCGGTGCTGACGGTCGTCGGGGACGTCGCGGCGGGCAGCGGTGAGCTGCCCACCGTCGGCCCCGGCGAGGCCGCCCGCATCATGACCGGCGCCCCGCTGCCGCCCGGCGCTGAAGCCGTCGTACCGGTCGAGTGGACCGACGGCGGCACGGGCGGCGGCGCGGCCGCCGGGATGACCCCGGCCAGTGCCGCCCCCGAGCGGGCGGGCGGCGAGGTCCGGGTGCACCGCGCCGCCGAGGCGCGGGCCCACGTCCGCGCGCGCGGTAGCGACGTACAGGCCGGTGACCTGGCCCTCGCGGCCGGCACCGTCCTGGGGCCGCCGCAGATCGCCCTGCTGGCCGCCATCGGGCGCGGCACCGTACGGGTGCGGCCGCGCCCCCGCGTGGTGGTCATGTCCACCGGCAGTGAGCTGGTCCAGCCGGGTGAGGCGCTCGCGGCGGGCACCATCTACGACTCCAACAGCTTCGCGCTGGCCGCGGCCGCCCGGGACGCCGGCGCCATCGCCTACCGGGTCGGCGCCGTCGCCGACGACGCCGACACCCTGCGCGCCACCATCGAGGACCAGCTGATCAGGGCCGACCTGCTGGTCACCACGGGCGGGGTCAGCGTCGGCGCGTACGACGTCGTCAAGGAGGCGCTGTCCTCCGTCGGGCAGTCCGACGCGGGCGAGGGCGAGGGCCAGGACGTCGACGGCGGCCGGATGGACTTCCGCAAGCTCGCCATGCAGCCCGGCAAGCCGCAGGGTTTCGGCACGATCGGCCCCGACCACACCCCGCTGCTGGCCCTGCCCGGCAACCCGGTGTCCTCGTACGTCTCCTTCGAGCTGTTCGTGCGGCCCGCGATCCGCGCCCTCATGGGGCTGCCGGAGTCCGAGGTCCGGCGGCCGAGCGTGCGCGCGGTGCTGAGCGCCGACAAGGCACTCGGCTCCCCGGCCGGCCGCCGCCAGTTCCTGCGCGGCACGTACGACGCGGAGAGCGGCACGGTCAGTCCGGTCGGCGGATCGGGCTCCCACCTGATCGCCGCGCTGGCGCACGCGGACTCCCTGATGGTCGTACCGGAGGACGTCACCTCGGTGGAGCCGGGGACCGAGCTGGAAGTGATCCTGCTCGGCTGAAGTCGGGCCGGTGCGGGTAGCGTGTGTCGCACCACACAGGCTCCCCCGGAGCCCAGAGCGGAGCGGCGCAGCAATGAGTACCGAAAGCAGGCTCACCCACATCGACGAGGCCGGCGCGGCCCGGATGGTCGACGTGTCCGGGAAGGACGTCACCACCCGGACGGCACGGGCCAGCGGACGCGTCCTCGTCGCCCCGCGGGTGATCGAGCTGCTGCGCGGCGAGGGTGTCCCCAAGGGCGACGCCCTCGCCACCGCGCGCATCGCCGGGATCATGGGGGCGAAGAAGACCCCCGACCTGATCCCGCTGTGCCACCCGCTCGCCGTCTCGGGCGTCAAGGTGGACCTGCGGGTCGCCGACGACGCCGTCGAGATCCTCGCCACCGTGAAGACGACCGACCGCACGGGCGTCGAGATGGAGGCGCTGACCGCCGTCGCGGTCGCCGGTCTCACCGTGATCGACATGGTGAAGGCGGTCGACAAGGGCGCGGTCATCACGGACGTCCGGGTGGAGGAGAAGACGGGCGGCAAGTCCGGCGACTGGGCACGCTCGTGAACGCCCCGCGCGGCGGCGACGTACACAGCCACAGCCACAGCCGGTCCACCCCGGCCGAACCGGCGGGCTCCCCGCAGGCGCTGGGCCGGGCCCTGGTCGTCACGGCCTCGAACCGCGCCTCCCAGGGCGTGTACGCGGACAAGGGCGGCCCGCTGCTGGCCGAGGCCTTGGAGCGGCTGGGCTTCACCGTTGACGGCCCGCGGGTCGTCCCGGACGGCGATCCCGTGGAGCAGGCGCTGCGCGAGGGCGTGGCCGCCGGGTACGAGGTCATCCTGACCACCGGCGGGACCGGGATCTCGCCGACCGACCGGACCCCGGACGCCACCGCGCGGGTGCTGGACTACGAGATCCCCGGCATCCCGCAGGCCATCCGCGCCGAAGGCCTGGCGAAGGTGCCGACCGCGGCCCTGTCCCGGGGCCTGGCGGGCGTGGCCGGACGCACCTTGATCGTGAACCTCCCCGGCTCGACGGGCGGGGTGCGCGACGGCCTCGCGGTCCTGGCCCGCGTCCTGCCGCACGCGGTGGACCAGATGCGGGGCGGCGACCACCCCGGACCGGCGGCACCCTCCGGGAGCCCGAGCTGAACGGCCCGACCTGGCCGGTGGTCCTGTCGGACGGCGATGTCACGCTCCGGCCGATAAAGCTGCGGGACCAGAAGGCCTGGCGCGAGGTCAACCGGCGCAACCGTGACTGGCTCCGGCCGTGGGAGGCCACGATTCCGCCGCCCGCGCCGTGGGGGCCGGTGGTCCAGCGCCCCACGTACCGCCAGATGGTCCGCCATCTGCGGGCGGAGGCGAACGCGGGCCGGATGCTGCCCTTCGTCATCGAGTACCAGGGCCGGCTGGTGGGCCAGCTCACCGTCGCCGGGATCACCTGGGGCTCGATGTGCGCGGGCCACATCGGCTACTGGGTGGACCGCGAGGTGGCGGGCCGCGGCGTGATGCCGACGGCGGTCGCGCTGGCCGTGGACCACTGCTTCGGCAAGGTGGGCCTGCACCGGATCGAGGTGTGCATCCGTCCCGAGAACATCCCGAGCCGACGGGTCGTGGAGAAGCTGGGCCTGCGCGAGGAGGGGCTCCGGCCGCGCTATCTGCACATCGACGGGGCCTGGCGCGACCACCTCGTCTACGCGGTGACGGTCGAGGAGGTCCCGGAGGGGCTGCTGCGCCGTTGGCACCGGGCGCGCCACTCGCCGAGGCCGCCGTCCTCTCCGTCCTCGCCCTCTTCACCGTCTTCGCCGAAATAGCGCGGGCACCACCCCGAGCAGCGATAAACGAATATCTGTTCGAATTAATGGCCTCGGGTAACCGATTCGCCCATAACCTGATCCGAAGAATCACAAAAAAAGTCGGTGATATCAGCGAGATCGTGCGACACACCGGCCCAATTGGCCGATCCCCTCGGCCGCGCCCCTCTACGGTGTGAGGTGTGAGCAGCAGCGGCCTCATCTACGCAGTCATTGTCGGGGCCTGGGCCGCCTACTTGGTGCCCATGTGGCTCCGGAGGCAGGACGAGCTGAACGAAGCCCGTCCGACGGAACGCTTCTCCACTGCCATTCGGCTGCTTTCCGGCCGGGCGGGAATGGAGCGCCGTTACGCCAAGGGGCTGCGTGAGCGCGGTGACGAGCAGGCGGAGCCCCAGCCCCACGCGGACCCGGACGCCGCGACGGAAACGGTTGATTCCGTCGACGCCGACGCCCGGGCCTTCGGCGTGTCCCCGACCAGGGCGGAGCCGAGACCGGCCACCGTCGAACGGGAGCAGCGCGCGGAGCGGGCCCGGCGTGAGCAGCGCCTCCAGGTCCTCGCGCGCCGCCGGCGCACCACCGCGCTCCTCTTCCTGGTCTTCACCCTCGGCGCGGTCGTCGCCGCGGTCGGCGGCCTGCGCTACCTGTGGGCCCCCGCCGTACCCGCCCTGCTGCTGAGCACGTACATCGTGCACCTGCGGGTCCAGGAGCGACGGCGCTACGAGTTCACCATGGACCGGCGGCGCGCCGAGGCGGCCGCCCGCCAGCTACGGGAGAACCGTCCGAGTCGTCGCGAGCCCGAGGCCGCGTCGGGCAGCGAACCGGACCCTGCGCCACCGGTCTCCCCGCAGGAGGCCGGACGGCGCGCCCTGGTCGAGCAGACCGACCACGCCGAGTGGGTGGACCAGCAGCGCGAGCGCGAACGCGGCCCCGCCCGCGGTGAGAGCTGGGAGCCCGTCCCGGTCCCGCTGCCGACGTACGTGACCGCGCCGGTCGCCCCCCGCGCCACGGGCCCGGCGGCCCCGGACGCCTGGAGCGCCACCCGCTCCAGCACGGCCGAGCCGACGGAACCCCGCCTGCGCGCCCAGCCCGGGGCCCCCAAGTCGGAGCTCACGTCCGAGCTCAAGCCGGACCCGAAGTCCCCGACCACCCCGCGCCCGCGCGGCCAGGGCAGGGGACGCACCCCGCTGTTCGACCAGTACGAGGGCGAGGACCGCCCGCGCGCCGCGAACGAGTGATCGATGACCTGCGCGGACGCTCCGGGATATCGGTTTTGGAGCACCCGCGCGGGGATGCTAATGTTTCACACGTCGCAAGGGCCTGTGGCGCAGTCTGGTAGCGCACCTCGTTCGCATCGAGGGGGTCTGGGGTTCAAATCCCCACAGGTCCACAGACGACTGTTCTTGAGTAGCTCTCAGGAACGTTGACGAGATCCCGTCCGATCGCAAGATCGGGCGGGATCTTCGTCGTTTCGGGGGTCGTTCGATGCCTGTTCGGGGTGGTGGATGGCGGCGTATCGGGTCTGGCGGGTTGCTGGGCAGACGCCTGGCCGTTGCCAGGGCATGCGAACCGGCCCCGATCACCCGGGGCTGGTGGTCGTGATGTGTGGCTGTGAAGCGGCACGATCAGAGGTTGGCCGGCGGATGCCGCCCTTTGTCGAGTGGTGTGGGGACGTAGGGCCGGTCGCGATCTGGCGGAGCCGGAATGGAGTCGAAGTCGGCGTCGGAGAGTCGGCTGCCAGTGCGCTCGTAGAGCCAGGTTTCCAGGATGTCCAGGTTCCCGACGGCCACCATGATCGCGATCAGGATCGTCTGGGCAACCTGGCCGGGCGCTCGGCGGTGCATGGGGTTGCCGATGTCCATGTAGGCGCCCTTGAGGCGACCGTTGAGGCCCTCGTTGTGGGAGCGGATCGGCTTGTAGATCCGGTCCCAGGCGGGGCTGAGGTAGTTACTGTCCTGTCGGAACTTTGCGATCTTCAGGTCTCCGGCCGCGTCGGCGGGGACGCTGATCGCGGATGCGCCGCAGACGGCCGGCAGCGCGTCCTTGCCGGGAGGGTCCGTCCACTCCCTGTCAGGAAGCTGGATGGTGGGGCGAGCCGAGGCATGGCTGGCGCGGGAGCGGCGATCCGCCAGCTTGATCACGGTCTGAGGCGGGCCAGAGGCGTTCGGTCGTACGGGACGGAGGCGCTCTCGGCGTGGACAGTGCACCGAGGGCGACGGGCCGGCCGCCGGGCACTGCAGGCGCACGGTTCCTCGGGCGTCGGCGTTCTGCTTGAGCTTGAGGAAGTAGGGCAGTCGCTCGGCGACCAGTGGCTTCAGTTCATCGAGGCGTCCGCGGAAGGTCTTGTCGTCCATGCCGTGAGTGGCCTGAGCCAGGGCGTTGGGGATGTGCGGGCAAGCGAGGGAGCCGTCGATCAGTACGGCCCCCTGCCAGCTGCCCTGGATGCCACGGTCGGCTGCCTTGTAGTCCAGAGCGAGGCGGTAGCCGAGTCGGCGTACGGGGATTTGGAAGTTCCCCGGCGAACAGCCGGTGTAGGCGCGATCCGCGGCACAGGTACCTGTCGGCAACCGAAGGTCGGCAAGGTGCTTCAGCACGGTGACCGCGTTCTCGCCCGTGCGGACGGTCGGAGTGTCCAGGGTGAGGCCGAGGCAGAGCTGCGGGTAGGAGGTCGCGCGGCGGTCTTTCGTGGCCCCTTCGCCTGTGCGGGAGTGGGCGGCGACGAGCAGGGTCGCGCTGTAGCCGAAGATGCCGTTGTCGGAGCCGCCGCTGAAGTGCCAGCCAGCGGTGATCTCGACGGAGGCCGTGCCCGAGTAGTCGCTGTCGGGCTTGGCCTGAACCGGGATCGAGGTGGCGTCCACTCCTACGTCACCGGCCCAGTGCCGCATGTATCCGCGTTGCTGTGCCAGCCGGACCGGGGCCAGTACGAGATCGTTCGCCAGCCGTTGGAGCCGGTTCGCGGCGGCGCGGCCAGCAGTCTCATCCCAGACAGCGGAGTGGATGTCAGCCTCCGCTTGGGCGAGGCGCCGACGCCGGTCGCAGCGCGCCGGGTCGAGCACGGTGGTGATCCGGTCCAGTCCTCGGTAGAGACGACGACTGGCAGCTATGCACGCGCGTGCCGTGGACGGCGGCATCTCGGGGATGCCGAGCCAGGCGCGGGCTGCGGGCTGGAGACGGAAGTGCAGGATCCGCCAGGCGTCGGAGACCGTGGCTCGGCCCGTGTAGTACACGGCGAGCATCAGGCCGGCCAGCACGGTCCTGGGCCGTACGCCTGGTGGCCCAGGACGGCCTTGCAGCATGTCCTCCAGCTGTTGGGGCAGGCCGGAGCGGTCGAGCACTGTCAGCAGCTGGCCGACCTTGGAGTCGGGGATCTCGGTGAGCCTTCCAGGACGCAGTCGTGGCCGCGCATGGCGGGCGGCCAGCTGGTCGGCTTCAGGCCGCGCCCTCATGAGCGGCGGCCACGCAGCAATCGGATCACCTCCGCCCTGGGTAGTGGGGGCACCCAGTGGTGGTAGCCCGCCAAGCCGGCAGGGGAGGCCATGCCTGCGGCGGAAGCGACCGCCTCCGGACTGATGCCCTCGGAAAGCCGGCCGACGATCCACGTCGACCGCAATCGCCGAGCGGAGAGCGGCGGCAGGCCCGCGTGGGGCTGATGGCGGGCAGGCCAGGACGAGACGAGGTTCTTGGCTGCGGCGACCTTCCGTCCCGGCCGGAAGAGGAATCCGGGTCCGGAGGTCTCTGCCAGCTCGGCCAGCGTGCCTTCCCAGTCGGAGTGGCACGCCACGAGTCGGCCGAGCAGCTTCTCCTCCAGCACCGCGACCCCACCAGAGGTCACGCGAACGTGACTGCCTCGCATGGGCGGGATCTCGCCCGGCATCAGGCCACACCCGGCTCCGAGCGTCATGAGGGCGAGGCCGTCGAGTCGAGCCTGGTGCGGCAGATGATTCGCCCAATCCCGCAGGCGAGCCAACTCTCCGGCACCATAAGGCTGCTGAGGTGTGCGAGGCGAGGAAAGTCGAGCCGGAGGGGCCTCTCCGCGCTGTACCCACACCAGAGCCTCCCGTGCCCGCCGCAGCCAGGTCCGGTAGGTCAGCACCGTCGAGTCCTTTGCCGCAACGCAGCCCGACAGGATGAAGGCGTCGATCGTCTCGGTCCGCAGCCAGGTTCCCGGGTCCCGCGGCAGCCCGCTCCGGTCCGCCCAGACCGCGATCCGGCCGATCACGTGCAGCAGATGCTCCGCCGCGTAGCAGGTGGCCGGAGCTGTCGCCGCCACGGTGGCTCTCACCAGCTCGGCGACCGGCGCCCACTGCCGATGCGGCAGCCGGGGCCGGTAGTCGCGGATCTTGCTGGAGACCTCCGAGCTCAGTGTCACAGACCAACAGAACCGGCTGGACAAGCAGCCAGTGAAGACGTCGAAGGCGATCTTCACGGAAAGGAGTGCATCGACATGGTCGGAGGTTTGGCCCGCAAGACCGCGCCGAGAGACCTTGCCCGCGATCCGGAATCCTGGCCCGACTCCGCCGTCGACGACGTCGCCGCCAGAGTCGTCCAGGCCATCGCCCGCGAGCTCGCGCTTGCCCTGGAGCGCGAGAAGCGAAGTTTGCGACAGGTGTCTACCGGATCCGGGGTCAACCGGCAGGCCATTGCCGACCTGCTCGCCGGCCGGTGCTGGCCGGACGTCGTCACCGTTGCCCGCCTGGAAGATTTCCTCGCTGCCCCGCTGTACCCGCGGGACGGAATGCGCAGTACGCATCAAAATCGGCCTTCCCGTCCCCAGGGAAACCCGCCCCAGGAAACGACGAAATAGGCCACGCGCCCCCGAGGCGAGGCGGATTGCTCTAGCCTCGGGGATGCGTGAGCCACTACGAGGGTCCACGTCACTGGTTCCGAAGAGGGTCCAAGCTCAACGGAGCCCGTCCCCTTCTCCCCGCAAGGGGAGGAGGGGACGTCTCATGTTCGGGGCGGCGGCGTCAGGCGTCCCCTCCCTGCGATTCCGTGACCCGGTGGGCGGCGAAGGTGCCGATCGGGTGCTCCACGGCACGGTCGTTCTTCACTAGCCGCTTGCAGGTCCGGCGGGTCGTCTCGATGGGCGCCCGCCCTTCGTCGCCCTTGGTCGGGCGCCCAAGGGCCTCTGTGATGTCCTTGACCTTCATCGGCCGTCCGGCGCCCACGAGGATCTGCTCGACCGCCTGCATCAACTGCCCGGACGGCGACCGTGAAGGCCCGCTCTGCCTGGCACGCGTCTCCTCTGGCGGCTTGCTCGGTTCTGGCTCGGCGTCGGCGGACGCATCGCCGTCCTCGTCCTCCGCGTCAGCTTCCTGCTGGGAGCTTTGATCGTCCTCGGACGGCGCCGAGCTACCTGCGAGGAGCTCGGCGAGAGCTTCGCTCAGCTGATCGCGAGTGCTCGCGTACTTTGCCGCCTCGACTCGGAGGTTCGCGAGCTCTGCTTCGAGCTCCGAGATCCGCGCCAGCGTCCGATCAGTCTTGCCGGAGTAGATCCCAACAGCCGTCCGCAACCCGGGAGCCGCATCCGGCTCGCCCGCCCCTGTGAAGTCCATCCGCCCCTCCTCGGCTCTCCCGTACGACAGGACAACGGCAGTCATCGTAGGGAATGCCAGTCGTGCCCGGCAGTCAAATGACCAACGAAGTCTGGCAGTTGAGGCGCATTGGGGCATGAGCCTGATGTCTGGCACCCCTGACCTGCGTGTCTGCGGCGCCAGTCGTAATGCTTAACAGCGTCAACAGTTATGGCAGATCAGGCTCTGCCATGATTCCCGACGCCACGTCTTCGAGGACGAGGTCCGGAAGGATGGCCAGCCCCAACCTCTGAAGATCCACATTCGGGCTGGCTGCCTTCTCTGCAACGCGGGGCGACCAGGAGGCCAGCCGGTCCAGTGCAGGTACCGAGCCTTCTCGGCCGTCACTGAGCAGGGCTGCCATGAGCGACACGACATCGGCGCGGGAGCTGCTTGCTGGAGCCGGGAGAGCGGCCAGCCCTGAGAGTGCGCGCTGGTCACGACTGCCACAGAGCGCCGTGAGGGCGGCGAGAGCGAATCGGACGGCATCGCTCTCGTCCTCCCAGCGGGACAGCAGTCTCGGCAGCTCGTTGTCGATGGCCCGCCGTGTCAGGTACTCAGCTGCAGACTCCTCCCAGGCAGCCCCGAGTGCGGTGATGCGATCGGCCAGGGAGACCTCTGCAGCCGGCCCCGAAGCAGCAAGCCGCAACAGGTCGCCGAGCAGGACCAGCCGGCTGCCGGGCGCGACGCTGTCTTCGCAGACCAGCTCCACGAGAAATGGGACAGCCTCGACGGTGGTGTCGGTGCAGGTGCCTTGGTGGGCCACGGCATCCGCGAGATCGCCGAGGAACTTGCCCGTTGACCCGTAGGGCTCGCCGAACGCGAACTCCTCATCGAGCAGCCACCCGACAGCATCCGGAGCGTCCTCCGCGCTGCCGTACAGGCGCTCTGCTACCGCCACCACGGCCTGGACCACCGCTGCGGGCTCACCGACCTCACTGCACTTCCACGGCGGACCGGCCGGAGGCCGCGCGGGATCCTCGGGCAGAGGACTCGGAAGGGCGACGTCGGCGCCGGCCTGCTCATGGACCAGGCCGTCCCGTGGGAAGACTCCTTCGAGAGTCGCAGCATGGCCCTCGTTGCACCCCTGCTGAAAACCGGCGTGGGAACGGGCCACGCCGGCCACCCGAATCCGTTCACTCCGGAAGAACGGCTCGAGAGCCATGCGCTCGTACCCGCTGTAGATGGCCAGCGAGAAGACCTGCCACCACCCCTCCAGCTCCGGGTCCATCGACGGCCTGCCGTACCAGAAGCTCGACGGGACGAACCGGAAGTGATCGTGGACGCGCATTGCCGTCAGACGGTGGCCCATCCCGGACAGCTCGGCCGCGGCGGAGCGGGCAGCGTCCTCGCTCGGCAGGCTCAGTGTGTACTGGACTCCCCAGGCGGGAGGCATGGAGGCCATCAGCTGCACTGCCAGGTGAACATCGCCCGCTCGAAGCGCCGCTCGGCCAGATCCTCCGGGCGGATCAGCCAGTACAGGGCTCCGGCATCGCCCCACATCATGTCCGCGGCGTCCTCGCTGTCGAACTGCGCCAGCAGCACCCAGTTGCCCGCCTCCTCGGACAGCTGAGGGTCGTCCCAGGACACCTGGCCGTCCAGGACCGCCTCCGCGATCTCGATCTCCACAGGGTTCTGAACGGAGTGAGCGTGGCCGCCGATCTGATGCCCCACCTCATCATCGAACTCCCACAGTGCGTCGAGGAACTCCTGCGAGCAGACGGGGTGGTCGTAACGGTTCCCTAGCGGGGCACCCGCAGCGAAGGCGTTCCGAATCCGGGGGTGCCAGGGCTCGGCCGCTGTCATCTCCAGCCTCGCGGCCAGCGGCACCACCGGGTACGACTCGACTTCGTGAGGCGTCCCACGTTCCTCGACCTCCTTACCAGCTGCCACATAGAGCACACGGGCGCCCGCCCAGCTCTCCCTGTCCTCAGAAAGGACGAGAGCTTCGCCGTCGTCCAGCTGGCCGTCGAAGTAGAAGAACAGCAGCGTTCCAGCCTCGGGTAGATCGATGTCCACTGCGGCCGTCGGCAGGACCGCACAATCGATCGAGGCGACGAAGGAGAGCGGACCATGCCCCTCCCACACCGGCCACTCCGAGGCGGCCGGCAAGGCTGGAAGGCCACCGAGCCGACCCGCCACGTCGTCAGAGCCAGTCGCTACCTCAAGACGCACGCCAGGGCGAAGCAGACCAATCCACTTCTCGGCATCCCGGGAACCATGTGTCATGCGCCCGATCATGCACGGTGCCGCTGACAGAGACCTCGGCGGCCCTCAAGCAGCACGCGCAGCCGCTTAGTCCGTGGCCGTGGACCTCCAAGCAGCGATGACGCACCCTTCCTCCCGGTGCCACCAGCCTTCCGCTGCAACGTGTTCCAGAAGCTTGCGGATTCGCGGCAGGTCCGTCTCCGGCGGGACATCCAGCGCCACCATCCGGTACCGCTCGATGCCCTCGCCCGTCGTGCCGAGCTTGTGGAAGATCTCCAGAACGCTCTGCCGGGCAGCAGCCGAGCCGCCGTCCTTCAATACGATCAGCCGGGTCGTGCAGTTCTCCCAGCATCGGACCGTCTCTTCGAACCCGTAGCTGTGGCCGTATTCGGCGCGTCACCGCGTCGGGGGCGACCTCGTCAGCAGCGGTAGCCGTTGGGAACCTGGAGGAGAGCCACGAAGATCCAAACCATGACCGCCCCGCCGGCCGTGCCGCCCAGGAGGGCGGCCGTGAGGTTCCAGCGTCCGACGTACCCGATGCACACCCCCCACCACACAGCCGCCATGATCGCGAGCAAAGTCCCGTAGAAGATCAGCGCAAGCCCATTGGCCGCGCCGTTCACCCCTACGTCGCATGCACGCCAGGCGGCTGCCAGCAGCACTGACCCGAGCACACCAGTGGCCAGACCGGCAACGGGGGCGACCACACAGCCCCACTGTCCCCGCGTCACCTCCGGTTCCTGACCTGCGGGACGTTCTCGCCGTTGCGCTGCGCTTGTTCCATCCGGTTCATCGCGTCGTTGATTCCTTGCCGGAGCTGTTCCTCGGTCAGGTTGTCGCCGTATGTGTCGTAGAGGTCGATGCCGATGCGCATCGTGATCTGATCGCCTTGGTCGTCGTCCCCGGTGAGTAGCGTTTCTCCAAGGGAGGCGCCCTTGATCAAGGTGTCCGCGTCGAAGCCGGCTGCCCGGCCGACGTATCCGTAGTGGACGTTGGAGTAGATGTCGTAGAAGACTTCGCGGTTCGTTCCGGGCTGCTTGAAGTAGTAGTCGTCAAGCGTTTGGAGGTCGTACCGTTCCTGGAGCTGCGGCTTGTGGTCCCAGTCCTGTCCCGGGGCCACCTTCACGCCCCACATCGTCAGCGCCGCGTTGATGTCGGAACCGTAGTTGCGCCCGAATTCGTACCACTCGGGCTTGTCCAGCAGGGACCGTATCTGCCCGACCGTGTCCGACTTTGCGTTCCGCTTCATCTCATCGAAGATCCACTTTTCGGCGTCGGTGAACTTCTGCTCGCTCCGCGCCGACCCCGTCGGCGGGATGACGGGAGTGGCTGACGCGTTGAACCCCCCGATGGTGCCGTCGAGGATGTTTCCGTCCACGACCACGGCTTCGAGCGCCTGCTTGACAGCCTTGTCGAGCTCGTCCACTGCCCGCACCGCTGCGGCGATGTGCGCGGTCCAGGACTCCTCCACGCTTTTCAAGTCCGGGTCGCGTCGCAGGGTCCGCGCCTGTGCCGGGTCCTGGACCCGCGTGAAGTCGAAGGTGGCGCGTCCCGCCACAGATACCGCCATGCCCGCGGCCACCGCATCGTCCCGCGCCGATTCGACCTTCTTCTTCAGGTCCGCGAAACCGGTGTGCGCGTCCGTCAGTAGTTTGGCCACCGCTTTCGCCTCGGTCTGCGCGGACTTGTACTCGCGCCGGGTTGTTGCGAACTTCGTGTGCGCCGTTTCCACGCTGAGACCGAGCCAGTTCTGGCCCAGTGTGATCTTCTGGACCGTCTCCCCGTAGCGCTCTTCTACCTTCGACAGGTCAGCGGCCATGGACTGCCACTTTTCGGCAGCCGTCGTCAGGACGCTGAGATCGGTCGTCATGACTTCCTGGTATGTCAACACGTACCCGATCCCCCTACAGTCCCTCGAGCTTGGATTTCTGGCCCACTGCGCGGAGTTGCTCACCCGTGTGCACGTCGTTCTGCACGAATAGGCCCGAGGCCCCTCGCAGGGAGGTCTTTTCGGCGCTCAGGCGTCCCATGAGCATCTTCACCTGTTGGTCCCAGGTCTCCGTCACCTTCTTCAGGCCGGAGGCCGTCTCCCAGCCATCAAAGGTCCTGGCCGCCGCGCTCGTGTTGTCCTTCGCACCGTCCGCGGCCTTCTTGGTGTGGGGCTCCAGCTCGGTCTCGATGGCGTTTGCCGCCGCCGTCTTCTCCGCCGGCGTCGAGCCGAATACGCTCCCGCCTCCCGGAGCCAAGGGGCCAGCCGGTACACCATCCACGCTGTTCAGCCTTGTTCCGGTGCTGTCCGCGCTTCCTGACATGCTCATCCTCCCCTGTTCCCCTGGTTTGGATCATAGGCAGCCCCCGCCCCGCAGGGAGAGATACGGTCAGGGGTGTCCCAAAGAAGCCGTCGGGCGCCCCGGAGCCCTCAAAGTGGATGAAGCGCGTCCGTTGTTCAGGGGCCCGTGGTCGTGGCAACACGTCCGACCGGTCGGATCTAATCAGCCGAGACGGGCAGTCTGTGCCACCAGTGACCGCAGCCGCCGGAGCAGAAGCCCTCGCGGCGCCGCTCGTCGGCAACGGCGAGGACTGCGATCAGCAGCCGGAACACCTTGCGGCGTTCGTCGAGAGGCGCGAGACCGGCGATCTTTCCCAGTTGCTCGTCGATCCGGCCGCGTGAGATCAGTACCGCAGGCGTATGCGTCGGGCGCAGCCCAGCACGGCGGATGCTCTCTGGTGCGTCCTCGGCGACAGCGCGTGCCTGGACACAGTGATGACGCAGGAACAGCAGCGCCTCGGACTGGTCTTCCGGGCCGAGGTCGTCGAACCACTCGATGCCTTCAGACATGGGGCGCAGCCCCTGTGCGAGTTCATTGAGCAGGACGTCCCGTTCGTTCACCATTGCCCCTGGGAGATCAGGCGGCACTCGGCCGCGGCGCCGGCGCGGATCCACATCCGCCCTCGTCAGGACGCGTGCCCACAGCTCACTGACCACGCCACTCTGCCGTGCGCAGCCGCTCGAGCACCAACTCATTACGAGCGGCATGGGTGCAGCCCTGAGGCCCGCCATGTACTGGGGACGAAACTCAGCTGCCCTCAGGCAGGAGCAGCGGCTTCCCAAGCGGCGGTGACACAGCCTTCCTCCCAGTGCCACCACTCCTTCGCTTCACCGTGTTCCAAGAGCGTGCGGATCCGCGGCAGGTCCGCCTCAGGTGGGACATCTAGGGCAACCATCCGGAACTGCTCGATCCCCTCGCCGGTCGTGCCGAGGCGGTGGAAGACCTCCAGCACGCTTTGCCGGGCGGCGGCTGAGCCGGCGTCCTTCAGTACGATCAGCCGGATCGTGCAGTTCTGAGACGGTCGGACCGTCTCCCCGGCCCAGAGAACACCGTCGCCATCGAACTCCACCGTGATGATGTCGCCGCTGGCGACTCCGCGTACGAACCAGGGAGTGTTGTCCAACCGCACCGTGCCGTCACCGAGGTCCACCGCCCACAGGCTCTCGACGCTTGCCGGCGGCCAGCCATCCTCATCTATGTCCATCCGGAAATGGACCTTCACGTGGGCGTCACTGATGTTCGTCACCGCGCCATCATCCACACTGCATTCACAGGGAGCCTGCGGAGGGCGGTCGCGCGATGTCATCGCACCTGGACAGTGGCGCAGATGAAGGTCGTGTCCTGGAGCAGCTCCGGAGTGATGGCCACGCTGGTCAGGTGCTCTGCCAGAGCGAACGCTGCTGGTGAGGACAGATCCGTTTCCGGAGACTCGTCCGCGAGGTGGAAGCCGATCCGCTCCATGACGTCCAGGAGTTCGTCGGGTGCGGTGCCCCATCGGTCTTCCGGGAACATGGGGTCGAAGCAGAGTCGCAGAACTCGGTCCTCTGCCCAGAGGAACGTGCCGACAGCGTTGATGTTGACGAAGTGAGAGACCCAGCTCGCCCCGGCCGAGGCCGGCAGGACTCGATCTTCGGTGACTCCGAGATAGCCGTTGGGCTCGATCAGGAGCGTCCAGGCACCCACAGTGGTCATGGCAACCAGCTGGCGGTCGCCCTCCCCCAGGTCGTACCGGGCGAAAGCGGCGTCGACGACCGCGGCTATGCCCTGCAGAGGCGCCTCCGGTCGTCCCTCGAGCCGGGACATCAGCTCAGCAGGCGACAGGCCCCGAACCAGGGTGAAGCAGTACGCCTCGGCGATGTCTGGAAAGTCGTTCTCGAACCACGCGTAATCCGCTCCGGTCTTCGTCATGCCGCCCATCCTTGCCCCTGCGTCTGACAGCGGCGGGCCCGGCCGCTGGCAGGGTGGGAAACGATCTCCGCCGATTCGGGAAGCGATCTTCATATGCCTCTGGAGTGCCTGGTCAGAGGCACTCGTGAACAGCCCACAGACGACAGTTCGCGAGTAGCTCTCGGGAACGTCACGAGATCCCGTCCGGTCGAAAGACCGGGCGGGATCTCGGCGTTTTCCAGCCCGTTCCATGCCCTGGCCTGCACCAGGCGGTCGCCCGCGCCGAGGGGGGGAGCTGGACCCAGGCCGGTGGTGTCCAGCAAGGCGGTGGGCTCGTCCCGGCCTGTCCGCAGGGGTGCGGTGCTCGCTCGACAACTGCCTGCGTCCGAGCGTGTGGTGGGCCGCCGGCACCTACCCGTCGACCACCCGGCCGCCCTGTGTGAACCACCCGGCCGCCGGAAGGACCGAGCGGGCCCCCTTCCGGCACTTCCGGAGTGGTGTGGATCACGGCAACGCATCGGGCGTGGGCGGCAACTGAAGGGTGCAAGGTCACCGAGCGAAAGGCCCCACCCCCATGGCAGCTCCAGGACGGCACCGACTCACCCGCAAGCGCTTCACCGCCGCAGCGGTCGCCCTGGCCGCGCTGGGCGGCGCGGTCGCCTACACCGTGGCCTCCCCGGCCGGGCGCGCGAACGCGGTCGGCGGATGCGCACCGTACGAATCCATCCCGATGGGCAAGTACTGGATCAACAACAACACCTGGGGGGCGAAGAACGGCAAGGGCTGGAGCTGCTCCTGGGACGCCTACACGTCGGGTTCCACCATCGGTTGGGGCACGAACTACGAGTGGTCGGGTGACCCGAACGCGGTGAAGTCGTACGCGAGCAGCGTGCTGGGGTGGCACTGGGGCTGGAAGGTGCCGCAGAACGAGCTGCCGGTGCGGCTCTCGGACCGGAAGCCGGTGCGGACGGCCTGGTCGTTCGAGGTGAAGGAGTCCCGGGAGAGCGTGTACAACGTGGCCTACGACCTGTGGCTGCACGGCTCGGACCGTACGGACTGGCGGAGCACGCCCAAGCACGAGGTGATGGTCTGGCTCGCCAGGGACGGCGGGGCCGGCCCGCTGGGGACCAGGCGGGAGCGGCTGGAGATCGGCGGCGCGACGTGGGACCTGTACCTCGGTGACATCGGCTGGAAGGTCCACTCCTTCGTCCGGGTCGGTAACACCGACTCCGCCAACCTCGACCTGGACGACTTCCTCCAAGTCCTCGTCCGGCGCGGCCTCGTGGACCCGGCCGACTATCTGAGCGGCGTCGAGGCCGGTACGGAGGTCTTCACCGGCAAGGCGCAGCTGGACACCACCGCCTACTCGGTGAACGTGGGCTGACCCCGCCGCCGCACCCCTCCCCCTCTCCCCCCAGGCAAGGAACGACCTCCCCATGTCCGATCCCTCGCACCGGCGCCCCCGTACCCGCCGTACGGCGGTCCTCGCCGCCGCCTCCGTCGCCGTCGCGGGTGCGCTCAACGCCCTCCCCCTGGCGATGAGTGCGCACGCGGCCCCCGATCTCGCGCACGCCGCACTCCCCGCACGCGACGGGTGGGCGGCGAGCGGCAAGGGCACCACCGGCGGCTCGGCGGCCGTCGCGTCCCGGGTGTTCACCGTCTCCACCCGGGCCGAGCTGGCCAAGGCGCTGAGCAGCGGCTCCAGGACGGAGCCGCGCATCATCCGCGTCAAGGGCCTCATCGACGCGAACACCGACGACGACGGCCGCTCCCTGCGCTGCGAGGACTACGCCAAGGGCACGGGCTATTCGCTCGCCTCCTACCTGAAGGCGTACGACCCGGCCGTCCGGGGACGCTCCGAAGTGCCCTCAGGTGCACAGGAGTCGGCCCGGGCCGCCGCGCAGAAGAAGCAGGCGGCGCGGATCGTGTTCGCGGTGCCGGCGAACACCACGATCGTCGGCGTGCCCGGGACCGGCGCGGGGCTGACGGGCGGCAGCCTCCAGGTCGAGAACGTGGACAACGTCATCATCCGCAACCTCGCCTTCGCCGACGTCCGCGACTGCTTCCCCCAGTGGGATCCCACCGACGGTTCGGACGGCAACTGGAACTCCGCCTATGACGCGGTCTCCCTGCGGGGGGCCACCCATGTCTGGGCCGACCACAACACCTTCACCGACGCCCCCCGTTTCGACAGCGGCAACCCCCGCCATTTCGGGCGCGAGTACCAGGTCCACGACGGATCGCTCGACATCACCAACGCCTCCGACCTGGTCACCGTCTCGTACAACCGGTTCGCCGACCACGACAAGACGATGCTCGTCGGAAGCAGTGACAAGGACAGCAAGCTGCGGGTCACCCTGCACCACAACATTTTCCGGGGGACCGTCCAGCGCGCGCCGCTGGCCCGCGTCGGACAAGTGCACCTCTACAACAACCTCTTCGACACGACCACGCGCAACGGCTATGCCTTCGACTACTCCGTCAGCTCCCGGGCGGGGGCCCAGGTGGTGGCCGAGTACAACCACTGGACGCTTCCCGGGGACGGGAAGGTCTCGCGGCTGCTGACCGGCGACGGAACCGGCGCGCTGGCGGGCACCGGGAACCTCGTGAACGGCCGGGGCGCCGACATGGTCGCCGCGTACAACGCCGAGAACCCGGGCAAGCGGATCCGGCCGACGGTCAACTGGCGGCCCGTGCTGTCCGCCGGACTGGAGACCTCCGCGGTCGCACTGGCCGACTCGCTCGGCCGGACGGCGGGTGCCGGCGTACTGACCGCCTCCGGCGGTCCGGCCGGGTCCGCCGTCCCCGCTCCGTGAAGGGAGGCCGTGCGGACATGGTTGCTACCGTCACCGCCCCACGGCATGACATGGGTACACCGAACGGAGGGTCGAGCATGGGCTCCGTACAGGAGATCCACGGGAACGCGGCCATCGAGTTCCACGCCTTCTTCGAGCGGCACCACGCCGAACTCGCGCGCCTGGCCTGCATGCTCATCGGCGAGCCGGACGGCGCCGACGACCTGGCTGCGGACGCCCTCGTCGCGGTGTGGCACCGCTGGGACCGGGTGCGCCGGGCCGACCACCCCCTCGCCTACGCCCGCGGGATCGTCGCCAACATGGCCCGTACGCGGATCCGGGCGGCGGTGCGCGAGCGCAGGCGCGTCGTCCTCTTCTGGTCGAACCGCTCCGAGGCGGCCGACGCGCCGGACGTCGCCGCAGCCCTCGACGTACGCACCGCCCTGGCGCGGCTGCCGTTTCGAAAACGGGCCTGTGTGGTCCTGCGCCATGCACTGGACCTGTCGGAGAAGGACACCGCGCTGGCCCTCGGCATTTCGGTCGGTACGGTGAAGAGCCAGACCTCCAAGGGCATGACGGAACTGCAGAAGCTGCTCGGCCCGCGGGTCGTCGGAGAACTCGCGGGAGGGAGGCGCCGGTGAACGACGTATCAAGAAAACTGCGGGAAGCGGCAGAGGCACACAAGCCCGACCGGGAGCGGATGCTCGTGCAGGTGCGGCGCGGCATGGCCGTCGCCGGCGCGGATGCTTCCGACGCCCCCCGCATCAGCCATGGCCCTCGCGCCCGGCAGAGGACTCGGGCGCTCTCCTGGGGCCGCGTCATCCTCGCCACGCTCGCCGTCGGTGCCACCCTCGTGGCCGGAGCCTTCACCGTTGCCTCCGCGCAGAAGGAGGGGGGACGAGGCCGCCAGGTGGTGACGGCGCCCGACGCCACCGGCGCCCCGAGCGCCGAGAGCGGGCCGCTGTGGTCCGACGGCTCCGTCGACCCGCACAGCAACACGTACTGGGCCCAGAGCAACATCACCCTCCAGAACGACGAACCGCTCGAAGGGCTCACCCTTGAGGTCCGTCTCGCGCAGACCGGCGGCGTGGCGACCACCGGTACCTGGCAGACCCTGCCGGGGGACGACTTCGAAGTCACCGTCGGCGGGAGCGGCGATGCGGTGGTCTACCGGTGGAAGCTGAAGGCCGGCAGGACCGTGCCGGCCGGTCGGCATGTCTTCGCCACCCAGTACGACCACGCCCCGGGCGGCCGGGACGCGGGCGACGACACCTACGCGGCGACGGCCGCCACGGCCGCGAGCGGTGGCGCGTACGAGGTCGGGGGCGGCTTCTGACCGACCCGCGTGGCCACGGGGAACGGGTGCGGGGGCTTCCGGAGCCGACCGTGCGGTCCGGGCCGCCCGTCCGGGAGAGCGAGACCGCCGCGTGGACGCCGGGTCGGCTTCGTCCCCGGTCAGGTCTCCGGGAATCCATGACCTCGACGGGCGGGCACGTCAACTCCCGGTGGAAGGGACGGGAATGATTGGGCCATGACGATCGGTGAGGAACGGGACAGCGGAACGGCCCAGGCCTGGGAGGCGCTCGGCGGGGCGCCCGAACTCGTCGGGCGGGTGCGCCTCCGCGGGGTCGGCGACCTGGGGGAAGGCCCGCTACCGGTGGCCGAGTTGGCGCGCGCCACCGTCGCGGCCTGCGCACTGGCCGCCGGGGAGCTCGCCGCGGGGCGGGCCGGGGGCGGGGTGGAGGACGTGGCTCCGCCGGTGGTGGACGAGGGCGCGGTGGCCACGGCGTTCGTCAGCGAGCGGCACCTACGGGTCGAGGGGCGCGCACCGGTGACCTTCGCGCCGTTGTCCGGCTTCTGGCGGACGGCGGACGGCTGGGTACGGACGCACGCCAACTATCCGCACCACGAGGCCGCCTTGGTACGGGCCCTGCGGCTGCCGTCGGCGACACCGGAGGCGGTACGCGCCGCGGTCGGCGGGCGGACGGCAGTCGAGGTGCAGGAGCTGGCGTACGCGGAGGGCGGCCTCGCCGTCGCCGTGGCGCGGGAGTACGGGGACCCGCAGCCGCTGCTGGAACCCGTACGGGAAACAGGGGCGCGGGGACGGACGCTCGGCCCGGCTCCGGCCGGCCGGCCCGCCGCGGGGGTGCGGGTGCTGGACCTGACCCGGGTCATCGCCGGGCCCGTCGCGACGCGCACGCTCGGGCTTCTGGGGGCGGACGTGCTGCGGATCGACCCGCCGGGTCTGCCGGAGGCGGACGACGCGTACGCGGACACCGGCTTCGGGAAGCGGTCGGCGCTGCTGGACCTGGCGGCGGCGGAGGACCGGGCCGTCTTCGAGCGGCTGCTCGCCGAGGCGGACGTGGTGGTGGCGGGCTACCGGCCGGGCGCGCTGGAACGGTACGGCTTCGGCGCGCGGGAGCTGCTGGAACGGTGGCCGGGGCTGGTGGTGGCCGAGCTGTGCGCGTGGGGGTGGCGGGCACGGGGGCCGTGGGCGGAGCGGCGGGGGTTCGATTCGCTCGTCCAGGCGGGGTACGGGATCGCCGCGGCGTGTGCCGGGCCGGGCGGGGTGCCCGGGGTGCTGCCGGCCCAGGCGCTGGACCACGGGACGGGGTACCTGGTGGCGGCCGGTGTGCTGCGGGCGCTGGCGGAGGGGGGCGGGCGGGGGCTGCGGTTCTCCCTCGCCGGGACGGGGTCGTGGCTCGTGCGGGGGCTCGCGCGGACGGGTGGCGGTGCGGGGGGCTCGTACGCGGCGGAGCCGTGGCTGCGGGTGACTCCGTCGGGGTACGGGGTGCTCCGACACGCCGCCAGTCCCTTCGGGGAGTGGGGGGCGGGGCCGTCCCGGTGGGGGACGGACCGGGCCGGTTGGCTCCCGCGGTAGGGCGGTGGGCGGTGGGCGGGTGCGGCGCCGTTGCCGGCGGCGCCGCACCCGGACCCCCGCGCATCGAACGCCGGCGGGGCTCAGGCTTCGGTCAGGGGTTTCGTCATGCAGCGGCTGGACTCGTGGAAGCGGTAGTGGCCGAACTTCGCGGACAGGGTGTAGCCCGAGGAGAGGTACAGGGCTATCGCCTCCGGCTGCTGGTCGCCCGTCTCCAGGACCATGCGGTGGCGGCCCGCCGCGCGGGCGTCCTCCTCCAGGATCGCCAGGATGCGGCGGGCGAGGCCCAGGCCTCGGGCCTCCGGGACGACGTACATGCGCTTGAGCTCGGCGTCGCCGTCCGCGTAGCCCTCGTCGTTCTCGTCCTGGGTACGCCAGCCGCCGCTCGCCACCGGCGTGCCCGTGGCGTCGTACGCCAGCAGGTACTGGCCGTGCGGCGGCGCGAACATCGCCGGGTCGAGGAAGGTGACGTCGCCCTCACCGTCGTACCGCTCCTGGTACTCCAGCTGGACCTGGTCGTCGAGTTTGACCGCGTCCGGGTGGTCGTACGGCACGGTGCGGAGGTCTATCCGGTGAGACATTCGAATATCGTACGGAACCCTCCCGCTATGGTGCTGGGATGCTCACTGTGACCTCCGTGAATGTGAATGGGATCCGCGCCGCCGCCAAGAAGGGCTTCGGGGCGTGGCTCGACGGAACCGACGCCGATGTGATCTGCCTCCAGGAGGTCCGGGCCGAGGAGGGGCAGATCCCGGACGAGGTCCGGACCCCTACGGGCCGGCACACCGTCTTCGCGCCGGCCGCCGTCAAGGGGCGGGCCGGGGTCGCGCTCTACACGCGGCGGGAGCCCGAGCGGGTGCAGGTCGGATTCGGGAGTGACGAGTTCGACACCGGCGGGCGGTACATCGAGATCGATCTGCCCGGTGTCACCGTGGCCAGTCTCTACCTGCCCTCGGGCGAGGCCGGGACGGAGAAGCAGGACGAGAAGTACCGGTTCATGGACGAGTTCCTGACGTACCTGGCGGCGCTGAAGGTGCGCGCCGCCGCCGACGGCCGCGAGGTCGTGGTGTGCGGTGACTGGAACATCTGCCACCAGGAGGCGGACCTCAAGAACTGGAAGACGAACCGGAAGAACGCGGGCTTCCTCCCCGAGGAGCGGGAGTGGCTCGGCAAGGTGTACGCGGAGGCGGGCTACGTCGACGTGGTGCGGGAACTGCACCCGGACACCGAGGGGCCGTACTCCTGGTGGTCCTACCGCGGGCGGGCCTTCGACAACGACGCCGGCTGGCGGATCGACCTCCAGGTGGCCACCCCCGGCCTGGCGGCGAAGGCCGTGAAGGCCTTCGTGGAGCGGGCCGAGACGCACCCCGAGCGCTGGTCCGACCACGCGCCCGTGACCGTGGTCTACGAGCTGGGCGTCTGACCCGGAGCTTCGGAGCCGCCCGAAGCCAGGAGGCGGTCCATCGCCATCATCAGCTCGGCCTCGACCACGCTCTTCGCCAGCGGGCGCAGGCGGGTGAGCGCGTCGGGTGAGATGTGCGTCGATATGAGCTCGGTGAACAGCAGGGCCATCGCGTCCGCGTGCTCGCGGACGCGGCGGCCGGTCTCCAGCACGGCCGCCAGCGGGACGCCCTCGCGGACCAGGGCCGAGGACACGTCCAGCAGGCGGCGGCTGACGTGCACGAGCACGTCGCCGTCGACGGCCACGTAGCCGAGGTCCAGGGAGGCCGCCAGGTTCTCCGGGGTGACCTCGCCCTCGAAGTAGTCGGCGAGCGCCTCCGGGGTGAGCCGGACCGGGGTCTCCTCGGACCCGCCGATGCCGAGCAGCTCGCCGAGCTGGCCGACGTCACGGCCGCTCTCGAAGGCGGCGGTCAGCTCGGCGATGCCGCCGAGGGTGTGACCGCGTTCCAGCAGGGCGGCGATGGTGCGCAGCCGGGCCAGGTGGTGGTCGTCGTACCAGGCGATGCGTCCCTCGCGGCGGGGCGGTGGGAGCAGTTTGCGTTCGCGGTAGAAGCGCAGGGTGCGGACCGGGATGCCGGCCGCTTCGGCCAGTTCCTCCGTGCGGTACTCGCGCACCGTCTTCGCTCGCGTCTCTTCCTTCGCCACAGACGCACCTTATGGCGTACCGGCAGTAACTTTCCGGTCCCGCCCCCTACCCATGAGTACGGAGCTGCTCTACCCTCCCGATTGTGCCAGTGATTGCTGGCAGTGTTTCGATGGTGTGGCGCGGCGGTGCGGTGCGTGGCTGGGACTGCGGATGAGCGGAAGGCGGCGGGCATGGGTGGCACAAGCGGCAGGGGCGGACGCGAGCACGTACGGGTGGCGGTGATCGGGTCCGGCTTCGGCGGGCTCGGCGCGGCCGTACGGCTGCGGCGCGAGGGAATCACGGACTTCGTCGTACTGGAACGGGCCGACTCGGTCGGCGGTACCTGGCGCGACAACAGCTACCCCGGGTGTGCGTGCGACGTGCCCTCGCACCTCTACTCCTTCTCGTTCGCGCCCAATCCCGACTGGCCTCGGACCTTCTCCGGGCAGCCGGCCATCCGCGCCTACCTGGAGCACGTCGCCGACACCTTCGGACTGCGCCGGCACATCCGGCTCGACACCGAGGTGCGGATGATGCGCTGGGACGCGGACGAGCTGCGCTGGGAGATCGAGACCTCGGCCGGATCGCTTACCGCCGACGTCGTCGTCTCCGCGACCGGGCCGCTGTCCGACCCGAAGATGCCGGAGATCCCCGGACTCGCCGAGTTCCCCGGCAAGGTCTTCCACTCCGCCCGCTGGGACCACGACTACGACCTGCGCGGCAAGCGCGTCGCGATGATCGGTACCGGCGCCTCGGCCATCCAGATCGTCCCCGCCATCGCCCCCGAGGTGGAGCGCCTCACCCTCTTCCAGCGGACCCCGCCGTGGGTCATGCCCCGCACCGACCGGTCCATCACGGCGGTGGAGCGCTGGCTGCACCGTCAGCTGCCCTTCACCCGGGCGGCGCGGCGCGGGCTGCTGTGGGGGATCCGGGAGCTCCAGGTCAGCGCCTTCACCAAGCGCCCGAACCAGCTCGGCCTCATCGAGTCCCTCGCCAAGGCCAACATGGCGCGCTCGATCAAGGACCCGGCGCTGCGCGCGAAGCTGACGCCCTCCTACCGGATCGGCTGCAAGCGGATCCTGCTGTCCAGCGAGTACTACCCGGCCCTGGCCCGGCCCGACGTGGACCTGGTCGCCTCCGGGCTCAAGGAGATCCGCGGCTCGGTGCTGGTCGCCGCCGACGGGACCGAGACCGAGGTCGACGCGATCATCTTCGGCACCGGCTTCCACGTCACGGACATGCCGATCGCGGACCGGGTGGTGGGCGCGGACGGTCGGACCCTCGCGGACGCCTGGAAGGACGGGATGCAGGCGCTGCGCGGCGCCACCGCGGCCGGCTTCCCCAACTGGATGACGATCATCGGGCCGAACACCGGTCTCGGGAACAGCTCCATGATCCTGATGATCGAGTCGCAGCTCAACTACATGGCCGATTACCTGCGGCAGCTCGCCCTCCTCGATGGGAGCAGCCTGGGCGGGAAGGTCGCGCTCGGGGCCCGGCCGTCCGCCGTCAACCGGTGGAACCGGCAGGTGCAGGCCCGTATGGAGCGGACCGTGTGGAACACCGGCGGCTGTACGAGCTGGTACCTGGACGCGCAGGGGCGCAACACGACGGTGTGGCCGGGGACGACGGGCGAGTTCCGCCGGGAGACGCGGAGCGTCGATCTGGCGGAGTACGAGGTCGTACGGGTGGGGGAGCGCGAACGGGTCCCGGCCACCGTCTCGGCTTCCGGTGCGGCGCCGTTGCCCGGTGCGCTGCCCCCGGACCCCCGCGCATCGAACGCCGGCGGGGCCGGAACGGGCCCCGGCAAGGCCGGGGTGGTCGAGGAGGGGGCCGCGTGAGTCGGTTGACGCATGTCACCTCCGGGCCCTACGCCCCGCCCGTCGCGCGGCGCGAGCTCGTCGCCGTCTCCGCCGACGGGGCCCGCCTGCACGTCGAGGTGCACGGGGACGAGGACGCGCCGGCCGTGGTGCTGGCCCACGGCTGGACCTGTTCCACGGCCTTCTGGGCCGCGCAGATCCGGGCCCTGGCCGCCACCCACCGGGTCATCGCCTACGACCAGCGCGGACACGGGCGCAGCCCCGCCGGCCGGGTGCACAGCACCACCGCCCTCGCGGACGACCTGGTGGCCGTGTTGGAGGCCGCCCTCGCTCCCGGGGAGCGGGCGGTCGTCGCCGGGCACTCCATGGGCGGAATGACGATCATGGCGGCCGCGGGCCGGCCGGAGTTGGCCGAGCGCGCCGCGGCCGTGCTGCTGTGCAGCACCGGCAGCTCCCGGCTGGTCGCCGAGTCGCTGGTCCTGCCGGTGCGCGCCGGGCGCCTCCGGAGCCGTGTCACCGGCGCGGTCCTCGGCTCCCGCGCCCCCCTCGGGCCGGTCACGCCGGTCGCCCGGAAGGTCCTCAAGTACGCCACCATGGGCCCCGGTTCCGCGCCCGACAAGGTCGAGGCGTGCGCCCGTATCGTCCACGCCTGCCCCACCGCGGCGCGGCACGCGTGGTCCCGGGTGCTGGCCGACCTGGACCTCGACGCCGACGTGGCCCGCCTCACGGCGCCCACCGCCGTGATCGGCGGCACCGCCGACCGGCTCACCCCGATCGTGCACGCCCGCGGGCTGGCCGCCGCGCTGCCGAACTGCGTGGGCCTGACCGAGCTCACCGGCATGGGGCACATGACCCCGATCGAGGCCCCCGAGGCCGTCACCGGCGTCCTGCGCGAACTCGCCGAGCTGTACCTGGGCGCCAACGAGCCCGACACCACCGAGCCGGTCACCACCGATCCGGTCACCACCGTGAAGGAGAAGACGCCGTGAGCGCTCGCAGGAGTCTGGAGGGCCAGGTCGCCGTCGTCACCGGCGCCGCCCGGGGGGTCGGCGAACTGCTGGCGCGCAAGCTGTCGGCCCGCGGTGCGAAGATCGCCCTCGTCGGCCTGGAGCCGGAGGCCCTCAAGGAGGTCTCCGAGCGGCTGCACACCGACAGCGACCACTGGTACGCCGACGTCACCGACCACGAGGCCATGGCCCGCGTCGCCGAGGAGGTCAAGCAGCGCTTCGGGAAGGTGGACATCGTCGTCGCCAACGCGGGCGTGGCCGCCGGCGGGCCGTTCGCCGACTCCGACCCGGACGCCTGGCGCCGGGTGATCGAGGTCAACCTGATCGGCGGGGCGGTCACCGCCCGCGCCTTCCTGCCCGTACTGACGGAGAGCCGCGGCTACTTCCTCCAGATCGCCTCGCTCGCCGCGATCACCCCGGCGCCGATGATGACCGCCTATTGCGCCTCCAAGTCCGGGGTCGAGGCCTTCGCGCACTGCCTGCGCGCGGAGGTCGGGTACAAGGGGGTCAAGGTCGGCGTCGGCTACCTCTCCTGGACCGACACCGACATGGTGCGCGGCGCCGATCAGGACGAGGTCATGCGGGAGTTGCGCCGGCGGCTGCCCTGGCCGTCGAACCGCACGTACCCGCTCGGGCCGGCCGTCGACCGGATCGTCGCGGGCATCGAGCGGCGCTCTGCTCACGTGTACGCGCAGTGGTGGCTGCGCGGCATGCAGAGCATGCGCGGCTACCTGCCGGGGATGATCGCGACGGTCGGGCAGCGCGAGATGAAGCGCTTCGAGCCGCGGCTGCGGAACGTCTCCAAGGGGCTCGTGGGGGCCGGCGGGGCGGCGGACGAGAACGAACGCTCACAGCGTCGCTGATCCGCACGCGCGCCGAGGGGCGCGATCCCCGCTGTTCCCGGGGATCGCGCCCCTCCCGCACGCCCGGCCGCTCACTCCCTCGGCGGCAGCTTCGGACGGCGCCGGTCCGGTACGTCGGTGTAGCCGGGCGGCACCGCGGCCGGGTCCTGTTCCAGCAGTTCCAGCGCCAGGTGCACGGCGTCGTCGAGTTGCGCGTGCCGGCCCTCCGCCCAGTCGAGGGGGGTGCGCTGGATCTCCAGGTCCGGCTCCACGCCGTGGTTCTCCACCGACCAGCCGTACTCCGGGAACCAGGCGGCGTTCATCGGCACCGTGATCACCGTGCCGTCCCCCAGCGTGTGGCGGCCCGTCATGCCGACCACCCCGCCCCAGGTACGCAGGCCCACCACCGGCCCCAGGCCCAGCAGTTTGAAGGCCGCGGTGATCATGTCCCCGTCCGAGGAGGTCGCCTCGTCGGCCAGCGCCACGATCGGACCCCGGGGCGCGTTGGAGGCGTAGCTGACCGGCTGCGCGTTGCGCGTCAGGTCCCAGCCGAGGATGGAGCGGGTCAGCTTCTCCACCACCAGCTCGCTGATGTGCCCGCCGGCGTTGCCGCGTACGTCCACGATCAGCGCGGGCCGGGACATCTCCATCCGCAGGTCGCGGTTGAACTGGGCCCAGCCGGAGCCGCCCATGTCGGGGATGTGGAGGTAGCCGCACCGGCCGCCGCTGATCTCCCGGACCGCCTCGCGCCGCTTGGACACCCAGTCCTGGTAGCGCAGCGGCCGTTCGTCGATCAGCGGCACGATGGCGACCCGGCGGGCGCGGCCCTCGCCCGCCGCGGGCTGGAAGGTCAGCTCCACCGTGGTTCCGCCGGCGGCCGCCAGCAGCGGGTAGGGGCCGGCGACCGGGTCCACCGGGCGGCCGTCCACGTGGGTGAGCACCGCGCCCTCCCGGATGCCGGTGCCGGCCAGCGGGGAGCGGGCCTTGGAGTCCGAGGACTCGCCGGGCAGGATCCGGCTGACCACCCATTCCCCGTCCCTGGGGAAGAGGTTGGCGCCGAGCAGGCCGATGGCCCGCTGGTAGTGCGGGGGGCCTTCGTTGCGGCGCGCGGGGGAGACGTAGGCGTGCGAGGTGCCCAGTTCACCGAGGACCTCGCGCAGCAGGTCGGCGAACTCGTCGGGCGAGGAGACCCGTTCGACCAGGGAGCGGTACTGGGCCAGCACCCCGTCCCAGTCGATGCCGCACATCTTCGGCTCCCAGAAGTACGCGCGGATGATCCGCCCGGCCTCCTCGTAGGCTTGGCGCCACTCGGCCGCCGGGTCCACCTCGTGCAGGATGCGCCGCAGGTCCAGGTAGACGGTCGAGTCGCTGTCGCCCGACTCGGTCGCCGGGACCGCGCGCAGGTCGCCGTCGTCGTTGATCACGAGCCGGGTGCCGTCGCCGCTGAGTGCGAACCAGTCCAGCCCCGAGGCCAGTTCGGTCTTGCGGGCCTTGGTGAGGTCGAAGTGCTCAAGCGTCGGCTTGCCGCTGATGTCGGCCGGGTTGGCGAAGGTCTCGCCGAGCGCGCCCGAGATCGGCCAGCGCAGCCACACCAGCCCGCCGCCGTGCACCGGGTAGAGCGCCGAGTACTTGGACGCGGTCACCGGGAACGGGGTGACGCGACTCTCCAGCCCTTCCACCTCCACGGTCACGGCACCGTCGCCGTCGCCCGAGTCGCCGTCGGCCACGTCGAGTCCGCCGGCCGCGGGCCGGCCCTCGGCGGAGAGCGCGAAGGGGGAGGGCGTCGCGGAGTTCAACGGCACCAGGTACGGGCGGCAGCCCAGCGGGAAGGACAGGTCGCCGGTGTGCACGTCGTAGACCGGGTCGAAACCGCGCCAGGACAGGAAGGCCAGATAGCGCCCGTCCCGGGTGAAGACCGGATTCTCGTCCTCGAAGCGGCCGTTGGTGACGTCCACGACGACGCGGGCGCCGGGGCCGGAGATCCGGGCCATCTTGATCTGCCGCAACGAGCGCCCGATGCCCGGATGCGACCAGGTCAGCCAGGCCCCGTCGGGGGAGAAGGCCAGGTCGGTGACGGGACCGTTGATGGACCGGATCAGCTCGGTGACCTCGCCGTTGGACTCCTCGGTGGCGTCGAGGAGCAGCAGCCGGCCGTCGTTGGAGGCGATGGCGAGCCGCTCGCCGTCCGGGTCGGAGAGCAGCTCGGTGACCCGCCCCAGCTCGCCCGAGGCCAGCCGGCGCGGCTCCCGCTCCCCGGAGGCCCTCGGCAGGTAGGCGATCTCGATCGCGTCCTCGCCCTCGGCGTCGGTGACGTAGGCGACCTGCCCGCCGCTGCCGAGCATCTCCGGCAGTCGTACGCGCACGCCCGGGGTGTCGGCGATGGTGCGGGCCGGGCCGTCGCGGTGGGTCAGCCAGTAGAGGCTGCCGCGCACCACGACCGCGCTGGCGCGCCCGGTGGCGTCCACGGAGAGCGAGTCGACGTGGCTGGCGGCCGGTACCTGGTACGTACGCCGGCCCGCGCGCGGGCCGGCGAGGCGGACGTCGAGCTTGCGCGGGACGGCGTCCCGGTCCAGGGACTCGACGAGCCAGAGGTCCCCGGCGCACTGGTAGACCACGCGGGAGCCGTCGCTGGATGCGTGCCGGGCGTAGAACTCCTCGTGGTCGGTGTGGCGGCGCAGGTCGGTGCCGTCGGGCAGGCAGGAGTACAGGTTGCCGATGCCCTCGTGGTCGGAGAGGAAGGCGACCCGGCCGTCCACGAACATCGGGGAGTCGAGGTGGCCCTCGACGTCCTCCAGCAGCCGCTGTCCGTGCAGCCACAGCCGGCCGGTGGCGCCGCCGCGGTAGCGCTTCCAGGCGGCGGGTTCGTGCGGGGGCTTGCCGGTGAGCAGCAGGGAGTGCCGTTCGCCCTCCGGGGTGGTGTGCACCTGGATGTCGGAGACGGGTCCCCAGGGCAGGCGGCCGCCGGGGCTGCCGTCGGTCGGGAGGGTGTAGGCCCAGGCGAAGTAGGAGAAGGGCTGGCTGTGCGAGGACACGGCGAGGATGTCGCTACGGCCCTCCTCGTCGGGCGGGGTCCAGCCGCAGACGCGGGTGTCGAGGGCGCCCCAGTAGCTGAGTTGGCGGGCGGGGCCGCCGTCGACGGGGGCGAGGTGGATCTCGGGGTCGAGGCTGCGCCAGCTGGTGAAGGCGATGTGCTTGCCGTCGGGGGAGAAACGCGGGTGGCCGACGCGGGTCCGGTCGACGGTGATGCGCCAGGCCCGTCCGGGGGTCTGGCCGTCGGGGACCAGCGGGGCGACCCAGAGATCGTCCTCGGTGGCGAAGCAGAGAAGGTCGTCGTGCAGGTGCGGGAACCGGAGGTACGCGACGTCGTGACTCACCCCCCAATGCTTTCCGTGGAGGGGGGCCCTGGCAACTCGTACAGGTGATCCATGACACTCCCCCGAGCGAAACGGAACGGTTTCGTTTCGCTTGCGGTGGGGGTATCGTCTTAAGCGTACGGAACAGTTTCGCTTCGACGGGAGGCACGGAGATGACCGAGGCGATGGCGGCCCGGCGTAGCCGGATCACCCCCGAGCGGCAGGCCGAACTGCACGAGGCGGTCCTCGACCTCCTGCGTGACGTCGGCTACGAGGCGCTGACCATGGACGCGGTCGCCGCCCGTACGAAGTCCAGCAAGGCCACCCTCTACCGCCAGTGGGGGAGCAAGCCGGAGCTGGTCGCGAAAGCCCTGCGCTGCACGCAGCCGGTCTCGCTGCGCGAGATCGACACGGGCAGCCTGCGCGGGGATTTCGCGCGCATGGTCGAGCACTCCGACGACGCGCAGATGGCCAAGGACACCGCGCTGATGCGGGGTCTGGCCCATGCCGTCCACGAGAGCCCGGAGCTGCACAAGGCCCTGCGCGACCTGTTGGTCGACCCGGAGATCAACGGTCTCCAGGCGATGCTGCGGCGTGCGGTGGACCGGGGCGAGATCCGCCCGGACTGTCCCGCGCTCGACTTCGTACCGCACATGCTCATCGGGGCGTTCATCGCGCTCCCGTTGATCGAGGACCGCCCGGTGGACCGGGCCTTCCTCGGTGACTTCATCGACGCCGTGGTCTTCCCCGCCCTCGGCGTCTGATCCTCGATCCTCCCCGTCCCCAGCTCGGCTCTTCGCTGTTCCTGACACGCCGCTCTCGTCGTCGGGCCGGCTCCACACGCCCTGATCCGATCCGGATCCATCCCACGACCTGAACGGGAGAACCACCGACGTGGCTACCTTCCTCTACCGACTCGGCAGGGGCGCCTTCCGGCGCCGCGGCCTCGTCGCCCTCCTCTGGGTGGCGCTGTTGTTCGCCGCCGGCTTCGGCGCCGCCTCGGCGGGCGCGCCCACCTCCGGCTCCTTCTCGATACCCGGTACGGAGGCCCAGAAGGCCTTCGACCTGCTGGACGAGCGCTTCCCGGGGATGGCCGCCGACGGCGCCACCGCCCGGATCGTCATCAAGGCCCCCGAGGGCGCCAAGGTCACCGACGCCGGCCCCAAGGCCGAGGTGCAGAAGATCGTCACCGGGCTGAAGACCGGCCCGGGCGCCGCGGAGATCTCCTCGGTCGCCGACCCGTACGAGGCCCAGGCCGTGAGCCAGGACGGCTCCACCGCCTACATCAGCGCCAAGTACAAAGTCAGCGGCATGGAGCTGAAGGACGACACCCGCGAGGCGCTCAAGGTCTCCGGTGACGGCGCCAAGGCCGCCGGCCTGAACGTCCAGATCGGTGGCGACGCGCTGATGGCGGCCCCCGAGACGGGCTCCGGCGAGATCATCGGCATCGCGGTCGCCGCGATCGTCCTGGTCATCACCTTCGGCTCGCTGGTCGCGGCCGGTCTGCCGCTGCTGACGGCGATCATCGGCGTGGGCATCGGCGTCTCCTCCATCACGGCGCTCGCCAACGTGTTGGACCTCGGCAACACCACCGCCACCCTCGCGACGATGATCGGCCTCGCGGTCGGCATCGACTACGCCCTCTTCATCGTCTCCCGCTACCGCGCGGAACTCGCCGAGGGCCGTGAGCGGGACGAGGCCGCGGGCCGTGCCGTCGGCACAGCCGGCTCCGCCGTCGTCTTCGCGGGTCTCACCGTGGTCATCGCCCTGGTGGGCCTGGCCGTCGTCAACATCCCGATGCTGACCAAGATGGGCTTCGCGGCCGCGGGCACCGTGGTCATCGCCGTGCTCGTCGCGCTGACCCTGGTCCCGGCCATCCTCGCCTTCGCGGGCAAGAAGGTGCTGCCGGCGGGCGAGAAGAGCCGCCTGTTCGGCAAGGGCAAGCCGGCGGGCGCCGAGAAGAAGGCCAACGGCGGCACCCGCTGGGCCCGCTTCGTCCTGCGCCGCCCCGTCATGGTGCTGCTGGCCGGTGTGATCGGCCTCGGCGTCATCGCCGTCCCGGCGAGCAAGCTGGAGATGGGCCTGCCGGACGACGGCGCCCAGCCGGTCTCCACCACTCAGCGCCAGGCGTACGACCTGCTGTCCGACGGCTTCGGCCCGGGCTTCAACGGCCCGCTGATGGTGGTCGTCGACGGCGACAAGGCACTCGCCGACTCCACCGTCGACCGGATCAAGGGCCTGGACGGGGTCGTCGCGGTCACTCCGCCCACCCTCAACGAGGCCGGCGACGCCGCGGTCATCACCGTCATCCCGAAGGACCGCCCCTCCTCCACGCACACCGAGGACCTGGTCCACGAGATCCGTGACGGCAGCGGGGACGACGTGCTCGTCACCGGCGCCACCGCGATGAACATCGACTTCTCGCAGAAGATGAACGACGCGCTGCTGCCCTACCTGGCGCTCGTCGTGGGTCTCGCCTTCCTGCTGCTGATGCTCGTCTTCCGCTCGATCCTGGTCCCGCTCAAGGCGGCCCTCGGCTTCCTGCTCTCGGTCGTCGCCGCCCTCGGCGCCGTCGTCGCGGTCTTCCAGTGGGGCTGGCTCGGCTCGATCTTCGGGGTGGAGCAGACCGGTCCGATCATGTCGATGATGCCGATCTTCATGGTGGGTGTCGTCTTCGGTCTGGCCATGGACTACGAGGTCTTCCTCGTCACCCGGATGCGTGAGGCGTACGTCCACGGCGAGCGCCCGGGCCAGGCCGTGGTCACCGGCTTCCAGTACAGCGCGCGGGTCGTCGTGGCCGCCGCCGTCATCATGATCGCGGTGTTCGCGGGCTTCATGGGAGCCAGCGACCAGATGGTCAAGATGATCGGGTTCGGTCTGGCCGTCGCCGTCTTCTTCGACGCCTTCGTGGTCCGCATGGCCATCGTCCCGGCGGTGCTCGCCCTGCTCGGGCACAAGGCCTGGTGGCTGCCGAAGTGGCTGGACCGGCTGCTGCCGAACGTGGACGTGGAGGGCGAGAGCCTGCGCAAGCACCTGGAGAAGTCCGCGGACTCCCCGGAGGGCCCGGACAAGGACCGCGAGCTGGTCAACGCCTGACCCCGCGGGTCCGTCGGACCCGCGGAACGACCCCGGCCCCCGGGCCCCCCCCCCCCGCGGGGGGGGGGGGGGGGGGGGGGGGGGGGGGAGGGGGGGGGGGGGCGGGCGCC
>NZ_JBICYT010000016.1:0-16473 GCF_043201215.1 Streptomyces sp. NPDC048331 | reverse complement strand
GCGCCCCGCCCGCCCCGCCCCCCCCGGGGCGCCGCCCCCGCCCCCCCCCCCCCCCCGCGCGCCCCGCCCCCCCCCCCCCCCCCCCCCCCCCCCCCCCCCCCCCCCCGGGGGGCCCCCCGGGGGCCGGGGTCGTTCGGCCTAACGGGTGGCGGAGACCGCCGTCGCGTAGGTGCGGCGGAGGAAACGGCGCAGCGCGGCGATGTCGAACTGGACGACGGCGACGCCCTCGGGGGAGTGGAACTCGACGACCGCCTGGACGCGGCCGCAGGGCCAGACGCGCACGTCCCCGGTTCCGGTCGGGGCCTGGAGGCCGGCCTCCAGGAGGGCTCGGGGGAAGACCCACTCGTTGTCGGTGCCCTCGGGGGACAGGCCCGCCGGGAAGACGATCCGTACGGCCAGCGGCTCGGCGACGGTGAAGCGCAGGGCGACCGGGATGGTCCGGTAGAGGGGATCGTCCGTGATGACGCGGGCACGGACCCGTTCCTCGACGGCGGTCGTGGTGGCGGTCGCTGGGGGATTCTCGGCGGTGGCTGACATCGACAAGACTCCTCGAAATCAGAACATTTGCGTCTTTTCGTCCCGTCCAGCCTCGCACATTCCCACGAAAGCGCGCGGTTCTATTTGTGACGCGGACGCTCTTGCCAACGGTTTGCAACTGGGCACTATGGTTGAACAGCTAAAGACTGAGTAAGAAGCGGAGCCACTCCATGCATGTGCCCGACGGATTCATCAACGCACCCGTCTCGGTGGCCGCCGGAGTGGTGGCCGCCGCCGCGGTGGCCGTCAGCCTCCGCGGCGCCCGGCGCGAACTCGACGAGCGCACCGCGCCGCTCGCCGGTCTCGTCGCCGCCTTCATCTTCGCCGTCCAGATGCTGAACTTCCCGGTCGCCGCCGGTACCAGCGGTCATCTGTTGGGCGGGGCGCTCGCCGCGATACTCGTCGGCCCCTACACGGGTGTGCTGTGCGTGTCCGTGGTCCTGCTCATGCAGGGCATCCTCTTCGCCGACGGCGGCCTGACCGCCCTCGGGGTGAACATCACCGTCATGGGCGTCGTCACCGTCGTCGTCTCGTACGCGATCTTCCGCGGGCTGCTCGGGATCCTGCCGCCCACCCGGCGCTCCGTGACCGTGGCCGCCTTCACCGGGGCCCTGCTCTCGGTGCCCGCCGCAGCCGCGGCGTTCACCGCCGTCTACGCCATCGGTGGCACCACGGACGTACCGATCGCCAAGGTGTTCACCGCCATGGTCGGCGTGCACGTGCTGATCGGCATCGGTGAGGCCGCCATCACCGCCGCCACCGTCGGCGCGGTGATCGCCGTACGTCCCGACCTGGTCCACGGGGCCCGCGGGCTGACCACGCGCCTCAAGCTGCGGGTCGACGGCGAGCTCGTCGACGCGCCGGCCGCGGCCGCCGCACCCGTGGCCGCCGGCGCCGGCTCGACCCGCAAGGTGTGGGTGACCGGCCTGGTCACCGCCCTCGTCCTCGCCGGGTTCGTCTCCTTCTACGCCTCCGCCAGCCCCGACGGCCTGGAGAAGGTCGCCGCGGACAAGGGCATCGACGAGAAGGTCGAGGAGCACGCCGCCGCGAACTCCCCGCTCGCCGACTACGGGGTCAAGGACGTCGACGACGCCCGCCTGTCCGGCGGCCTCGCCGGGGTCATCGGCGTCGGCGTGACCGTCGTCGCCGGCACCGGGATCTTCTGGGCCGTGCGCCGCCGCCGGACGGAAGACCTGACCGCCACCTCCACCACCCCTTCCACCTCCGCCTCGGCAGGCTGACATGGGGGCCGGCCACGCCCACAAGCTCTACCGGCACGGCCACTCGCCGGTCCACGACCTGCCGCCGCACTGCAAACTCGCCGCGACCCTGGCCTTCGTCGTGGTCGTCGTGTCCACACCGCGCGAGGCGGTGTGGGCCTTCGGCCTGTACGCCGTCCTCATCGCGGCGGTGGCCGCCGTCGCCCGGATCCCGGCCGGCTTCCTGCTCCGGCGGCTGCTGATCGAGGTGCCCTTCGTCGCCTTCGCCGTGCTCATGCCCTTCGTGGCCGAGGGCGAGCAGGTGCGGGTGCTCGGCATGTCCCTCAGCGTCTCCGGCCTCTGGGGTGCCTGGAACGTCCTCGCCAAGGGAACCCTCGGCGTGGCCGCTTCCGTCCTGCTCGCCTCGACGACCGAGCTACGGGCCCTGCTGCTCGGCCTGCAGCGGCTCAAGCTGCCGCCCCTGCTCGTCCAGATCGCCTCCTTCATGATCCGCTACGGCGATGTGATCAGCGACGAGCTGCGCCGGATGTCCATCGCCCGCCGCTCCCGCGGCTTCGAGGCCAGGGGGATCCGGCACTGGGGGGTCCTCGCCAAGACCGCCGGCGCGCTGTTCATCCGCTCCTACGAGCGCGGCGAGCGGGTCTACCTCGCGATGGTCAGCCGTGGCTACGCCGGTTCGATGCCGGTGATCGACGAGGTCGCGGCCACGCGCGCCCAGTGGGCCTACGCGGCCGCCCTCCCGGTGACGGCGCTCGCCGTCTGTCTGATGGGATGGACCCTGTGACCCGTACTCCCTCCCTCGAAGTCGCCGGCCTCGCCTACGCCTACCCGGACGGCCACCAGGCCCTCTTCGGCGTGGACCTCACCGTCGGGCAGGGCGAGCGGGTCGCCCTGCTCGGGCCCAACGGCGCGGGCAAGACCACGCTGGTGCTGCACCTCAACGGCATCCTCGCGGGCGGGGTCGGCTCGGTGACCGTGGCCGGGCTGCCCGTGGAGAAGCGCAACCTCGCCGAGATCCGCCGCCGGGTCGGCATCGTCTTCCAGGACCCCGACGACCAGCTGTTCATGCCGACCGTGCGGGAGGACGTGGCCTTCGGCCCGGCGGCGGCCGGCATGCGGGGCGCCGAGCTGGAGGAGCGGGTCCGGGCGGCCCTGGACCAGGTCGGGATGGCGGACTTCGCCGACCGGCCGCCGCACCATCTGTCCTTCGGCCAGCGCCGGCGCGTCGCCGTCGCGACCGTACTCGCCATGCGGCCCGAGATCCTGGTCCTGGACGAGCCCTCGTCCAATCTGGACCCGGCCTCGCGCCGCGAGCTCGCGGACATCCTGCGCTCGTTGGACGTGACCGTGCTGATGGTCACGCACGACCTGCCCTACGCGCTGGAACTGTGCCCGCGCTCGGTGATCCTCAGCGAAGGGGTCATCGCGGCCGACGGCCGCACGCAGGATCTCCTGTGCGACGACAAGCTGATGCGGGCCCACCGGCTGGAGCTGCCGTTCGGCTTCGACCCGCGCACGCCCCTTCTGACGCGCCCCTCGCGCTGATCCTCGCCGGGGCGCCTCCCAGGCTTCGAGCCGCTGCGTCGGACTCCGTCCGCCGGTCGGGGCCGGGCCCGGTGAGCCGCTCCGGGGAGACCCGGGAAGCAGGGCCGTCCGGCAGGCGTTGCACTGTGGCGTAGGCGCCGTCGGGGCGCCGCGGCAGGTGCGGGGAGTAGACGTGGATGTCCACGGGACGGTGACGGAGGGCTTCGAGCCCGTCAGAGACGCGTTCGTACGCAACTTCCAGGTGCTCGGCGACCGGGGCGCGGCCGTGGCCGTGTACCGCGACGGCCGCAAGGTCGTCGACCTGTGGGCCGGCACGAAGGACGCGGACGGCACCGAGCCCTGGACCGAGGACACCGCGCAGATCGTCCGCTCCGCGACCAAGGGCGTGGCCGCCGCCGTGCCGCTGCTGCTGCACCAGCGCGGACTCATGGACCTGGACGCGCCAGTGGGCTCGTACTGGCCGGAGTTCAAGACGGGCGGCAAGGAGCGGATCCTGGTCCGCGACGTGCTCGCGCACCGCGCGGGCATACCCGCGCTGGACCGCGGGCTGAGCGCCACCGAGGCCGCCGACGGGGTGTCCGGGGCGCGCGCGGTCGCCGCGCAGGAACCTTTCTGGCAGCCGGGCACCGAGCACGGCTACCACGCGCAGACCTACAGCTGGCTGCTGTCCGAGCTGGTACTGCGGGCGACCGGCCGCACGCTGGGCTGCGTCCTCGCGGAGGAGATCGCCGAGCCGCTGGGGTTGGAGTTCTGGATCGGCCTGCCGGAGACAGAGGCCCACCGGGTGGGCCGGGTCGCGCCGGTGGAGCCGCCCGAGAGCGCGGGCATGCTGCGGACCCGGCCGCGGCGCAACGTCTCCGAGGCCTACGCCGACCCGTGGTCCCTCACCCGCCGCGCCTTCGCCGCCATCGACCCGCTGCCCGACGAGAACGCCCCCGCCTACCGGGCCGCCGAGCTGCCCGCCTCGAACGGCATCGGGACGGCCCGCGCCCTGGCCCGGTTCTACGGGGCCACCATCGGCGTGGTCGAGGACGGCGCCCGGATCTTCACCCCGGCCACTACCGAACTCGCCGCGCGGGAGCACTCCGCCGGGCCGGACCGGGTGCTCGTCGTGAACACCCGCTTCGGCGCCGGCTACATGCTGCACGGCCCGGCCTCCCCGCTGCTCTCGCCGGCCTCCTTCGGCCACCCCGGCCGCGGCGGCTCGCTGGCCTTCGCGGACCCGGAGGCGGGCATCGGCTTCGGCTACGTCACCAACGCCCTGGCCAAGTCGGTCACCGCGGACCCCCGGGCGCAGGCGCTGGTGCGGGCCCTGAAGTCGGCCCTGTCAGCCCTCTGAGGCCCGCTCGTTCCGCTCGCGTACGTCGGCCAGGGCGGCTCCCGCGTGCGCGACGAGCTCGTCCGGGGCCATCGGGAAGACCGTGTTCGGGGTGCCGGCCGCCGCCCAGACCTCCGCGTGGGCCAGCAGCGACCGGTCGGCCAGCACCCGGGTACGCGTGCGGTGCCCGAAGGGCGGTACCCCGCCGATCGCGTAGCCGGTGGTCTCCCGGACCAGGGCGGCGTCGGCCCGCGTCACCTTCCCGGCGCCGAGTTCGCGGCGTACGGCCTCCACGTCCACCCGCGAGGCGCCGTCCATGAGGACCAGCACCGGGACCCCGTCCGCCGCGAAGATCAGCGACTTGACGATCTGGCTCAGCTCGCAGCCGATCGCGGCCGCCGCGTCGGCGGCCGTACGGGTCCCTTCGGGAAAGCTCCGGACGGTGAGGTCGAGGCCCAGCCCGGCGAGGGCCTCGGCGAACAGGGGGTGCGTGGAGGTCGTCATGTCGCGACGCTAACGCCGCGCGCCGCGACATGACGACCGAATTGCGTCCCGCCGCGTCCCGCTGCCGGTCCGCTGCCGGTCCGCCGTCAGCCCGCGTTCAGCACCTGGGCGACGATCGGGCCCGCCGCCTCGCCGCCGTGGCCACCGCCTTCGACCATCGCGGCCGCGGCCACGTCGCCGCTGAAGCCGGTGAACCAGCTGTCCGGGCTCGCGTCGGCGCCGCCGACCTCCGCCGAGCCCGTCTTCGCGCCCTTGTCGGAGCCGCCGACCGAGGCCATGGCCCCGCTCGCCGTGCCGCTGGTGGCCGTCAGCTTCATCATGCCGACGAGCTGCTGCTGCACCGAGGCCTTCATCCGGCGCTCGGCCGTCGCGACCTTCCGGCCGTCGAGCTCCGGGGAGACGAGCTGCGGCTGGTGGAACACGCCGGTGCGGGCGGTCGCGGTGATGGACGCGACGTTCAGCGGGTTCATGGTGATCTGGCCCTGCCCGATGTACTCGGCGGCCGCCGCCGCGCCCGTGGCCGGCGGGACCTTGCCGTCGGTGGACTGGATACCGGTCTTCCAGTCCAGGCCGATGCCGAAGACCTCCGTGGCCTCCTTGGGCAGCGCGGAGTCGTCGTCGACGGGCTTGATCTGCTTGATGAAGGCGGTGTTGCAGGACCGGGCGAACGAGGTCGCGAAGCTGGAGCCGGGCGGCAGGTCGAAGTTCTTCAGGTTGTGGAACTCCCGGCCCCAGGTCACCGTCTTCGGACACTCCGCCGGCTTGTTCGCGGCGACCAGGCCGCGGTCCATCAGCATCGCCGCCGTCACGATCTTCATCGTCGACCCTGGGGCACGGTTGCCCCGCATCGCCGCGTTGAAGCCGTCCTTGCGGTTGTTCGCGACGGCCAGGATGTGCCCGTTGCTCGGCTGGACGGCGACCACGGAGGCCTCCGGGAACTTGGCGACCGCCTGCTCGGCCGCGGCCTGGACCTTCGCGTCGAGGTACGTCTTGAGGGTGCTCGGCTCGCCCTCGACGAGGGTCAGCAGGGTCCGCTTGGGAGCGTCCTTGGCGGCCGGTTCGATCCACAGCTCGGCCCCCGCCTTGCCGCCCGCCTTGCTGCCGTAGTTCTGGCGCAGCTCGTCCAGGATCTGGCGCAGTGAGGGGTACTTCTCCGCGGTCAGCTCCTCGCCGTTGCGGTCGACCGCCTTGACCGGCGGGTTCGCCGGAGCTCCCGCGCGCAGCTTCTCGTCCTTCTGGAGCTGCGGGTGGATCACCGAGGGCTGCCAGTCGACCAGCGGCTTTCCGCTGGTCAGCCCACGCACCACGGTCAGCTGGGAGTCGTAGGCCAGCGGCTTGGTCGTGCCCTCGTACGTGATCTCCGCCTCGACCTTGAACGGCACGACGGTGCCGTTCGGCGGGCCGGGAGTGATCACGGCCTTGGACACGTACGACTTGGTCCTGAAATCCCCGACCGCGGCCTGCGCGGCCGCGGCGTTGTTCGTCAGATCGGCGGCCACCCGCTCGTCCCCGGCCGCCCACGCGGCGAGGAAGGCCTTGGCGGTCTTCGCGGCGTCCTTCTCGCTGACCGGCCCGCTGCCCTTCTCGGCCTGGACGGAGGTCTCGTCGTCCTGGCCTTTTCCGTCTCCGTCGGCGTCGCCGACCAGCGCGTACACGCCGTACCCGGCGCCGCCGACCATGGCGAGGAACACCCCGCCGATGACGGCACCCTTCGCTGCCCCGTTCACTTGGATCCTTCCCCCATGAATACGGCTCCTGAACATGTTCAAGAACCCTTGGTGCGGACTTTACTCTGTGCAGCGGTCCGGTACGCCGTTGTTACCGGACCGGAACATCCCGCGGGCATGCCGGTCGGCGGGACAGGGCAGAATCGGCAGCCGTGTCCACACCTCCTGATCCCGCAGTCCTGTATCCCGACGTCGCGGCATGCGGCGGTCTCGCCGCGGCGCTCCGAGCCGCGGCGGAAGGCCGCCTCGACTCCGTTCTCGCGATCTCCCCCGACTCCGGATCCCTGATGTCCGCGAGCGTCACGAGCACGCTGCCGCACCGCGAGCCGCTGCGGATCAGCGCATGGACACACGAGCGGCGCTGGTCGATCCGTGGCGAGGAACCGTTCCAGGGTTCGTGCCTCATCGACGGGGAGACGGAGGACCTGGCCCAGGTCGCCACGGCGGCCCGCGCCTGGCACGACGGCGACTCCCTCGACGACATCCGGCGGGCGGCCCCCTTCGCGCACCTGACGGGCTGCTTCGAGGTGCCCGACCTCGACCCCGTTCGCCTGGTGGAATCGGAGTGGCAGGGCCTCCTCCAGGAGGCGCGCGAGCTGGAGTACTCCTGGCAGCCGCAGCACCAGGCCCTGGTCGAAGCGGCGTACGCCGAGCCGGCCCTGCGGGCCCTCTACCCGTTCACGAGCCACTGGGCGCTGCGCTTCTCGTCCACCACCCGCCCGAGCCTGACGCTGGGCAGCCCGTGTCTGAGCGCGTGCTCCGACGGCACGTACGGGGTCGGCACCGGTTTCATCACCCCGGACCTCGGCGTGTTCGCCACGGCGCCCGAGGCCGCGGCGCTGGCCGTGCGCCACCTGCCGACCGGCTTCGGGCCGGTCACGCTCGGCCGGCCGGCCGCCCCGTAGCGGGCGCCTCGCCCGAACGTGCGTGCCCCGGTGCCGTGTTCTAGCGTCGGAAGGGCGAGGGTGGCCGTCGCGCCGAGTCGTCCGCCCCTCGGAGCGCCCGCTCCCCGCCGCCGCCCCCGCCCGTGGTCCGGCGTGTCGGCGGACCGCGTGCCCCACCGAGAGAGCAGGTGCATCCGTATGCGTCCGTCGGCTCGTATCCCCAGCATCCTGGCAGGCCTGGCCCTCGCCGTCGGCGGCGCCGTGGTCGTCGCCCCGTCCGCCCACGCGGACGTGCCGGCCTGCGAGCAGTACGTCGCCAAGCACGACTCCAAGGTCGTCGTCGGCGTCACGGAGGCCTGCTACCAGGGCGCGATCGGCAACCAGACCAGCTGCGACTCCAGCCTCGTCGCGGCCGGCGCGAGCAAGGACGTCGCACAATCGGCCTGCGAGGCGTCCCGGTAGCGCAGACGACGACGGGCCCGGCACCATCCGGTGCCGGGCCCGTCGTTTTGGCTGCTAGTGCCGTGACCGGAAAGGTTCACCGGGTCGCGCTGCCCGGCACGGCACCTCGCCGCGTTGTCGGACCACGGCGGTACGTCCGGTACGAGCCGTGGCCCTCCGCCTTGCGATGCACCGCACCGGACAACGCGACCCGGCAAACCTTTCCGGTCACGGCACTAGACCCAGGTGTCCAGCCACATGCGGCCGCGCCAGGAGTCCATCGGGAGGGTCTGGCCCGTGTAGATCGGCCAGAAGTAGATGAAGTTCCACGCGATCAGCAGGACCAGGACGCCCGCGCCGATCGCGCCCAGCGCGCGGCGGCGTTCGCTCGATCCGGCCGGGCCCAGCAGGGCGCCGATCATCATCGCCACCGCCAGACACAGGTACGGGACGAAGACCACGGCGTAGAAGTAGAAGATCGTCCGCTCCTGGTAGTTGAACCAGGGCAGCAGACCCGCGCCCAGCGCGCACGCGATCGCGCCCGCCCGCCAGTCACGGCGGAAGAACCACCGCCACAGCACGTACAGCAGCGCGAAGCAGCCCGCCCACCACAGCAGCGGGGTGCCCAGGGCCAGGACCTCGCGGGCGCACTTGCCCGCCGCGGTCGCCGGGCAGCCGTCACTGCCGGGTTCGGGGGACTCGTAGAAGTAGGAGACGGGCCGGCCCAGGACCAGCCAGCTCCACGGGTTGGACTCGTAGGTGTGCCCCGAGGTCAGGCCGACGTGGAACTGGTAGACCTCGGTCTCGTAGTGCCACAGGCTGCGCAGCCACTCCGGCAGGAACCCCAGCGAACTGCCCTGGTCGTTCTTGGCCGCCCAGTCGCGCAGATAGCCGCCCTTGCCGTTGTCCGGGCTGAGGATCCAGCCCGACCACGAGGCCAGGTACGTGACGATCGCGACCGGGACGGTCGAGAGGAAGGCGGGCAGCGCGTCACGCCGCAGCATCGAGGCGTACGGGGCCCCCGCGCCGGCGGTGCGGCGCGCGGCGGCGTCCCACAGCACGGTGAGGACGCCGAAGAACGCGAGGATGACGAAGCCGTTCCACTTCGTGCCCGCGGCCAGACCCAGGCAGACGCCGGCCAGGATCCGGTACGGCCGCAGGCCCAGCCGCAGCGTCTCGGCGACCTTCACGTCGGGCCGGGTCCGGCCCTCCTCGTCCACCGGCAACGCGTCCGCGAGCCGGGCTCTGGCCCGGTCGCGGTCGATGAGCAGCGCCCCGAAGGCGGCGAGCACGAAGAACATCAGCACCAGGTCCAGCAGCGCGGTGCGGCTCATCACCAGGTGCAGGCCGTCCACCGCGAGCAGCGCGCCCGCCAGGCAGCCCAGGAAGGTCGAGCGGAAGAGGCGGCGCCCGATCCGGCACAGCATCAGCACCGACAGGGTGCCGAGCACGGCGGTCATGAACCGCCAGCCGAAGGGCGTGAAGCCGAACATCCACTCGCCGAGCCCGATCACCCATTTGCCGACCGGCGGATGCACGACGTAGCCCGGATCGGCCGGCAGGGCGACCCCGTCAGGGTTGGCGAGGATCGACGCGTCGATGTCCTTGGGCCAGCTCGCCTCGTATCCCTGCTTGATCGTGGCCCAGGCGTCCTTCGCGTAATACGTCTCGTCGAATATCACCGCCTTCGGGCTGCCCAGGTGCGCGAACCGCAGCACCCCGGCGACCAGCGCCACCAGCAGCGGCCCCACCCACGAGACGATCAGCTGCCAGGTCCCCCACACCTGCGGTGGCAGGCCGAAGGTCATCCACAGCTGCTTGGACGGCCTGGCGTACGGGGGCACCAGGCGGGTGCGGACGTCCGCGCGCGCGGACGCGGCGGACGGCGGCACGTAGCCGAAGCCGCGCAGTCGGCGCAGCCAGGTGGGCGGCTCGTCCTCGCGTCCCACCGTTGAGGCGGGCGGTGCCCCCGCGGGGCTGGGCGGTGGCGTCGCGGTACTGGTCACCGGCACATCGTAGGGAAGAGATCTGTGTGCGCCACCAGTGGCGGGGGGCGTCGGGGCACGGGGCTGAGAGGATGGGCGGGTGACGACTGACCAGCCCCGCGGTACCGAGCCCACCACCACCGCCGCCACGGCCGAGGACCTGACGGGCACGCTCGTGCTCGCCGGCACCCCCATCGGCGACCTCGCGGACGCCCCGCCCCGGCTGGCGACCGAGCTGGAGCGGGCCGATGTGATCGCCGCCGAGGACACCCGGCGGCTGCGCCGGCTGACCCAGGGGCTCGGCGTCCACACCACCGGGCGCGTCCTGTCGTACTTCGAGGGCAACGAGTCGGCGCGCACGCCGGAACTGGTCGAGGCCCTGGCCGGCGGCGCGCGCGTGCTGCTGGTGACCGACGCGGGCATGCCCTCGGTCTCCGACCCCGGCTACCGGCTGGTCGCCGCCGCCGTGGAGAAGGACATCAAGGTCACCGCGGTCCCCGGGCCGTCCGCCGTGCTCACCGCGCTCGCCATGTCCGGGCTGCCGGTGGACCGGTTCTGTTTCGAGGGGTTCCTGCCCCGCAAGGCGGGGGAGCGGCTGAGCCGGCTGCGCGAGGTCGAGGGCGAGCGGCGCACGCTCGTCTACTTCGAGGCCCCGCACCGGCTCGACGACACCCTGGCCGCGATGGCCGAGGTCTTCGGAGCGGAGCGGCGGGCCGCGGTCTGCCGCGAGCTGACGAAGACCTACGAGGAGGTCAAGCGCGGCGGGCTCGGCGAGCTCGCGGCCTGGGCCGCCGAGGGCGTGCGTGGGGAGATCACCGTCGTGGTCGAGGGCGCCCCGGCCGCGGCGCCCGGCGATGTGGACGACGAGGAGCTGGTGCGCCGGGTTCGGGTGCGCGAGGAGGCGGGTGAGCGCCGCAAGGAGGCCATCGCGGCGGTCGCGGCCGAGGCGGGCGTACCCAAGCGCGAGGTGTTCGACGCGGTGGTGGCGGCAAAGAACGCGGCACAAAAGATGCCGTAGGCAGGTAAAGGGCTAGCCTGAAAAGCAAAGCTCAGACCGCGCACCGGGCACTTTCGGAATGAGTCGCCCAAGGACCGTCCAACAGTAGACAGGACCTGATGCGCTCCCGCCCGTCGAGGCGTCCACTGGCAATGGCACCAGTGGAACAAGAGGAGCTGGCATGAGTGAGATCGCAGACACCCCGGTACCCGTCCCCACCGCAGTCCCTGTCGCTGTGACCGCTTCCGACGTGCACACCGTGCACGAGGCCTACTCCTTCGCGTGCATGAGGTGCGGGTACGGCTGGGAGCAGGCGTACGCGATCGAGCACCATGTCGACGGCAAGGGCGAGCCGTTCATCATGTACAAGGTCGACGGCGAGCGGGTGCCCTCCCCGCTGTCCAACCCGACCTGCCTGAACTGCGGCGGACACGTCGTACGGATCATGCGCGCCGGGCAGGTCTCCTCGGTGATGGGGATGATCGACCACATCTACCACCACCAGATCGCTCCCGGCATCGCCGGACCCGTGCCGGCCGGCGCGAACGTCCCCCGGCAGCCGAAGCCGCGCAGGGCCGCCCGGTCGCACGCCTCGCCGGGGCCGGTGGCCGCTCCGGCGGCCGACGAGCGCCGGGGCCTGCTCTCCCGCCTGAAGGGGCTCTTCCGCCGGTCATAAGATCGGCCGTATGAGCACACGCGTGGAGAAGACGCAGCCCAAGGACGCACCGCCGCCGCTGCCCGAACCCCTTCGGGTGGCGGTCGCGGACTCGCACACCCACCTCGACATGCAGGCCGGGACCGTCGCCGAGGGCCTCGCGAAGGCCGCCTCGGTGGGCGTGACCACCGTCGTCCAGGTGGGCTGCGACGTGAAGGGCTCCCGGTGGGCCGCCGAGACCGCGGCCGCCCACGCGAACGTCCACGCGGCCGTCGCCCTCCACCCCAACGAAGCCCCGCGGATCGTGCACGGCGATCCGGACGGCTGGTCGCGGCAGGGCGCCCGGACCGGCGGCGGCGAGGCCGCGCTGGACGAGGCGTTGGCGGAGATCGAGGCGTTGGCCGCGCTGGACCACGTCAAGGCGGTCGGCGAGACCGGTCTGGACTACTTCCGCACCGGCCCGGAGGGCATGGCCGCGCAGGAGCGTTCCTTCCGCGCGCACATCGAGATCGCCAAGCGCCAGGGCAAGGCTCTGGTCATCCACGACCGGGACGCCCACGCGGACGTGCTGCGCGTCCTGCGCGAGGAGGGCGCCCCGGAGCGGACGGTCTTCCACTGCTACTCCGGGGACGCCGACATGGCCCGCGAGTGCGCCGCCGCCGGGTACTACATGTCCTTCGCCGGGACCGTCACCTTCAAGAACGCCCAGCCGCTGCGCGAGGCCCTCGCCGTGGCCCCGCTGGAGCTGGTGCTCGTCGAGACGGACGCGCCCTACCTCACCCCGGCGCCGTACCGAGGACGGCCCAACGCGCCGTACCTCATTCCGCTGACGGTCCGGGCGATGGCCGCGGTCCGCGGTATCGACGAGGACGCGATGGCCACGGCGCTGGCGGCCAACACGGCCCGCGCCTTCGCCTACTGATCCCCCGCCCGCTCCGACACGCTGTGTAGTCGATCCACTTTGGAGCGTGACGATTCCTCCGCTAGGGTGCCGTGCCCGCACCTGAGCGTGCCGGATCACCAGTGGAGCGAGCGTCGTGAGCGATACGCAGGGCAGTCACCGCATCGGCGGTCCCGTCCCCGAGGCGTACGAGGCCCAGCCCTTGGCCCAGTCCTCGGCCCAGTCCTCGGCCCAGTCCTCGGCCCAGTCCTTGGTCTGGCCGGCGGGCCCGGATGATCCCGGGCCCGCCGCGTGGGACCCGGAGCCGGCGCTCCCGGCCCCGGAGCTCCTGGGGACCGCCCCGGACTTCCCGGTCCCGGAGTTCCCGGCCCCGGAGTTCCCGGTCCCGGCTCCGCGCGGTGGGCGCCGCCGCCGGCCCGGGATGTCGCCGGTCGAGCTGGCCGAGGCCGACACCCTGGCCGCCGCGCCCGTGGCACCCGGTTCGGGCCGCCGCCGGGCCGTGGCCCCCGCGGCCGCCGCACCCGCCGCGCCCACCCTCGTTCCGGCGCCCGCGCCCGCCCCCCACGTCCCCGCCCCGGCGGCGCCCGGCCGGCGCCGGGCCCGGGGCCGCGCCACCCCTGTCGAGACCTTCGGCGGCAACTGGCGGCGGATCGTGCCGCAGGCCCTCGTCGTCGCGTTCCTCGCGGGAGGCACCACCGCGTTCGTCGCCGCCGACAAGGCGGTACGGCTCACCGTGGACGGGGTCCCGCGCAACCTGCACACCTTCGCCGACGACATCGGCGAACTGCTCGCCGCCGAAGGCCTCGGCGTCGGCCCCCACGACCTCGTCGCCCCCGCCCCCGGCGAACCCCTCACCGACGGCGAGGAGATCGTCGTCCGCTACGGCCGCCCGCTGCGCCTGACCCTCGACGGACAGCAGCGCCAGGTGTGGACCACCGCCCGGACCGTCGAGGGCGCCCTGCGCCAGTTCGGCATCCGCGCCGAGGGCGCCTACCTCTCCGCACCCCGTACCGCCCCCGTGCCCCGCGCGGGCCTCGCCCTCAGCGTCCGCACCGAACGCAGCGTCACCTTCATGGCCGACGGCCGCGAACGCACCATCCGCACCAACGCCGCCACCGTCCAGGAAGCCCTCGACCAGGCCGGCATCACCCTCCAGGGCCAGGACACCACCTCCGTACCGCCCACCGACTTCCCGCGCGACGGCCAGACCGTCACCGTGCTGCGCATCACCGGCACCCGCGAGGTCCGCGAGGAGCGCATCCCGTACGCGACCGAGAAGGTCGAGGACCCCGCCCTGTTCGCCGGCACCGAGGTCGTCGAGCGCGCCGGTCGCCCCGGGGCGCGCAGGGTCACGTACAGCCTGCGCACCGTCAACGGGGTCCGGCAGAAGCCCCGACCCATCGCCGACGAGGTCGTCCGCGAGCCCGTCACCCAGCTGGTCAAGGTCGGCACCAAGGCACTGCCGAGTTCCGTCGCCGGCGCCGACGGCCTCAACTGGGCGGCTCTCGCCCAGTGCGAGTCCGGCGGCCGCCCCGCCGCCACCGACGCCTCCGGGACCTACGGCGGGCTGTACCAGTTCGACGTCCGTACCTGGCAGGGCCTCGGCGGCAGCGGTCGCCCGCAGGACGCCTCGGGCACGGAACAGACGTACCGGGCGAAGAAGCTCTACGTGCAGCGGGGGGCGAGTCCGTGGCCGCACTGCGGCCGCAGGCTCACGTCGTAGCGGGCGCGCCGATCTGAGACGCTTTACCGGTGAGCACCGCAGAGCAGCAGCCCGAGAACACCGAGAACCCCGAGAACGCCTCCCCCGCCGCGCCCGACGCCCTCCTCGGCCCGGCCGACATCAGGGAGCTGGCCGCCGCCCTCGGCGTACGCCCGACGAAGCAGAAGGGGCAGAACTTCGTCATCGACGCCAACACGGTGCGCCGGATCGTGCGCACCGCCGAGGTCCGCCCGGACGACGTGGTCGTCGAGGTCGGCCCGGGGCTCGGCTCGTTGACGCTCGCGCTGCTGGAGGCCGCGGACCGGGTCGTCGCCGTCGAGATCGACGACATCCTCGCCGCGGCCCTGCCCGCCACCATCGAGGCCCGGATGCCCGCGAAGAAGGACCGCTTCGCGCTGGTCCACTCCGACGCGATGCTCGTGACCGAGCTGCCCGGCCCGGCGCCGACCGCGCTCGTCGCCAACCTGCCGTACAACGTGGCCGTGCCCGTCCTGCTCACCATGCTCGACCGGTTCCCGACCATCGAGCGCACGCTGGTGATGGTGCAGGCGGAGGTCGCCGACCGGCTCGCCGCCGAGCCCGGCAACAAGGTCTACGGGGTGCCCTCCGTCAAGGCCAACTGGTACGCGCACGTCAAGCGGGCCGGTGCCATCGGCCGCAAGGTCTTCTGGCCCGCCCCGAACGTCGACTCCGGTCTCGTCTCGCTGGTCCGCCGCACCGAGCCCATCAAGACCACCGCCACCAAGGCCGAGGTCTTCGCGGTGGTCGACGCCGCCTTCGCCCAGCGCCGCAAGACGCTGCGCGCCGCGCTGGCCGGCTGGGCCGGCTCGGCGGCCGGCGCGGAGGCCGCGCTGGTCGCCGCCGGTGTCTCGCCGCAGGCCCGCGGGGAGTCCCTGACGGTCGAGGAGTTCGCGGCGATCGCCGAGCACAAGCCCGCGGCGGAGAGGCCCGCACTGTGAGCGCGCCCCGCACGCCCGTGACCGTACGGGTCCCGGCGAAGGTCAACGTCCAGCTGGCGGTGGGCGCGGCCCGCCCCGACGGCTTCCACGACCTGGCCAACGTCTTCCTCGCCGTGTCGCTGTTCGACGAGGTGACGGCCGGCCCGGCCGACACCCTGACCGTCACCTGCGAGGGCCCGGACGCCGACAAGGTCCCCCTGGACCGCACCAACCTCGCGGCGCGCGCCGCCGAGATCCTCGCGGCCCGGGCCGGCATCGAACCCGCCGTCCACCTGCACATCGCGAAGAACATCCCGGTCGCGGGCGGCATGGCGGGCGGCAGCGCCGACGGCGCGGCGGCCCTGCTGGCCTGCGACACGCTGTGGGGGCTGGACACCCCGCGCGCCGAACTCCTCGACATCTGCGCGGAGCTCGGCAGCGACGTCCCCTTCAGCCTCGTCGGCGGGGCCGCGCTCGGCACCGGCCGCGGTGAACTGCTGACGCCGGTCGGGGCGGGGACGTTCCACTGGGTCTTCGCGGTGGCCGACGGCGGGCTGTCCACGCCGGCGGTGTTCCGCGAGTTCGACCGCCTCGCCGAGATCGGGGCTGCGGAGATCCCTGCGCCGGAGGCCTCCCCGGCGCTGCTGGCCGCGCTCGCCTCGGGCGACGCGCAGGCGCTGGCCGCGGTGCTGGCCAACGACCTCCAGGCGGCGGCGCTTTCGCTGCGGCCGTCGCTGGCCGCGACGCTGGCCGCCGGGGTCGAGGGGGGTGCGCTCGCCGCGCTGGTCTCGGGCTCCGGCCCGACGACGGCGTTCCTCGTCGCGGACGAGGAGGCGGCCGCCAAGGTCGCGGCGGCGCTCGAAGCCTCGGGCACCTGCCGGGCCACGCGCGTGGCGTCCGGCCCGGCCCCGGGAGCCACGGTCCTGCCCTTCAGCCCCGCCGGCGTTTGAGCCCGGGGGACGGCCCGAGCCGGTTCTCTTTCCTGCGGGCCGGTTGCCGGGGGCGCTGCCCCCGGACCCCCGCGCCTCAAACGCCGGCGGGGGGGGAAATTCAGCCCCCCCCGGGGGTTTTGGGGGGGGGGGGGGGGGGGGCCCGGGG